>NZ_RZTT01000087.1 GCF_003996995.1 Mesorhizobium sp. M7A.T.Ca.US.000.02.2.1 | reverse complement strand
GACCCGTGGGCGGGGGGCTTGGGGTTTACGAGCCGGTGCCGGACCGAACCGTCTCAGGCAACACCGGTAAATTCGTCGGACATTGGGGCATGAGCGCGGATAAAAAAAGGCAGAAATGTGGCGGAACATCACCAATTCCAACACGGCGTTTCATAAAAGTGACTGGACGTAACGGAAACAGCGCGGCGCGGGGCTCGGTTCGCTGGGCTTGCAATTCAGTCGCGAACACGCCAACTTTGGTTGGCAAAGATTCATTTTGAAGGATCGAGGCATGACCGATGACAGCGGCGGGACGGGGGATGGGGATGCATCCGCGATATTGATCCCGCTGCACGAGGCGCGACGCGAACGTCTCGATCAGCCGGTGCGGTTCGACCGCCGCGAGTTGGACCAGATCCTCAGGCTCTACGGCCGCATGGTCGCCGCCAATGAATGGCGCGACTACGCCATCGATCATCTTGCGGACCGCGCTGTGTTTTCCGTATTCCGCCGCACCAGCGAAGTGCCGCTGTTCCAGATCGTCAAGGATCCGAAACTGGCCCGCAAGCAGGGCGCTTTTGCCGTCATCGCCGCCGGCGGCCGCATCCTGAAGCGCGGCCAGGAACTCGGCCGCGTGCTTGGTGTGTTCGACAGCAAGCTGAAGCTGGTCGAAGCCTGAGTTGGGGAATTAGAGCAGGGGAATTGAAGAGCTGAAGAATTGATGAATTGAAGAATTGATGAATTGATGAAAAGGCACTCGGCGCCTGACGCTATCTTCTTCAATTCTTCAATTCTTCAATTCTTCAATTCTTCAATTCTTCAGTTCCCCCTAAGACGAAACTTCCGCTCCGGCAGCGATTCGGGATCCGGCGGCAGCGTCGCACCGCCATTCAGCGACAGCTGCATGAACACGGTGTCCAGCCAGCGCCCATGCTTGTAGCCGGAACCTTCAAGGCGTCCCGAATGGCGAAAGCCGAGCTTTTCGTGCAACCGCACCGAGGCGCTGTCGGGACGGCCATCGCCGATCACCGCGATGATCTGGCGAAAGCCCGCCGTCGTCACTGCCTCGATCAGGCTTTGCATCAGCTTGAGCCCGACGCCCTGGCCCTTGGCCTCGGGCGCGACATAGACCGAATCCTCGACGATGAAGCGATAGGCCGGGCGTGGCCGGAAGGCGCCGGCATAGGCGTAGCCGAGAACGGTCCCGTCCTTCTCCGCCACCAGGTAAGGAAAGCCGCCGGCCGTCAGGCTGTCGAATCGAACATCCATCTCCGCACGGCTCGGCGGCTCCAGCTCATAGCTCGCCGTGCCTTGGGTCACCGCATCGGCATAGATGTCCGTGACGCTGTCGAGGTCGGCCACCGTGGCGGGCCGGATCGCAATATTGCTCATTGTTTATGCATGCCGTTTCTCTGCTCGTAATAACAGCAAAGGCCAAGACAAAAGAAAAGGGCGGCCGTTGGGCCGCCCTTCCGGAAGTTGATGGTCCAATGCCGCTTTAGCGGCGGTCGCCCATGAACTGCAGCAGGAACATGAACAGGTTGATGAAGTCGAGATAGAGCGTCAGAGCGCCCATGATCGCCTTGCGGCCGGCGACGTCGGAAGTGTCGCCCTCGAAATACATCTCCTTGATCTTCTGCGTGTCATAGGCGGTCAGGCCCGCGAAGACCAGCACGCCGATCGCCGACACGGCAAAGGACAGCGCCGACGACTGCAGGAAGATATTGATCACCGACGCGATGATGATGCCGAACACGCCCATGATCAGGAACGAGCCCATCGCCGTCAGGTCGCGCTTGGTGGTGTAGCCGAACAGCGACAGCGCACCGAAGGCGGCGGCCGTGGCGAAGAAGGTCTGTGAGATGCTGGCCGTGGTGTAGACCAGGAAGATCGAAGACAGCGACAGGCCGACGAGACCAGCATAGACCCAGAACGTCGTCTGCGCCGCCGAAACGCTCATCGACTGAACGCGGAACGACAGGAACAGCACGGCAGCCAGCGGCGCCAGCATCACCACCCAGCGCAGCGGCGAGCCGAAGATCGCGTAGCCGAAGGAGGTCAGCATCTCGCCGCTTGGCAGCGTCGCGACAGCCGAAGCCGGATCGGTGGTGGTGGCCAGCATGATCGTGCCGATCGCGGCAAGACCAGTGATGAGGAGGCCAAGCCCCATCAGATTGTAGACCCTGATCATATAGGCGCGCAGGCCCTGATCGATGTCGGCACCGACGCTGACGCCGGGCACGGCGCGCGTCTGGTAGTTGCGAATGGGATCAGCCATTGTAGTCCTCTATTGCTTCTGCCCCGTCGGGTGTCAGGTCCTTCCGGATCCAGGCGCCGCTGGCAGGGCTCCAGCATGCCTGTGGCGAAATATGATGGTTATTCGCGTCAAGAACAAGTCCGTAACCGGATGTAACGGTTCGTGAGAGGGCGAAGTGCCGATTCCTCGGCTTTTCGGAGGGCTTTCTTACCAAGATTTAATCCAGGATGCCCATTTCCGGGCCTGTCGTCACAAATTGCGCAGCACCGGTGCTGCCTTGTGGCCGAGCACCCGCCAGGTGCCGGCAAGACCAATGCCGACCGTGATCACCAGCGAAAACAGAATGGTCGCCACTGCCACCTCGGGCATGAAATGCGACGGCAATGTCATGATGCGCGCGACGACGAACCAGGCCGCCGCACTGCCCGCCGCCAGCGCGAAGATGGCGGTGGCCAGTCCGATCAGCATGTATTCGAGCGAGAAGGCCGATATCAGCGTCGTGCGTGTCGCCCCCAGCGTCTTCAGCACCACCGCATCATGGATGCGCGCCCGGTTGCCGGCGGCGAGCGCGCCGGCCAGCACCAGCACCGAAGCGATCAGCGCCACGCCGGCCGCGGCTCGGACCGCCGAGCCGAGCTGTCCGACCAGCCGGTTGACGACATCGAGCGCGTCCTTGACCCGCACCGTCGTCACCGCCGGGAAGGCGCGGGTGACGGCGTTGAGGATGCGGGCGTCGTCGGCCGTCGAGGTACTCTTTTCGGTCAGCGTCGCCATCCAGCCATGCGGGGCGCCCGCGAATGTGTTGGGCGAGAACACCATGACGAAATTGATGCCCATCGTCTCCCACTCGACCTGGCGGAAATTGGCGATCCTGGCGGTGACATTGCGTCCGAGCACGTTGACGGTGATGGTATCGCCGAGCTTCAGCCCGATCTCCTTGCCTTCCTGCGCCGAAAACGAAACCAGCGGCTCGCCGCTGTAATTTTCGGGCCACCAACTGCCCTCGGTCAACGTCGCGTTCTCCGGCTGCCTGGTGTCATAGGTCAGGCCGCGGTCGCCCCTCAGCACCCAGGCGCCTTCCGCCGGCACCTTCACCTTGTCGACATCGATACCGTTCAGCGCCATCACCCGGCCGCGCAGCATCGGCACCTTGGCCAGCACACCCTGCGGCGCCTGCTTGCCGATCAGCGCCGAGAACGACGCGACATCGGCGCTCTGGATGTCGACGAAGAAGAAGTTCGGCGCCCGTTCCGGCAGGCTGCCGGAGATCTGCCGCCTGAGATTGCCGTCGATTAGCGCCAGCGTCACCAGCAGCGTCAGGCCGAGCCCCAAGGACAGCACCACCGATGGCGTCAGCGCGCCTGGCCGATGGATGTTGCCGATAGCGAGCCTGAGCGCCACGAAGCGCACGCGCGGGCTCTTCCTGGCCGCCCATTGCACCAGTGCGCCGACCACGCGCAGCACCAGGAAGGCGAAGACGGTAGCGCCGACAAAGATCGAGGCGATGCGCTGGTCGCCGGAAAACAGAATGGCCAGCGCCGCCAGCAACAGCGCGATGCCTATGGCCGCCGCGACATAGGCGGGGCGCGGCAAGCTGCGGCCTTCCAGCCCCATCTCGCGAAACAGCGCGGTTGCCGGCACATCGCGGGCGCGGCCGAGCGGCAGCAGCGCGAAAGCCAACGTCACCAGCAGGCCGAACAGCGCCGCCATGCCGAGCGCGCCGGGATAGAAGCCGCCTGCGGCCGGCACCGGAATGACGGATTGCAAGGCCGCACTCGCTGCGAACGGCATCAGCGCGCCGAGCACAAGGCCCAGCACGATGCCCAATGCGGCAATGATCAGGATCTGCACCAGATAGACGGCAAAGACGAAGCCGCCCGAAGCGCCCAGGCTCTTGAAGGTGGCGATCACGCCGCGCTTGCCGTCGAGATAGGCGCGCACCGCATTGGCGACGCCCACACCGCCGACCACCAGCGCCGTCAGCCCGACCAGGGTCAGGAACTGAGAGAAACGTTCAATGTTCGACGACAGCGCGGGCGCCGCGTTGCTGCGTGTGCGGATCGACCAGCCTGCTTCGGGGAAATCCGTGGCCGCCTGGTCCTGGACGCCCTTCAGTCGCGCCTCGTCGGCGTCTGCCGGTAGGCGGATCTTGTAGGCATTCTCGACCAGGCTGCCCGGCTGGATCAGTCCAGTGGCCGCCAGCCCGTCCGTCGAGATCATCAGCCTTGGCGCGAAGCCGAAACCGTCGGACACGGCGTCCGGTTCGGCGACCAGCCTGGCGCGCAGTTCGAAAGTGGCGGTGCCGAGCTTCAGCCGGTCGCCGATCTTGACATGCAGCCGCTCGAACAGGAGATCGGGTGCCGCCGCGCCGAAGACGCCGAACTCTTCGCCGAACAGTTCCTGTTTCGACAGTGCCGGCTCGGTCTCCAGCGCGCCATAGAGAGGATAGGCATGGTCGACCGCCTTGGCCTCGACCAGCGCCTGGTCGGATCCGTCGGCCAGACGCGCCATCGAACGCATGCTGGCGGTCCGGGAAACTGTGCCGAGCCCGTCAAGGAAGCTGCGCTCCGCCTGGCTGGCGTCACGCTGGTTGATCTCGAAGCGAAGGTCGCCGCCCAGCAGCGTCTGGCCCTGATTTGCGACACCGGCGGTGACCGAACGCGCCACCGAGTTGACGCCGCCGATGGCCGCGACGCCGAGCGCGATGCAGGCGAGGAAGATCAGGAAGCCGGACAGGCCGCCGCGCATCTCGCGCAGCGAGAAGCGGACCGCGAGCCTCAACGTCCGGGACAGCGGCATCAGGCCGTCACCTTGACGGGCGCCGGCGCCTCGATCCGGCCCGAGCGCATCGATACCTGGCGCGAACAGCGTGCCGCGAGCGCCGGATCATGGGTCACAAGCACCAGTGTCATGCCGCGCTCGGCCGCTTTGGCAAACAGGAGGTCGGCGACCTGCCGCCCGGTCGCCTGGTCGAGATTGCCGGTCGGCTCGTCGGCGATCAAGATGCGCGGCGACGGCGCCAATGCGCGGGCGATCGCCACGCGCTGCTGCTCGCCGCCCGACAATTCGCCGGGATAGTGGGTGACGCGGTCGCTGAGGCCAACCGCCGCCAGCTCGCGCGCCGCCACCGAAAACGGATCGGCATGGCCGGCCAGTTCCAGCGGCACCGCGACATTTTCGAGCGCCGTCATGTTGGGAATGAGATGAAAGGACTGGAACACGATGCCAATGTTTCGGCCTCGAAACGAAGCAATCTGGTCCTCGCTTTTGCCGTTGAGCAACTCACCAGCGATTCGGACCGTACCCGAATCGACCCTTTCCAGGCCTGCCAGGACCATCAGCAATGTCGACTTGCCGGAGCCCGAAGGCCCGACGATGCCGGTCGCCTCCCCGGTCGCCACATCAAGGCTGACACCCTTCAGCACATGGACCGATGAAGCGCCCTCGCCAAGGGTCAGGGATACATCTTTCAGCGCGATGACGGCTTCTGTCAAAATGAAATCGTCCTATAATCTGGGAAGGCTCTGCTTGCCGGAAGCCGTCGACTGAAGAATTCCTAGCTCATATGGGGCCTGCCGCATGTCTTTCAAACGCAGTATTGCCGCAGGCCTCATGGTTTTCCTCGCCATTTGCGGCGCCATGCGGTCAGCGCGTGCCGAGCCGTTCAAAATCGTCGGCTTCGGCGACAGCCTGACGGCGGGCTATGGCCTTGGGCCGGACCAGGGCTTTACCGACAGGCTGCAGGCTGCCCTTCGCGCCAAAGGCCATGATGTGAGCGTCGCCAATGCCGGCGTTTCCGGCGACACGACGAGCGGTGGCCTGGCGCGGCTCGACTGGTCGGTGCCCGACGGCACGCAACTGGTCATCCTCGAACTCGGCGCCAACGACATGCTGCGCGGCGTTTCGCCCGACATCACCAGGAAGAACCTCGACGAGATGCTGAGCAAGCTGAAGCAGCGCAAGATTGCCGTGCTTCTGGCCGGCATGCGTGCCGCACCCAATCTCGGCCCCGACTACCAGAATGCGTTCGACGCCATTTTTCCGGACCTGGCGAAGAAATACGACGTCGTGCTCTACCCGTTCTTTCTCGACGGCGTCGCCGGCCAGCCCGGCATGCAACTCGAGGACGGCCTGCATCCGAGCGTTGAAGGCGTCGACCAGATAGTCGAACGCATCCTGCCGACGGTCGAGAAGGTGATCGCTGCAGTGCCGGGCGATTCCTAGCAGATTGGAACTGTTTCCGCGCAGGGGGCTTTTTAACAGGGACTGTGGCCAACAAACCTCTTGCTCCGTTTGACTATCGATGATTCGCTGGGGATCACAGTTCGATTCGAGGAAGGGAGGCTCTTCATGCCGCGTCTTTTCACCGCCCTCGAAATTCCGCGTGACGCTGCCCTTTCGCTGTCCCTGCTGCGGGGCGGCTTGCCGGGAGCCCGCTGGATCGATGTCGAAAACTACCATCTGACGCTGCGCTTCATCGGCGATGTCCCCGGCCATGTCGCCGACGAGATCGCCAACGCGCTCGACCGCGTCCACCGCCCTTCCTTCTCGCTGGCGCTGTCCGGCGTCGGCGCTTTCGGCCAGAAGAAGCCGCATGCGGTGTGGGCCGGCGCTTCCGCCTCGCCCGGTTTGGCCGCCCTTCAGTGCGAGATCGACCGCATCTGCCAGCGGCTCGGCATCCCGGCCGATCCCCGCAAGTTCATGCCGCATGTCACGCTGGCACGCTTACGCAATTCGACCCCGCTGGACGTCGCCCAATATCTGTCGGCGCGCGGCAATTTCTCGACGCTGCCGTTCCGCATCGGCCGTTTCGTGCTGATGTCGTCGCGCGATTCGGTCGGCGGCGGACCCTACATCGTCGAGGAAGCCTGGCCGCTGTCAGGCACGGACGCCCGCGCCTCCAGCCTTGTCGCCAGCGCCTCCGACGCCTCGCGGATCATGCGGTAGGCGGAAGCGAAGGCTTCTGCCTCGTCATGATAAGGATCCGGCACGTCGCGTGCCTTTCCCTGCGCGAACTCCAGGAACAGATGGATGCGGTCCTGCACGGCTGCCGGCGCCAGCGCCTTCAGGTCGGCGACATTCGACCGGTCCATGCCGAGGATCAGGTCGAAACGGTGGAGGTCCTGCGGCGTGACCTTGCGCGCCCTCTGTCCGGAAATGTCGACGCCGTGCCGCACCGCGATCGCGATCGCGCGTCGATCGGGGGCAGAGCCGGCCTCCCAGTCACTGGTTCCCGCTGAATCGAGCAGGATATCCCGGGTCGACCCGCGCTCGGCCCAAACCGCGCGGAAGACACCTTCCGCCAGCGGCGACCGGCAGATATTGCCGAGGCAGACGAAGAGAATGGAGTTTATGGGCTTCGCGCTCATCGATCCGTCGCTATGGTGAGGGTCGTTTTCGAATAGCACAGGATATGGACATGGCGAGAGAGAAACTGGGCAGGCAAGCCGCTGAAGCCGCATTGACCGGTCTTGACGGCTGGGCGCTGGCGGTAGACGGCGCTTCCATCAAGCGCACATTCACCTTCGCGAATTTCTCCGAGGCTTTCGCCTTCATGACCCGCGTCGCGCTTGCCGCCGAGACGATGGACCATCATCCCGACTGGTCGAATGTCTACAAGACCGTCGATGTGACGCTGAACACTCACGACGCCGGCGGCGTCACCGCGCTCGATATCGATCTGGCCAAGAAAATGAACCGTTTTGCCGGCGCCTGAGGCCTGGTATCGCCTCGACAAGCCCAAATCGGCACCGGCATCTTGTAGCCGGGGTCGGGTTTCACCACATTTTCCCCCGCGGGCATGCGCCGGATGCTCATGGGCGCTCGCAAGGAGACACTGATGGCGCAACAATCCGGTTTTGATTTCTTCGGCTTTGGCGGCAAGCTGGCAGACGAGAGCGAAGTGCGCGAGAAATTCTGGCGCACAGCCAAGAAGGCCGCGCGGCAGATCCCCTACATGGAAGAGGTCGTGGCCGCCTACTACTGCGCCATGGACAAGAACACCCCGCTGCGCGCCAAAGGCATTCTGCTGGCCGCGCTCGGTTATTTCGTGCTGCCGGTGGATGTCATCCCCGACTTCGTCTTCGGGCTTGGCTTCACCGACGACATCGCCGTGCTCACCGCCGCGATCACCGCCGTCAGTGCCCACATCACCACTGCGCACCGGCAAGCCGCCAGGGACGCCATGGCCGACAAGGGCTGAACTCACGCACGGAACGCCGTTGAAGCCGGCTTTCTGCGGCAGCGTAAAAAGTCAAACTCTTGCCGCTTTCGTGGCCTCCAAGTCGCCAAAGGGATGTCGCGCCAGCCGCTCGCAAGGCGGCGGCGCGGGAATGGCGGCGGTTTCCTCGGGTGAGGATCCTTTTCTCTTCGGAAATTCACCGTTTGGTAACCCAGATTAAATCAAAATGAAGCGACGGGCAGGACGCCAAGCCGGCCTGCCTCCGCACCATTTGGAATACGGGAAAAGCGATGCGCGGATTAATTGCACTAGTTTCAAGCCTGGTCCTGGTGGCCGTGGCAGCGCCGGCGCTGGCGCAGTCGGCGACCAAGATCGGCCAGCACAATGCCTGGGGCACCTACAGTTACCAGGCATCGGGCGGCAAGGTCTGCTATGTCCTGACCGTGCCGACCGACAAGCAGCCGCCGACGCTCGACCATGGCGACATGTTCTTCTTCGTCAGCCAGCGGCCCGGCCAGCAAGTGTCCTACGAGCCGCAATTCATTGCCGGCTACAATTTTCAGGACGGCTCCAAGGCCACCGTGACCATCGACAAGAAGACGTTTTCGATGTTCACCCGCGGCAAATCGGCCTGGGTCGAGAATGCCGCCGAGGAGCCGGTGCTGATCGCCGCCATGAAGACCGGCACCGACATGAAGGTGACGGCGAAGTCCGGCCGCGGCAATCCCACCTCCTATGTCTTCTCGCTGAAAGGTATTTCGGCAGCGCTGACGTCGATTGCCAAGTGCAAATAGGCAAGGAGTGCAAGCACTCACTTCGCTTTGAATGAAAGGCCGGGCCGCAAAGCCCGGCCTTTTGCTTTCAGCCTTGCGCCGATCCCGGCCCGGCCTCCGCCCGCCGCCGCCGGATCGCCTCGGCGATGAAAACACGCGACAGCGCGTGGTAGAGCGGTTCGTGCGAGATCATCCGCGCCGTACCGTAGCCCAGCATCGAGGCCAGCATCAGCGCGATGACATTGTCGTGATTGCCCGTCATCTCCAGGATGATGACGAAGGCCGTCATCGGCGCCTGCACCACCCCGGCGAAATAGCCGGCCATCCCGAGCAGTGCCGCAGCCCCCGTGCTGGCGCCGAAGAGGAGGCCGAGCGAACTGCCGATGCCGGCGCCGACCGCCAGCGAGGGCGCGAAGATGCCGCCCGGAATGCCCGAGATCATCGACAGCAGTCCCGCCAGGAACTTTTCGGCAAAGAAGAACCATGGCAGCGGCGTGCCTTCGACGGCGCCCCGTGCCTGCACGTAACCGGTGCCGAAGGTCAGCCCGCCCGAGGCGATGCCGATCACTGCAACCAGCAGCCCGCAGACGGCCGCGACCAGCAAAGCGCGCTGCAAGGGCTGCCCAGTGTTCCAGCGCCGGATCCGGCGTGTCGCCTTCAACGCCAGCAGCGAAAACAGCGCGCCGAGCCCGCCGCCGATGACGCCGCAGGCGATCACCAGCGGCCACTCGGCGGCAAACGAGATCGTGTCCTTGGCGACGCCGAAATAGGTGTAGTTGCCGAGCAGGCCGAGCGAGGCGAGGCCGGCCAGGATCACCGCCGTCAGCACCAGCCCGTTGGTACGCGCCTCGTAGGTGCGGCCCATCTCCTCGATGGCGAAGACGATGCCGGCCAGCGGCGTGTTGAAGGCGGCGGCGATACCGGCGGCCGACCCGGCCAGGATCAGGCCCCGCGCCTGCACCATGCCGCCCCAGCGCGCCGCCTGCAGCATCAGCGACGCGCCGACCTGCACGGTCGGACCCTCGCGGCCGATCGAGGCGCCGCAGAACAGGCCGACGATGGTGAGCATGATTTTGCCGACCACCAGTTTGAGGGACAGGATGTGGCCGCGGTCCTCGTCGTCGCGAAGATGGCGGGCGGCGATCGCCTGCGGAATGCCGCTGCCTTGCGAGCCGGGAAAGAAGGTGTGGGCAAGCCAGGCGCACAGCACGAAACCCAACGGCGTAACGGCAAGCGGCAGATAGAAACGCCAGCCACCTGCGTCTCCTGTCATCAGGTGAAACAGTTCCTGCGCCCTGTCCGCCAGCACCGCGAACAGCACGCTGATCACACCGATGCCAAGCGCCCCGGCCCAGAACACCAGGCGCGGCTGCCACACCCGCCGTGAGCCCCACATCGCGCGCGAACGCCGCAGCATGGGATATCTTCGCGATGTGCCGGCCATGTCTGTCCTCGAGCGGGGAGTATCGAGCCCTAACACGTGCAGGCCAGAGGTTAAACCGGCACAACCCATGACTCTGCCCTCAACCTGTGCTATGCGCCGCGCTTCCTTTCCGGCACGATGCGTGAAATCGGCCGCAAACCGCTTATATCAGTGCAACCATGACCCTTTCATTCGATCTCACCACTGACGGCGCCCGCGACGCGTTGCGCGCCCGCGCGGCACAGCCCGAAAAGCCGTCGCTGATCGGCCTGACGCGGGTCGAGCTCGCCGAGGCTCTGGTTGCATCAGGCACTGTGCCCGAGCGCCAGGCGAAAATGCGCGCCCAGCAGCTGTGGCACTGGATGTATGTGCGCGGCGTCTCCGATTTCGCCGGCATGTTCAACATTTCCAAGGATCTGCGCGCCGAACTGGACAAGCACTTCACCGTCGCCAGGCCCGAGATCGTCGAGGAGCAGATTTCCGCCGACGGCACGCGCAAATGGCTGTTCCGCTTTCCGCCGCGCGGCGCCGGCCGGCCGGTCGAGATCGAGACTGTCTACATTCCCGAAGAGGGTCGCGGCACGCTGTGCATCTCCTCGCAGGTGGGCTGCACGCTGACCTGCTCGTTTTGCCACACCGGCACGCAGAAGCTGGTGCGCAATCTGACGGCTGAGGAGATCCTCGCCCAGCTGCTCACCGCCCGCGACCGGCTCGGCGATTTTCCCGACCGCGACACGCCCGACGGCGCCATCGTGCCGGCCGAGGGCCGCAAAGTGTCCAACATCGTCATGATGGGCATGGGCGAACCGCTCTACAATTTCGAAGCGGTCAAGAAGGCGCTGCTGATCGCTTCCGACGGTGACGGCCTTTCCTTGTCGAAGCGCCGCATCACGCTGTCGACCTCCGGCGTCGTGCCGGAAATCTTCCGCACCGGCGAAGAGATCGGCGTCATGCTGGCGATCTCGCTGCATGCCACCAATGACGATCTGCGCGACCTGCTGGTGCCTATCAACAAGAAGTATCCGCTCAACGAACTGATCGCCGCCTGCCGCGCCTATCCCGGCCTGTCCAACGCCAAGCGCATCACTTTCGAATACGTGATGCTGAAGGACGTCAACGATTCCATCGAGGACGCCAAGGGACTGATCAAGCTGCTCAAGGGCATTCCGGCCAAGATCAATTTGATCCCGTTCAACCCGTGGCCGGGCACCAACTACCAGTGCTCGGACTGGGAGACGATCGAGAAATTCGCCGATTACATCAACAATGCCGGCTATGCCTCGCCGATCCGCACGCCGCGCGGCCGCGACATCCTCGCCGCCTGCGGCCAGCTCAAATCCGACTCCGAGCGCATGCGCAAGGTCGACCGGCTGGCGCTGGAAGCGATGATGATAGCGGGGCACGGCGAGGCGTGAGCCGCCCCGTCGCCTGGCTAAGACGCTTCGCCATCATGGCGGTCGGCTATGTCGCCGCGGTGCTGACTTCGATCCTGGTGCCGGTGCTGCTGATCGCTCTTCTGGAAGGCATCGAGGACGGCAATTGGTCCATCATTTTCGCCTTCGACTGGCTGGGCTCGTTCCCGCTCGCCGTGTTGACCGTGATGATCGGCGCGCTGTTGATCGTCGGTCCGGCGCTCTTCGTCGCCGAACGGTTTTCGCTGCGGGGATGGTTCTATTTCGCCGCCACGGGTGCGATCACGTCCATCGCCTTTGGCGTATCCATGCCGCGCTCGGCCAGCAGCTTTGTCTTCAATCCGGGCTTTCTGGGTTTTCTCGCCACCGCCGGCATCGCCGCCGGTTCGGTCTACTGGCTTCTGGCTGGACGCAGATCCGGCACGCGACAGACTCTGGGCCGGGATTGATGGCGCGTCTCGTCGGTTACCTCGTCCGTTTCACCGTCATCCTGTTCGGCTATGCCGTCGCCTCGCTGGCGGCGAGCGCCTTCCTCAATATCCTGTTGCTGGCATCGCTCGGCTACACGCCGGAGCATGCGCATCCGACGGCGACGGCTTCCCTGTATTTCTCAATTCCCTTCGCCGCCCTGTTCGTCGCCTATTTCGCCCTGATGCCGGCCTCTGTCGTCATCCTGCTCGCCGAAATCCTCGGCCGGCGCGACTGGCTGTTCTATGCGCTGGCAGGCGCGGTGGTTGCCGGTGTTTTCCTCGGGCTTGCCGACCACAGCGATGACACCGCCTTCGTCGTCAGGGACACCAGCGCCATCATGGCCGTGATCGGCAGCGGCATGGTCGGTGGTATCTTTTATTGGCTCAGCGCCGGGCGCTGGGCCGCAAGCTGGTGGCAAGGCGAACCAGACTCAAAAGAAGATGGCCAGACAGGATGACGGCGCCTACTTCGCCTGGGCCGTCAGGATCTTGAGGGCGAAGGCGGAGAACACGCCGGCAAACAGATAGTCGACCACCCGCGTGACGCGCGGGCTGGCCTTCATCGCCGCCGAAAACTTTTCCGCCGCCAGCACCATCGGTACCGTCACCGGCACCGACAGCACGATGAACATCAGCCCAAGGAAAAACAGCTTTCCCGGTGCGTTCGGATCATGCGCGGAGACGAACTGCGGCAGGAAGGTCATGAAGAACAGGATGATCTTGGGGTTGAGCAGGTTGACGCCGAGGCCCGCCGCCCAGCTGCGCAACAGCGAAATCTCGGGGCCTGTCTTCTTCTCCGGCGAAAAGGCCGAGCCCCTGGTGATTGCCTGCCAGGCCAGGAAGACGAGGTAACCGGCACCAAAGATCTTCAGCACGAAGAAAGCCATCGGCGAGGCGACGATCAGCGCCGAGACGCCGACCACCACCAGCGTGGTGTGGATCAGCGTGCCGCACAGCGCGCCGGCCATCGAGGCAAAGCCGGTGGCACGGCCCTGGCTCAGCGTACGCGAGACGAACAGGGTCATGTCCGGACCCGGCGTAATCGCCAGGATGACCGTGGCGATGGCGAACTGGATCAGCGTGGCGGTGTCTGGAATGAACGACATGAGCGGCCCCAAGGGATTGGGAGGCCTATACAGGATGCGCCATGACGATGCCAGACACAGCAGCGACCTGATCTCGATCCAGAGGCGTCTGCAATGCATTCGCTGGACGGCGGCCGCGGCGTCCTATGCCTGCCTGCTCAGCCGCATCCTCGCCGGCTCCTCCGCGACGAGTTGATCGTTGCGGACATCGGCGTCCCCGGTGATCTGGTCGATCGGCTTGGGCCGGCCGAGGAAATAGCCTTGCGCCTCGTTGCAGCCTTCGACTTGCAGGATGGTGAGCTGGACGTGCGTCTCGACGCCTTCGGCAAGCACCGGAATGTCGAGGCTGCGGCCCAGCGTCAGCACCGCCCGGATGATGGCCTTGGCCTGCGGGCTTCGTTCGACGTCCGCCATGAATGAGCGGTCGAGCTTGATCTTGTCGAAGGGAAACGAGCGCAGCGTGTCGAGCGACGAATAGCCGGTGCCGAAATCGTCGATCGCGATCGTCACCCCCAGCGCCTTGATCTGGCGCAGGACATGCAGCGTACGCACCTTGTCGGCGACGATCGTCGATTCGGTCAGCTCCAGCTCCAGCCGTTTTGGCGACAGCCCGGTCTCGATCAGGATCTGATGGACGAGCTTGGCGAGATCGGCATGGGCGAACTGTACCGGCGACAAATTGACCGCGATCTTGTGGCCATTGCCCCACGATGCCGCCTGCCGGCACGCGGTCCGCAGCACCCATTCGCCGATCGCCATGATCGAGCCGTTCTCTTCGGCAATCGGGATGAATTCGACGGGCGGGATCATGCCATGCACGGGATGGGTCCAGCGCAGCAGCGCCTCGTAACCGCAGGTGGCGCCGGTCGGGACCGAGGTCTGCACCTGATAGTGCAGCGAAAGCTCGCCGCGGTCGATCGCCTGGCGAAGGTCGGTGGCCAAGGCGCGGCGCGCCCGCGCCGTCTCGTCCATGGCGGATTCGTAGAAGCAGACGGCCCGCGTGACGTCGTTCTTCGCCCGGTACATGGCAAGATCGGCATTGCTGACCAGCCGCTCGCGATCGGCCCCGTCGCGCGGATAGACGGCGACGCCGATGCTGGCGCCGGCGGCGATTTCAAAATCGTCGAGCCGCAACGGCTCGAACAGGGATTTCTCCAGCCGCGAGACCAGCCCGAGAAGGTCCTTCTGATCCTTGAAGCGCTTGATGGCGGCGAACTCGTCACCGCCGAGCCGGGCGACGAATTCGCCCTCGCCGATGAGTCTCGACAGCCTGCGGGCGACGATCTTGAGCGCCTGGTCGCCGGCCGCATGCCCCCTGAGGTCGTTGATCTCCTTGAAGCGGTCGAGATCGATGACGATGACCGCCGTCATTGTGTCCTCGCCCTCGCATGCCCGGTCGATCTCATGGTCGAGGCGGTCGTTGAAGGAAACCCGGTTGGGAAGGCCGGTAAGGGCGTCGTTGAGGGCGAGATGCTGAAGCCGCTCGAAACTCTCCAGACGGCCACGCTCATCGATCAGATAGCTGGCGAAGCCGGTGGCCGCGACGATCAGGCCGACCACGGCGACGGCGACCGCCATTGCCACCAGAATATCGGGATTGGTGCCTGTGCTGATGAAGGACAGCGGCGTCACCGCCACCGCGGCCATAGCCGTGAAATGCAGGCCGACGATCGCCAGCACCAGCAGCCCGATGGCGAGATAATGCGACCAGCGGTATGGCCGGCGCACGGCATGGCCGACGGCCAAGGCGGAGAACACGGCCGAGATGACCAGTGAGGCCACGACATAGGAGCCGTCCCATTCGACGATGCCGGCAACGTGATAAGCCATCATGCCGGTGTAGTGCATGGCCGAGATCGCCAGGCCGACGACGATGCCGCCCCATTCCGGAGCCAGGCGCCGGCTCTTGCCGGATGCGAGGGTGAAGCCCAGCCCGGTGCCGATGATGGCGATGACCAGGGATGCCATGGTCAGGACCGGATCGAAGGTGATCGGCGCGCCGGGCTGGTAGGCCAGCATGGCGATGAAATGGGTGCACCAGATCGACGAGCCGGCGGCAACCGCGGTCAGGAACAGCCAGCCCTTCATCTGCACGCCGGTGGTTTTCCTCGAACGGTCGAAGAGGCCGATCGTCACCCAGCAGCCGGTGACGCACATCAGCGCCGCCAGCAGGACAAGCCACAGATTATGCTCCATGGCGATGCATGATATTACGCGCATCAAGAACGGCCCGAGTCCGAGGACACCCACGACAAAGCAGGCAAGAAGCCGCCCGGAACGTGGTCAAGGCGGCTTTGTCGTAAGTGTTAGCGGCACGGCGTGAAAACTTGATTAAGTCCCTCCAGCAAATGCAGCCTTTGATTGCAGCAGATTGTTTTCGCTGCCGGCCGCCCCCGGCCATGCGCTGGACCAGAAGCCGTGCATGCACGCGTGCTTGCTCGCTCTGCCGTTCCTGCTAAAAGGCGCTGCGACAATCCGTGACGCCCAGGCTGGGGCGTCCGCCATCGACGGAGTAGAAATGTCCAAGGCCAAAGACGTCAAAAAAGTCGTGCTTGCCTATTCAGGCGGTCTCGACACATCCATCATCCTGAAATGGCTGCAGACTGAACTCGGCGCCGAAGTCGTGACTTTCACCGCCGATCTCGGCCAGGGCGGCGAACTCGAGCCGGCCCGTCGCAAGGCCGAGATGATGGGCATCAAGGACATCCGCGTCGTCGACGTGCGCGAGGAATTCGTGTCCGACTTCGTCTTCCCGATGTTCCGCGCCAACGCCGTCTATGAAGGCACCTACCTGCTCGGCACCTCGATCGCACGGCCGCTGATCTCCAAGCATCTGGTCGATATAGCCCGGGAAACCGGCGCCGACGCGATCGCGCATGGCGCCACCGGCAAAGGCAACGATCAGGTTCGCTTCGAGCTTTCGGCTTACGCACTGAACCCCGACATCAAGGTCATCGCGCCGTGGCGCGACTGGTCGTTCAAGTCGCGTACCGACCTGATGAATTTCGCCGAGCAGCACCAGATCCCGGTGCCGAAGGACAAGAAGGGCGACGCGCCGTTCTCCGTCGATGCCAACCTCTTGCATTCGTCCTCCGAGGGCAAAGTTCTGGAAGACCCGTGGGTGGAGCCGCCCGAATTCGTCCACCAGCGCACAGTGTCGCCGATGGAGGCGCCTGATACCGTCACCGAGATCGAGATCGAATTCCTGAAGGGCGATCCGATCGCGCTGAACGGCAAGAAATTGTCGCCGGCAACCATGCTGGCGGCACTCAACGATCTTGGCCGCGACAACGGCATCGGCCGGCTCGACCTGGTCGAAAACCGCTTCGTCGGCATGAAGTCGCGCGGCGTCTACGAAACACCCGGCGGCACCATCCTGATCGCGGCCCATCGGGCCATCGAGTCGATCACGCTCGACCGTGGGGCCGCCCACCTCAAGGACGAGTTCATGCCGCGCTATGCCGAGCTGATCTATAACGGCTTCTGGTTCGCGCCCGAGCGCCTGATGCTTCAGGCGATGATCGACAAGAGCCAGGAAGACGTCGAGGGTACGGTGCGCCTCAAGCTCTACAAGGGCAATGTCATGGTCACCGGCCGCAAGTCGAAGAAGACGCTTTACTCCGATGCGCTGGTCACCTTCGAAGACGACCGCGGCGCCTACGACCAGAAGGACGCCGCCGGCTTCATCCGTCTCAATGCGCTGCGGCTGAGGACGCTGGCCGCGCGCAACCGCGCCAAGTAGGGCGGATGCGCGGTTTCGGTCGCTGCCTGGCGGCCCTGGTTGTTCTGGCGACGCCGGCGGCGGGCCAGGAGTTCGACCCCGCCTCTCTCGACCTTCCGGCGCTGATCGAGTGCAGGGCGGACGGTCCGACCTACAACGACTTTGCCCTGTGGCTGTCCAGCGCACCGGGTGCCGTTGAAACGCTTGGCTGGACGGAGGTTGCCTCGGGCAATCCGTTTCTCAGCCAATACGAACTGCCGGCCAAGATCCGCGTGTTCGACCGCGAGACGGGATCGATCGTGTTTACCGCTGCGGGGCCGATGGCCGTGCTCGACGGCGTTGCCGCGCCGGAGCTTGCCAAAGAACTCAACGTCATGGCCGTTTTTTCCACGCCGCAAAAATTCCTTGGCGAGAAGGTCGTTGTCCACAGTACCGAAG
>NZ_RZTT01000879.1 GCF_003996995.1 Mesorhizobium sp. M7A.T.Ca.US.000.02.2.1 | reverse complement strand
CTCCAGCTGCCGCCAGGCCGTGCCGACAACAGCAGAGGCAGGCCGGTTCCCGGTTGCCACCTGGTCGAGCTCGTCCTCGATCGCGGCCGTGAAATCGTAGTCCGCGAAGCGGCACTTGCCGCGCACTGCGTTCACCAACGCTTCGCCGGTTTTCGTCGGAACCAGGTGCTTGCCCTTCGGACCGCCCAGCACGACGTAACTGCGCGCCTGGATGTTGCCGATGATCGACGCATAGGTGGACGGTCGGCCGATCCCGAGGGCTTCCAGCTTCTTCACCAGCCCCGCCTCGGTGTACCGCTTCGGCGGCTCGGTTTTCTTGTCCAACCTCCGGCCTGTCTCGGCCACCACTTCGGCGCCGACGGCCAGCACCGGAATCGGATTGGACAGCTCGGCCTCGGCGTCGCTTTCGCCCTCCTTCGTCCTTCGCATCGCCCGCGTAAATCACCCGCCAGCCGCGATCGACCAGCACCCGGCCCTTAGCCTCGAATTCCGGCACCTTGCCGTTCACCGGCTGGCCGTCCACGGCGCGCAGCTGCACCTTGCGGGTCGCATAGGTTGCATC
>NZ_RZTT01000878.1 GCF_003996995.1 Mesorhizobium sp. M7A.T.Ca.US.000.02.2.1 | reverse complement strand
GTCCTGTAGGTCGAGTTTGACCGGCGCCAGCACCGGAACATCGGCGGCCAGGCTGCCGCTCTGCGCGGCGTGCTCCAACAGCTCGCGCGTCGGCGGCTCGCCTTCCTTGCAACCCTCCTGCAGGATCTTCGACACCGAGCGCAGCCGGTCAGTGAAAACCGGGTCCAGGAAGTACCGAGCCTTCTCGCACTGAATCGCCTTGGTGCCGCGCACGAACAGGATTTCCTCCCACTGGCCGATTTCCTTGACTTCCTGCGGCAGCAGGAGCGCGCGACTGTGCTCGGCCTCGTTCTCGGAATGGCTCTTGGATTTGAAGGCGATGCCTGACTTGCCCTTCGACTTCTTCTTGACCGTCTCGGTACCGAGTTCCTTGGAAATTTCCTCGGCGATGCGGATGTTCGCGGGCGTGAACACCACGTTCACGTCCATATTGTCGAAGATCGTATCGGCGCCGTCCGGGCCGTAGCCGGCGCGCGGATCGCGTACCTGGCCCGGGCTCTGGAAAATCGCGAGGATGCGCAGGCCGTAGCCGGCGATGTAGGAAATGCCCTTCTGCAGGATCGGAA
>NZ_RZTT01000877.1 GCF_003996995.1 Mesorhizobium sp. M7A.T.Ca.US.000.02.2.1 | reverse complement strand
GGCCGGCAACGCGGCCAACCTTCACCACCGGCTGCGCGCCGGCGAAGGTGAGCACCACGGACATCTGCAGGAAGACGCGGAAGAAATCGCGGATGTTGTCCGCGCCATGCTCGGCGAAGCTCTCGGCGCAATCGCCGCCCTGGAGAAGGAATGCGTCACCGGCGGCGACAGAAGCGAGCTGCTTCTTCAGCTTGCGCGCCTCACCGGCAAAAACCAGCGGCGGAAAGGTTGCGAGCTGGGCCTCCGTGTTCTTCAGCGCGGCAAGGTCCGGATAGGCAGGAACCTGCTTGATCGGCTTTGCTCTCCACGAATTCGGCGACCATTTCGTCATCGCTGCACCCAACGCTCTTTCCGGCAAGCACCCTCGCCTGCCATTTCCCGCCCCTATATGGGATGGCGGCTCCATACACGAAGCCGATTTCCTATTCTAGACCGGAATTCAAGCGCTGGCGAATGGCCTGGGCCGGCTACGCCGCCTTCTCCACCAGCCGCGCCAACTGGGTCATGACGACCG
>NZ_RZTT01000876.1 GCF_003996995.1 Mesorhizobium sp. M7A.T.Ca.US.000.02.2.1 | reverse complement strand
CTCCCGCACCTGGGATCGGATTAAGGCCTCCGTCACCTCTTTTCCCGCCACCTCCCAAGGAAATGCTCATGGCGAATGAACAGCCAACCAACCTCAATCTGGCCGCATCCGGAGCGGTCGTGCTGCTGCGCAACCTGCTTCTGATCGCATCGGCGATGGTCACTCTGGCCGCTATTGGCTGGGGCGGCGGCAAGGTCGCCGAGCTGGTCGGTGTATTTCCCTATCGCTCCGCGCCGGCCTCCTTCGTCGAGTACGCGGAGGACGACTGCGTTGCCTATAAAAAGTGGCTGGCAAGCAAGGCTTACAAAACCCCGCTCAGCGATGACCGTAGTGAAGGCCGATATTACTTCACTGATCCGTGCGAAATCGTTGTGCGCGGGGCACCTGAGACCCTACGGCAATCCTTGGGATTTGGCACGTTCGTGACCGCCACCCTGGTCATCGCCGTCGCCCTACTCGTCGCCTTCTACCAGTACCTGGTCGGCCTCGGCCGTACTGAAATCCGCCGGAAGAAGGTTCGGGGCAAGCGCAGCAAAGCCCGCCGCTCAGCCAATGCTTCGGTTGGAGAGGACTGACA
>NZ_RZTT01000875.1 GCF_003996995.1 Mesorhizobium sp. M7A.T.Ca.US.000.02.2.1 | reverse complement strand
GCTGCAGCCGCAGCGGGGTCTGCGGCGGCGGCCGCTGCGTTGGAGCCACCCTGTCCGGCGGCCGCCGCCGCTCCACCGGCACCGCCGGCGGGATCTGCGGCAGCAGGTGCTGCGGCAGCGGCAGCACCGCCCCCGCCACCGCCGCCCTCGTTTTCACGCATGGGCAAATACTTCTCAAGCAGGTGTTTCATTGTGGCTCCTACGCTGCGTCCAGAGTTGTTCGCCCTCGGCAATTGCGCGCAGCAACGCATAGCCGACAGCGGTTCTCGCCTCGTGCTTGGCGGCCGCCAGGGCCGCGCTTTCCTTCATCGACCCGACATGCGGAAACGGCGCCCGCACGGTCAGGTCGCAAAGCCAGTCGATGATCCGCTTGCCCTCGGCGGTGCCGTAGAACGCGAACAGCACAAGCTTCATGTCGTCGCCGGGGTCGAAATTGTCGGAAACGGCGGCGGGAAAGAACGCCTGGCTAAGACCTTCCATGGTCGGCACGCTGCCAATCAGCTGGTCGATCGCCATCATCTGGCGCGAAAACGGGAATGGCGCGCCGCTCATGCTGCTTGCTGCTCCGGCTGGGTTGCGGCCTGCAC
>NZ_RZTT01000874.1 GCF_003996995.1 Mesorhizobium sp. M7A.T.Ca.US.000.02.2.1 | reverse complement strand
CCACCGCCACCGCGTCGAATTGCGGCAGCGTCGCTACCATCACCGGCAATCCGCAAAACATGGTCATCGGCGCGCTGTCGGGCATTTCCTATCCGGCCTTTTCGGCAGCGCTGGCTCCGGTCGCCCTTTTCGGCCTCGTCGCGGTCGTTGTCATCATCCGCATCGTCTACCGGGCCGAATTCGCCCGAACGGTCCAACTGACGCCCGAGGTCTCGCGTGGCCGCATGCACAAGGGGCAGGTGCTGAAGGCGGTGGTGGTTTGCATCGGACTGGCAATCGCCTTCTTCGCCGGTGTGCCTGTCGCCAAGGCCGCGCTCATCGGCGGCGCCATCCTCTTGCTTACCCGGGCGATCAAGCCGGAACGCATCTACCGCGAGATCGACGGTCCGCTGCTGTTCATGTTCGCCGGTCTGTTCGTGGTCGTCGCCGGCGCCGAAAAGACGCTTCTTTCGCCAGACATGATCGCCTCGGCAAAGAACCTCGGGCTGGACGATGTCTGGCGTCTGTCCGGGTTCACCGCGGTGCTTTCCAACATCATGAGCAATGTCCCGGCCGTGCTGGCGCTGCGGCCTTTCATACCCGGCCTGGAAA
>NZ_RZTT01000873.1 GCF_003996995.1 Mesorhizobium sp. M7A.T.Ca.US.000.02.2.1 | reverse complement strand
TCGCTGTACAGCGCCATCGGCCGGCACGAATTCGCCCGCGCATGGGGGTATTTCGGCGATACAAAGCCGGCAAAGGATTTCGATAGTTTCGTCAAGGGCTATGATGGGACGGACAAGGTCGAAGTCCAGACCGGGACGGTTTCCGACGAAGGCGCGGCTGGCAGCATTTTCTACAACGTCCCCGTCGCCATCCGCGCGACGGACAAGGCTGGCGGCGAAAAGGTCTTTGCCGGGTGCTATACGCTGCGCCAGGTGAATGCCCAGACCCAGGTGGAGCCACCCTTCGATCCGATCCACATCGAGAAAGGGGCACTGAAGCCCTCCACTACCGATTTCGAGGAGGCGCTGCCGCCAAGCTGCGGCGATGGCCCGCCACCGCCAAAGAAAGACACCGCACTGGAGCAGGCCAAGAAGGCCTTTCTGGCAACCTATGGCGACCAGTGCGACAAGCAGTTCCTTGCCAATGAGCCGACCGTTTTTTCGATTAAATACAAGGACAAGGATGCGCAGCCCGGCGATCCCGACAAGGAGACCCGCCTGTTCCATTTTTCCTGCTCGGCCGCCGCCTACAATGAAAGCTCGGTCTACTATATGAC
>NZ_RZTT01000872.1 GCF_003996995.1 Mesorhizobium sp. M7A.T.Ca.US.000.02.2.1 | reverse complement strand
TTCTCTACAAGGACGAACTGCGAAATTTTTCCCAGAGCCGCCTGCACCGGGCGGCTAGCAGCTTCGCCGACTCCCGCCGGATTGCCGAGCGCGAGCTGGGCGACGGCGCCAAGACGTTCATCCCCCGCCCTGGCGGGGACTATCGGGGCAAGGTGATTGGCGAAACCGATCTGCACGTGGTGCAGCAGGTTGGGCGCCAGTCCGCCGTTGCTCATTTTCGGGACCAGCTCGGCCGCGCTCCGCGCATGGGCGAGGTTGTCGAGATCCGCTACGGCAAAGACAACAAGGTTTCGATGCGCTCACAGCAGGAATTGGCCGAGGCGAAAGCCAAGGCTGATACCTTCCGCACTGAAAGCGCCAAGGAAGGCGTCAAGAAGTACCCCGACCTCGCACCCTCCTATGCCTATGTCAGGGCCGTAGAAGCGCGCGTAGGGGCTTCCCAGCCGGGTTATGCATCCAAGGTGGCCACCAAGGTCCGCGAAGAGCTTGCGGGCCGTATAGAGCGCGGTGAGGCATTACCGGAAATCAAACGACGCGAGCAGAGCCGGGATCAGGATCGAGGCCGGTAGTTCAGCGTTCAGGTAGCATTATGCTACCTCGCTT
>NZ_RZTT01000871.1 GCF_003996995.1 Mesorhizobium sp. M7A.T.Ca.US.000.02.2.1 | reverse complement strand
GACCGCCTCTTCGCCCGAGACATAGACGATGCGGTGTCCTTTTGACGCCAGTGCCGCGGCCGCCTGGGTGAGCAGGGTCGACTTGCCGATGCCTGGGTCGCCGCCGCCCAGGCGATGATCCGCTACGCGAAATCCACGGGTGCTGCGATCGTGCTGGTCGGCCATGTCACCAAGGAAGGCCAGATCGCCGGGCCGCGTGTCGTCGAGCATATGGTCGACGCCGTGCTCTACTTCGAAGGCGAAGGCGGCCACCATTACCGCATCCTGCGCACGGTGAAGAACCGTTTTGGCCCGACCGACGAGATCGGCGTCTTCGAAATGTCGGACAAGGGCCTGCGCGAGGTCGCCAATCCGTCCGAGCTTTTCCTTGGCGAGCGCCATGCAAAATCGCCCGGGGCCGCGGTTTTCGCCGGCATGGAGGGGACAAGGCCGGTGCTGGTCGAGATCCAGGCACTGGTCGCACCCTCCTCGCTCGGCACGCCGCGCCGCGCCGTCGTCGGCTGGGACGGCGCCCGGCTGTCGATGATCCTGGCGGTTCTCGAAGCCCATTGCGGCGTGCGATTCGGCAGCCACGATGTTTATCTCAATGTCGCCGGAGGCTACCGGATTTCG
>NZ_RZTT01000870.1 GCF_003996995.1 Mesorhizobium sp. M7A.T.Ca.US.000.02.2.1 | reverse complement strand
GGGCAGCATTGAGCGCCTCTTCGAAATCGCCCTGCTCCAAGATGCCCTTCTGCCCGGTGAAATGCGCCCACACCCCGGCGAAGCAGTCGGCTTGCAGCTCGATGCGCACCGACATCTGGTTGGCCTCCGCCTGGTCCATGCCTTGCCGCATCTGGTTGAACTTGGACATAATGCCCGTCAAGTTCTGCACGTGGTGGCCTACCTCGTGCGCGATCACATAGGCTTGGGCGAAGTCGCCAGAGGCGCCGAACTGCTGGTCAAGTTGCTGGAAGAAAGTTGTATCGAGATAGACCTTGTGGTCGCCCGGACAATAGAACGGCCCGGCGGCCGACGATGCCGAGCCGCAGGCCGAACGGATCTGGCCGCTGAACAGCACCAGCTTCGGGTCCTCATATGTCAGCCCCTGCGATTTGAAGATCCCGGTCCACGTGTCCTCGGTCTCGGCCAGCACGGTCGCCACGAACTGCTTCATCTCATCATTGGCGGGCGTAGCAGAGCCGCTGTCCTCGGTAATCTGGCCGCCGCCGCCCGGCGCCAGTCCGCCGCCGCCACCCAGGATCGTCGACGGATCGAAGCCGAAATACCATCCGGCCAGCACCACCAGGATGACGAGGAAGAT
>NZ_RZTT01000086.1 GCF_003996995.1 Mesorhizobium sp. M7A.T.Ca.US.000.02.2.1 | reverse complement strand
ACCGTGGACCGCTCGCTCGGCATGACGCGCACCGAGGCGCATTGCCGCCGCTGCGGCGGCCATCTCGGCCACGTCTTCGACGACGGTCCAGCGCCGACCGGCCTGCGCCACTGCATCAACGGCGTCGCGCTGACCTTCAAGCCCGCCACAGCCTGACAAATTCCAACTGGATATGAAAAACTCCGGGCTTGCGGCCCGGAGTTTTTTGCGCGGTCAGAGCTTTTTCGGGCGTGGACTGGAGGAGCTTCCCGAAACAAGCTGCCCACGTATCTCTGTCTTGTCGCAATTCCTGACGGAAAACCGCCTTACACTTTTCCTGGAATTGCTCCGGTATCAGTGGCCGCCGCCACCACCTCCACCCGCCGCCGCGGCCGGCTTGCGGATCAACATGGTGAACAGGCCAAGCGTTGCAAACAGCACCGTCAGCATGAAGAACACATCCATGAATGACAGCAGCGCCGCCTGCTGCTGGACCATGCCCGACAGCTTGGAGATGGCAGCACTTGTCGCATCCAGGCCGGGGGTTTGCTCGAAATTGAGCGTCATGTTCTGCAGCTTGGTCTGCGCGGCTTCACTGCCCCATTGCACATGCTCGGAGAGCCTTGCGTAGTGGAAGGCATTGCGGTCGATCAGCACGGTGTTGATCAGCGCGAGGCCAACCGCACCGCCAAGGTTGCGGGTGAGATTGAACAGGCCGGACGCATTCTTCAGCCGCTCGGGCGGCAAGGTGCCGAGCGCGATGTTGTTGATCGGCACCATGCACAGCATCATCGAACAGCCGCGCAGGATCTGCGGGATGAGCAGCTCGTTGAAATCCCAGTCGGCGGTCAGATGCGTCATCCACCAGGTGCCGGTGGCGAAGCCGAAGAAGCCGATCATCATCATCAGCCGCGGGTCCATCTTGTTCGACAGGATGCCCGAGATCGGCGCGGTGAAGAACATGGCCAGGCCGCTGACGAACAGCGCCTCGCCGATCATCATCGAATCGTAGCCACGGATGCGCCCGAGATACACCGGGTAGAGATAGGTCAGGCCGTAAAGGCCGATGCCGATGACGAAGGAGAACAGCGAGCCGAAGGCGAAGTTGATGTTGGTGAAGGCCTTCAGGTCGACGATCGGCTCCTCGGCGGTGAACACCCGCCAGAAGAACAGCACCGCGCCGATGGTCATGACGATGGCGCAGATGAAGACGCCCTGGTCCTGCAGCCAGTCATTGTTGGGGCCTTCCTCGAGCACATATTCCATGCACCCCAGGAAAGCCGCCATGCCGGCGAGGCCCCACCAGTCGAACTTGCTGAACAGCTTGAGGTTGGGCTTGTCGAAGTCGATCAGCGTCCAGGCCGCCGCTGTCACCAGGATGCCGGGCACGACATTGACCAGGAACAGCCAGTGCCAGGACATGGCATGGCTGATATAGCCGCCGACAGTCGGGCCGATGGTCGGCGCCAACGTCGCCACCAGGCCGATCATCGGCGAGACGAAGGCGCGGCGCGAGGGCGGGAAGATGGTGAAGGCAGCGGCGAAGACGCTCGGTATCATGCCGCCGCCGATGAAGCCCTGGACGGCGCGGTAGACAATCATCTGGTCGATGTTGGTGGCAGTCGCCGCCAGCGCACTGGCCGCGGTGAAGCCCGCCGCCGAGATCGTGAACAGCACCCGCGTCGACAGCATCCGGCTGAGGAAGCCCGACAGCGGGATCATCACCACTTCGGCGATCAGATAGGCGGTCTGCACCCACGGGATTTCGTCGGAGCTGGCGCTCAGGCCGGCCTGGATTTCCGACAGCGAGGCGGAGACGATCTGGATATCGAGGATGGCCATGAACATGCCGAACACCATCGCCAGGAAGGCGATGACGCGCCGCGTCGAAATGGTGTCAGGCACAGCCGGCCTCGCCGGCGGCGCTCCTGCTGTCAGGGTTGCGGTTGCCATGGCATTGCTCCCGTCGCCGCTCAGTTCGCGGCCACTGGGCCCGACCCGGATGGGGCGGTGCGGCTGTCGACGGCGACGATGACGCTCAGGCCGGCGCGCAGTTTGCCGCTCTTCAGGACATCTGCCGGCACATCGATGCGGACCGGAACGCGCTGCACGACCTTGGTGAAGTTGCCGGTGGCGTTTTCGGGCGGCAGCAGCGAGAATACGGCACCCGAAGCCGGCGCCAGCGACGAGACGGTTCCCTCGAAGTCCTGGCCGTCTGTCGCATCGACCGAGATCTTGACCTTCTCGCCGGGAACCAGCCGGGCAAGCTGCGTCTCCTTGAAGTTGGCTACGATGTAGAGCTTGTCCATCGGCACGATGACAGCGAGCTTCTGGCCGGGGCTGACAAGGTCGCCCTGTTCGACAGAGCGGTTGCCGACGATGCCGTCATAAGGCGCCTTGAGCACGGTGAAGGAAAGATCGCGCAGCGCCTTGTCATGGCTGAGTTGCAGGGAGGCCAGCGTGCTCGCCGATTCCGCGCGTTGCGCCTGCAGCACGCCGATATTGGCCTGCGCGGCGGCGATCTGTGCGTCGGCGCCGACAAGGGCGGCATCGGCCTGCTGGACCGCCGTCTGGGCGTCGTCCAGCTGCGCCTGCGTGCCGACATGGGTCTTGAGCAGTTGCGAGGCGCGCGCCGCGACCTTGGCCGCATTGTCGGCGGCGGCCTGGTCGGCGACCTTCTGCGCCTGCGCCTGCTGCAGCGAGGCGCGGGCCGCGTCGGTCTGGGCGTCGATACGGTCGAGCGTCTTGCTCAAAGTGGCGATCTGCGCCTCGGCCTGGGCGACGGCAATCTTGTAATCGCCGTCATCGACGACGAGCAGCGGATCGCCGGCCTTGACCAACTGGTTCTCGCTGACCTTGACCTGATCGACATAGCCGGAAATCTTGGGCGATATGAACGCCATGTCCGCCTGGACATAGGCATCGTCCGTCGAGATCATGAAGCGGCCCGTGGTCCAGTAATCGTAACCATACCAGGCGCCGGCGCCCAGCAAGGCGACGCCGATGATCGGCAGCAGGAAGGAACGCACCGAACGCTTCTTCTTGGCCGGAGCCTCTGCCGGTGGCGACGAGACCGGCTGGACAGGCACTTCCGGGGCTTCCGTCGCCGGCGCAACCTTGGCGTTGGGAAAGGGACGGACTTCGGCAGTGGTCGGCGCGTTCGAGGACATGACATCTCTCTAAAGTTATAATATAATACTGAACCGTTCGGTTCGATCCGGCCGTTGACATAGCGCGTAAACAGGACCATATCAAGGGCAATCGAACCGCTTGGTTCGAATTATTTTCGAGGTGTGACTTTCATGGCCGAGACCCCGCCCAATGTCGAAAACGAGTCGTGCGACGACCTGTTGGAAAGCTTGCGTCGTGGCCGCCCGGCCGCGGGGCAGGATCCGGTCAAGCGCAGCCAGATCATCGACGGCGCCCGTCGTGTCTTCATCGACAAGGGCTTCGAAGCCGCCTCGATGAACGACATCACCCGCGAGGCCGGTGTCTCCAAGGGTACGATCTACGTCTATTTCGCCAACAAGGAAGAGCTGTTCGAGGCGCTGATCGAGGAAGAGCGCGGCACCATCTTCAAGAACATGTATGACGTTCTGGACAATGCCGACAACCTGCGCGAGACGCTGGTGAAGTTCGGCAAGGTGCTGGCCCTCAAGATCACGTCGGCCAAGGTCATCCAGGCGCAGCGCACGGTGATCGGGGCATCAGACCGGATACCCGATATGGGCGCGCGTTTTTACGAGCGCGGCCCCAAGCGTGGCCACGACAAGGTCGCGGCCTTTCTCAATGCCGCCATCGAGCGCGACCTGCTGCGCATCGACGATGTGGATCTTGCCGCCTATCAGTTCACCGAACTGTGCCTGGCCGGTCTGTTCCGCCAGTGCATCTTCGCCTACCGCACCAAAGCCCCGACCCAGGACGAGATCGACCGCATCGTCAGGTCAGGCGTCAGCATGTTCCTGAAGGCCTACGGCACCGAAAGGCTTGTGGCCGAAGAAGGCCATCAGACGATTGCTATCGAGGCCAAGCCGTAGGCCATGCTCTAAGGTGTGGATGCTTAGCCGCCATTGGCGGCAAGCACGATGGCTGCCTGCAATTCCTGGAGGCCCTCGGCCTTTTCAGAAGAGGTGGCCAGCACGAACGGGAACGCCGCCGGCCGCTTCTTGATCTTTGCCAGCGTCTCCTCGATCAGCCTCGGCACGCCGGCAGTCTTGATCTTGTCGGTCTTGGTCAGCACGATCTGGTAGGACACCGCCGCCTTGTCGAGCAGCGACAGCACTTCGTCGTCCTTGGCCTTGATGCCGTGGCGGGCGTCGATCAGCACATAGACGCGCTTCAGCGTGACGCGGCCCTTGAGATAGTCGAAGACCAGCTTGGTCCACTCGTCGACCTTCTCCTTCGGCGCGGTGGCATAGCCATAGCCGGGCATGTCGACCAGCGCCAAGGGCGGCAGGTCGGCGCCCTCACCCGAAAATCCGTCCGGCACGAAATAGTTGAGCTCCTGCGTGCGCCCCGGCGTGTTGGAGGTGCGCGCCAGCCCCTTCTGGTTGACCAGCGCGTTGATCAGCGACGACTTGCCGACATTCGAGCGGCCGGCAAAGGCGATTTCCGGCGGCCCTTCCGGCGGCAGGAATTTCATGGCCGGCACGCCGCGGATGAAGATCCACCCCCGCGTAAACAGTTCGGTGCCGATTATGCTGCTGTTCAGAGCGTTCAAGCTGCTGCCTCCAGAAGAGAAATATCGGCGCCCCGGATAGCATCGAGGTTGCGGCTGACCTTGTCCACCGGCCAGTCCCACCACGCCACCGCCAGCAGCCGCCTGATTGTCCGGTCGTCGAAACGCATCTTCACCATCTTGGCCGCGTTGCCGGCGACGATCGCATAGGGCGGCACGTCGTGAGTCACCACTGACTTCGCAGCAATGATGGCGCCGTGGCCGATTTCCACCCCGGGCAAGATCACCGCCTCCATGCCGATCCAGACGTCGCTGCCGACAATGGTGTCGCCGCGCACTTCCTTCGACCACGTCGCCGGGTCAAAACCCTTTTCCCAGCCATGGCCAAAGATATTGAACGGATAGGTCGAAAAGCCGGACATGGCGTGGTTGGCGCCGTTCATGATGAACCGCGCGCCCTCGGCGATGGCGCAGAACCGACCGATGATCAGCTTGTCGCCGATGAAGGGATAGTGGTGCAGCACGCATTTCTCGGCGAATTTATCCGGCCCGTCGGGGTCGTCATAATAGGTGAAGTCGCCGATCTCGATGTTCGGCGCATTCACCAGTCCCTTGAGGAAGCCGACGCGGGTATGCATCGGGATCGGGTGCTTGATGTCTGGGTTGGGTCCGTCCATGTCGAAATCCGTCAGAGAAATGGCAGCCAGGCACATCCGAAACTCGAATGCGCCCGTTCAAAATAGCGTGATCCGCCCTATAGCACCAATCGGGCGACGAGCGAGCTTTCCTTGACGGCCTTGCTCATTTGCCGCCGCGGCAGATCACGATCGGATCGGACATTGCGCTGTCGAAACCGCTGCCCTGATAGACGGTGACGTTCGCCGCGCCGGGCGGCAGCATGAAGCTGCCTTCGACGATTTTCTGGTCTCCGGCCGGCATGTGGAGAGCCCAGCTATAGGTGCAAAACTGAGGCGGCGCCTGGGGTTCGACGTGGCTGCAGTTCAATTGCGCGCCACCCAGCATGGCGGCGCCGCCGCAGCTGACGGCGTCCTTTGCGAGCGCAAGGCCCGGCCATCCCGCGATGGCCGCCACGGTCACGATCTTCAGCCAATTAATCGTCCTATCCTTGCCCGGCAACAGCCTGCTACCTGAGCCTTTTTGTGGCGTCACAGCCCATGCGTCATTTTTTCCAGGCGGGCTTAGTCCGTCTTGCGCACCGCGTCCAGCGGGATTATGTGCATGATGATAATAAGCATGCTCACTAAAAGTTGCGCCGAAACTCCAGTACCTCTCATGCCATCGCCACCCAACATCAGCTTCGTGCTGCATGATGTCGCGCGCCTGCTTCGAAAGCGGTTCGAGCAGAGGTCGCGGGCATCGGGGCTGACCCGCGCCCAATGGCAGGTGCTGGCCTATCTCAGCCTGCATGAGGGCATCCACCAGAACAAATTGGCGGACCTTATCGAGATCACGCCGATCACGCTCGCCCGGCTGTTCGACAAGATGGAGGTACGCGGCTTCATCGAGCGCCGGGCCAATCCCGCTGACCGCTGGGCATGGCTGCTCTACCTAAAGCCGCAAGCTTATCCGCTCATAGAAATCATGCGCAGCAATGGGCAGAAGACGCGGGACGAGGCCTTTGTCGGTCTTTCCGCAGATGCGCAGCTGCATCTGCTGCAAACCTATCCCTCATCAAATCCAATCTGCTCGCGGCTTGCGCCCAGCCTGCCGCCGACCGGGAGAAAACACATGGCTGAATCAATCTCACCAAAGAAGCCTGTCGAAGAAGACGTATCCGCCGCCGATCGGGCGCGCGACCAGGTCATCCGACTGGACAGCGAACGCGAGCAAAGGCGAGCCGGCACCGTCATCGACAATGACGAGCTCGAAGAACCAGTCGCCCTGGAGCCGGCGGCGCTCGAGGCTCCGCCCAAGGAGCCACGCCAGGCCGGGGTTGCGGTGTCGCCTCCGGCGCCGGTCAAGCCCAAGCGCGGCCGGGCACGGCCGATCCTGTTTGCCCTGCTGCCGGTCGCGCTGGTCGTCGGCGGCTATTACTACGTCATCGGCGGCCAGGTCATGACGACCGACAACGCCTACATCCAGGCGCAGTCGCTCGGCGTTTCCACCGATGTCTCCGGCACTGTGTCCGAGATCGACGTGCACGAGAACGAGGCGGTGAAGAAGGACCAGGTGCTTTTCCGGCTGCGGCCGGCCTCTTTCGAAACCGCTCTTGCCGCCGCCCAGGCGCAGCTCGGCACTGTGCGCAACCAGGTGCTGACCCTGCAGGCGAGTTACCTGCAGTCGCAGGCGCTGATCGAGCAGGCGCAGGCCGACATCCCCTATTACGAGGCCGCTTTCCAGCGCCAGCAGGATCTGCTCAAGACCTCCACCTCCTCCAAGGCGACCTTCGACAGCGCCCAGCACGACCTCGTCGCCGCCCGCCAGAAGGTGTCCGTTGCCCAAGCGCAGGCACAGGCGACGCTTGCCCAGCTTGGCGGCGACGCCAGCCAGCCGGTGGAGAAGAATCCGTTCTACCTTCAGGCGCAATCGGCGGTGGACGACGCCCAGCGCAATCTTGCCGATTCCATCGTCAAGGCGCCGTTCGACGGCATCGTCACCAATGTCGACGCGCTTCAGGTCGGCAAGTACCTGCCGGCTTCGCAGCCGGCCTTCAGCCTGATTTCGGCGACCGATCTGTGGATCGCGGCGGAGCCGAAGGAAACCGAGCTGACCTATGTGCGGCCGGGACAGACGGCGACGATCAGCGTCGACAGCTACCCCGGTGCCGTCTGGCACGGCACGGTCGCCTCGATCAGCCCGGCGTCGTCGTCGAGCTTCTCCCTGCTTCCGGCACAGAACACCACCGGCAACTGGGTCAAGGTCGTGCAACGCATTCCGATGCGCGTGACGGTCGACGATCTCCGGGGCAAGCCGCCGCTGCGTGGCGGGATGAGCGTCGTGGTCGGCATCGATACCGGTCATGCGCGCGGCTTGCCGGACTTCGTGACGGACCTCCTCGGCCGGTTCGGACAAAAGTCATGACCGGCGCGTCCGGGACAGGTGGCGTGGTCGCCAATCGCGGCGCCATCACCGCCTGCGTGATCCTGGCCGTGATCATGCAGGCACTGGACACGACCATCGCCAATGTCGCGCTGCCCTATATCCAGGGCAGCGTTTCGGCGAGCGCCGACCAGATAAACTGGGTGCTGACGTCCTATATCGTCGCGGCGGCCGTCATGACGCCGCCTTCGGGCTATCTTGCCAATCGTTTCGGCCGGAAGCGCATCCTTTTGATATCCATCACCGGCTTCGTCGTCGCGTCGGTGCTGTGCGGCTTCGCGCAGTCGCTGCCGCAGATCGTCGGCTTCCGCCTGCTGCAAGGCCTGTTCGGCGCAGCCCTGGTGCCGCTGGCGCAGAGCATCCTGCTCGACATCTACAGCGTCGAGGAGCGCGGCTCGGCGATGGCGCTGTTCGGCGTTTCGGTGATGGTCGGGCCGGTGCTCGGGCCGGTCATCGGCGGCTGGCTCACCGAAAACGTCAGCTGGCGCTGGGTGTTCTACATCAATGTCCCGATCGGGGCCCTGGCTTTCGCCGGCGTCTCGATGTTCGTCCAGGAAACCAAGACGGACCTCAAGGCCAGGCTGGACTGGCTGGGCTTCGGCATGCTCAGCGTCACCATCGCATCGCTGCAGATGTTTCTTGATCGCGGCGAGCAGCTCAACTGGTTCTCGTCGTCCGAGATCATCGTCGAGGCGCTGATCTGCGCGTCGGCCTTCTACATCTTCCTCGTCCACACCTTCACCGCCAAAAACACCTTCGTGAACCCGCGGTTGTTCCTCGACAGGAATTTCGCCGTCGGCATGATCTTCATCTTCATCATCGGCATCACCTATCTGGCCTCGTTGGCCCTGATGACGCCCTATCTGCAGACGTTGATGGGCTATCCGGTGGTGACGGCCGGCATCGTCATGGGGCCGCGCGGTCTCGGCACCATGGCTTGCATGTTCCTGGTCGGCAGGCTGATCGGCAAGGTGGACACGCGCTGGCTGCTGTTGACCGGCCTGCTGGTCACCGCCTGGGCGATGTACGACATGACCGGCTGGACCCCTGATGTGTCGCAATGGACGATCATCAGCACCGGCTTCATCCAGGGCGCGGGACTGGGCTTCCTGTTCGTGCCGCTGACCACCATCACCTTCGCCACGCTGGCGCCGGAGCGGCGCGCGGAAGGCACAGGCCTTTACAATCTGTCGCGGAACATCGGCTCCAGCGTCGGCATATCCGTCGTCACCGCGCTGTTGACGGAGAACGTGCAGATCAACCACGCCAACATCACCACCTATGTGACGCCTTACAACCAGGCTTTCAGCAATCCGGCCATCTTCCAGGCGATGGATCCCTACAGCGCCGCGGGCCGCGCCGCGCTCGACGGCGTGGTGACGCTGCAGGCGACAATCATCAGTTATATGAACGACTTCAAGCTGATGATGATCCTGTCGCTTGCCGCCATTCCGCTGGTTCTGTTGCTGCGCAAGCCGGCCACTCCGGCCAAGATCGACCACAGCGCCGTCATGGAGTGAGGTGGCAGCGGTCCGTCTGCCGGGACAAGCCGCAGCCTGCATGACCTTCGCGTGTGAAAGAACCGGGGGCCCCGTGGAGGCCCTACAGGACCCCGGTCTGCCGTCACGGCCTCCCAAACACCGGCGCCTTTGCGCCGGAAGCCGTCTTGGCAAGGGCATCTTGCCGGCATCGCGAAATGCGGTGGTCTGCAACGACGCGGCCGCCACAAGGCTTCCCGAAGCGCATGCCGCAGGATGGCAACGCGCAGTTACGAGGCGTGGCGCGCCAAAGTTTCGCCGACAAGCGGAAATGGGCGGAATGGATGTCCCGCCAACGAAAAAGCCCCGCGCGAGGCGGGGCTTTGAAGGCTGGAGAAAGCGCTGCGCCTTCTATTCGGCCGGTGATGGTTTCTTTCGGAACAGCGCGACCAGATTGTCCCACAGCTCGATCTTGGCGCCCTGGCGCTTCATGATGATGCCTTGCTGCAGGATCGACAGCGTGTTGTTCCAGGCCCAGTAGATGACCAGGCCGGCCGGGAAACCCGCCATCATGAAGGTGAAGATAACAGGCATCCAGGTGAAGATCGCCGCCTGCGTCGGGTCCGGCGGCGTCGGGTTCATGCGCATCTGCAGGAACATGGTGACGCCCATGATCAGTGGCCATACGCCGATCATCAGCATATGCGGCAGCGTGATCGGAATGAGGCCGAACAGGTTGAACAGCGATGTCGGATCGGGCGCGGCCAGATCCTGGATCCAGCCGAAGAACGGCGCATGACGCATCTCGATGGTGATGTAGAGCACCTTGTAGAGCGCGAAGAACACCGGGATCTGCAGCGCCACCGGCCAGCAGCCGGCGATCGGATTGATCTTCTCGGTCTTGTACAGCTCCATCATCGCCTGCTGCTGCTTCATCTTGTCGTCCGCGTATTTCTCGCGGATCTCGAGCATTTTCGGCTGCACCTTCTTCATGTTCGCCATCGACGCGTAGGACTTGTTGGCGAGCGGGTAGAAGATGGCCTTGACGATGACGGTGGTGGCGAGGATGGCCAGACCGAAATTGCCGAAGAATTTGTAGAGCGTGTCGATCAGCCAGAACATCGGCTTGGTGATGAAGTGGAACCAGCCCCAGTCGATCAAAAGATCGAACCGCTTGATTTGACGGTCCTCTGCATAGGCGTTGATCTTGCCGACCTCCTTGGCGCCGGCGAAGATCTCGCTCTCCACCGTCGCCGATTGACCCGCGGCAACCGTTATCGGGTCGGTCAGGAAGTCGGACTGATAGCGGTGGCGGCCGTCCTCGAAAAAGGCGTAGCGCGGCTGGAACGGCTGCTTTTCGGTCGGCACCAGCGTCACCGCCCAGTATTTGTCGGTAATGCCCAACCAGCCGTCGGTCGACTTGCCCGGCGTGAATTGCTTGTCCGATTCGATGGACGCGTATTTGTGCTCCTGCAGGCCTTCGGTGCCGGTGAAGCCGATCAGGCCCTCATGCAGCACATAGGTGCTGGCAACGAGCGGCTTGTCGAAGCGGGTGACGCGGCCGTAATTGGACAGCGAGACGGCGGCCGTGCCCGCATTCTGCACCGTGTCGGACACCGTGAACATGTAATCGGTGTCGACGGAGAAGGTGCGCTTGAAGGTCAAGCCCTTGTCGTTCGAATAGGTCAGCGTGACCGGGGTTGTCGGCGTCAGCGTCGCATTGCCGTCGACGGTCCACACAGTCTCCGGACCGGGCACCGCGCCGGTCTTGTCGTTGCCGACGAAGCCGATCTCGGCATAATAGCCATTGGGCAGTGCCGCCGGGTTGAGCAGGCTGATCTCGGGCGAGTTCTTGTCGACCGTCTCGGTGTAGTGCTTGAGCTTGAGGTCGTCGAGGCGGGCGCCGGTCAGGTTGATCGAACCCTCGAGGCTCGGCGTGTCGATCTTCGCGCGGGTCGTCGTGGCGAGCGCCTGTTCGCGGCCGGCCGGCGTCACGGCGTCGGTACCCGGTGCATTCGGAATGGCGCCAGGTGCGGCGGGCGTTCCGGTGTCGGTACCGGCGGCCTTCTTCTGCTCCTCGATGCGCTGCTGTTCGACGCGGGCCGCCTCGCGCTGGGCTTCGCTGCGCGGCAATACGTAAAAATATTGCCATACCGCCAGGATCAGCACCGACAGCGCGATGGTGATGAAGAAGTTCCGGTTGTTTTCCATCGAAAGCCCTTGGCCTATCGTGTTCCGCGCAGTCGGCGGGAGAGTTCGGCCTTCAACTGGCCGAACGGAGTGGTAAGCACGTCTTCACGCCCGACGATGACATAGTCATTGCCGGGCGCCATGTCACTTGCCGCATGCGTACGGACGGCTTCTCGCAGCCGCCGGCGGACGCGGTTGCGGACAACCGCATTGCCGACCTTCTTGGTGACGGTGTAGCCGACGCGCGGCGACAGGCCGTCGCCGCGGTCGAGAACTTCAACGAGAAAAAGCCGCCCGCGTCGTTTTTCACCACGACGGACGGCCAGGAATTCCGCGCGCTTCAGAAGCCGCTTGGGATTTGGTCCCACTGGCTTGTCGGTTGCGGGCAACGATCTCGTCTTCCGTTCAGGCGCTGAGCCGCTTGCGACCGCGGTTGCGGCGAGCTGCGACGACGCCGCGACCACCCTTGGTGGCCATGCGGGCACGAAAGCCGTGCCGACGTTTGCGGACGAGTTTAGACGGTTGGTAGGTACGCTTCATTTGTTTTAATACCGCGGGGTGCGGCCCTTCTTGATTCTGTCACTGTGTAACAGGAGCTTTGCCGGGCCGGCTTTGGCGCGATCGAAACCGCGCCGGGACGAATGGCCCGAGCGTGTGCGGGCTTATAGAAAGAAGGCTTTTGGAAGTCAATCCGGAGTCGTCGGGCGCAACCCGGCTCCGTTCAGGCCGGTTTATGTTTGCGACCAAGGATGAAATTGGCAAAAAAGCCGTAATCGCCTAATCTGCGTTGATCAAGCGATCGTGAAGATATTAGCCGCATGAGCGAAACCATACAGGCACAGGAAGGGATCGGCACGGCGGGGCCCACCGAGGCGCCAGCCGCCGTGCGCACGGTTCCGTTGTCGCGCGGCCTGTCGACCAAGCTGCTGCTGCTGACCATCGTCTTCGTGCTGTTGGCCGAAGTGTTGATCTTCCTGCCCTGGATCGCCAGCTACCGGCTGAACTGGCTGAAGGAGCGGCTAAGCACGGCAGCGGCGGTGTCGATCGTGCTGGTGCAAGGTGAATCCACCTCGCTGTCGCGCACGGCCCAGAACGACGTGCTGATGGCGATCGGCGCCAAGGCGATCGCGGTGCGCGACGGCGGCGTCTCGCGGCTGCTGGTGGTGGCCGAAATGCCGCCGAAGGTCGACGAGCACATCGATATCGCCTCGATCGGCATGATCAAGGGCATGACCGGTGCGCTCGACACGTTGTTTTTCGGCGGCGACCGGATGCTGCGCGTCTTCGGCCCGGTCGGCGACTCGGACAAGGAGTTCGAGCTGATCATGCCGGACAACAGCCTGCGCAATGCGATGCTGCGCTATTCGCGCAACGTCGCCTTCGTCTCGCTGCTGATCTCGCTGTTCACCGCCATGCTGGTCTATGCCGCCATCGACCTGATCATGATCGGGCCGATCCGCACGATGACGCGCTCGATGCTGTCCTTCTCCGAAGCCCCCGACGATCCCGGGCGCATCATCCATCCGGCTGCCCGCGCCGACGAGATCGGCGTTGCCGAGCGCGAGCTGTCGCAGATGCAGGAGCGGCTGCAAAAAATGCTCTCCGAGCAGAAGCATCTTGCCGACCTCGGCCTCGCGGTCTCCAAGATCAACCATGACATGCGCAACATCCTGGCCTCGGCGCAGCTGATGTCGGACCGCCTGCGCCAGGTCAAGGATCCGACCGTGCAGGCCTTCGCGCCGAAACTGCTGCGCGCGCTCGACCGCGCCGTGTCCTATTCCGAAGGCGTGCTTCACTACGGCCGCACCCAGGAGCCGCCGCCGGCGCGCCGACGCTTGAGGCTGCGGCAGTTGGTCGAGGACGTGCACGGCCTGCTCGACATCGAGCAAGGCATCGAGTTCGTCAATTCGGTCGAGCCGGCATTCGAGATCGACGCCGATTCCGACCAGCTGTTCCGCGTGCTCACCAATCTGTGCCGGAATTCCGTGCAGGCGATGGCGGCAGACAGCGAAAGCGCCCTGGTGCGCCGCCTGGCGGTGTCGGCCGTGCGCCTGGGCAGCGTCAGCCGCATCGCCGTCAGCGACACCGGACCTGGCCTGCCGCCGAAAGCACGGGAAAACCTGTTCGCGGCCTTTCGTGGCTCGGCCCGCAGCGGCGGCACCGGCCTCGGCCTGGCGATCGCGCACGAATTGATCCGCGCGCATGGCGGCACGGTGGAGCTGGTCGAGAGCATTGGCGGGCGCACCACATTCGCCGTCACCATCCCCGACCAGCCGGTCCGGCTCGATCAGGCGCGCAATGGCCTGCGCCGCCCCGCCTGACGGTTTAGAGCGCTGGGTCGCCCGGCCCTCTTGTCTTCTGGCCCGATGCTTCTTCCAATGAGCCGGAACCGGCTCAACTTCGGACCGTTGCCATCTGCCGGAATCCCAGCCTTCATCACCAATCAAGGCACTTGTGACAAAACTTTTGCCGGATCGGCTTGCTTTTCCGAAATTCAGTCGCTAGGGAACACGTCTCGTCGCGGCCGGTCGTTTACGATCGGATCGCGGGGCCATGGAAGACATGGCCTGTTGCGCGCCCGTAGCTCAGCTGGATAGAGCACCAGACTACGAATCTGGGGGTCAGGAGTTCGAATCTCTTCGGGCGCGCCATTCCATCCAGCTGAAATTGCTTGCCTTTCAGGCCTCGCCAATCAACCGCATCGGCATGAATTCCTGACGAATGGTGGCCCGCCTGTTAGTCAACAGACGATTCGACCAGATTCGCACGGATCGGGCTGGCGGTCATCGCGGTCGCTGGGTACACGCATGAGGCACCGGTGTTGATGTTGCCGGCTCCCAACGCAAAATCTAGGGAATGACTGTCCGAAAAAAGGCCGTTTTCAACTGCCGCCCATTCCTCGCGTTCTCATACATGCTGATCGGCGGGATGAGGCGCGCTCTCCGCTCCGGCCCTTGCCCGCACCTCGAATTTGGTGCGCTTCGGCTCCGGAAGAGTCTTCTGATGCTGCAGATGATCCAGCACGGTCTTCTGCGCGACGTTGCCGAACCCCCAAAGGCGCCTGCAAGCAGCAGCAGACAGTTGGCCTCTGTCTTCGACATGGGCCGTCACGTTCGATCTCGGTTGCCGGCGGACGATGCCGGCGCGCTCCCGGCTCGCACCTCCTGGAGCAGCAGCAACAGGTCTGCCTTGGCCCAAAGCAGATAGCAGACAAGCAATGTCAGCGGCGCTGCGACGAGCGTCCAGGAAGCGCCCGACCATACCAGTTGCAGGGCACCGCCGCTCCCCACCGCGGCCGAGACCAGCGCCGGCAGACGGCTGGCCAGAACGGCACTCCGGAACGGATTGGGCCAGTTGGCTGGCCAGCCGGGCAACGGCTTGCCGTCTTCGAAGGCGCTGCCGAACTTGCCGAGCGCATGCAGCAAGCCCGAGGTCGCCGCAAGCACAGGTTCGCCGAACAGGAACAGGGCGATGCCGAGTCCGATCGCCCCGACCCCTGACGTCATGTCGCCAAGGCGGTTTAGGGACACGTCTGGGGACGGCTTCCTGGCCCATGCGCGGCAGTAGATCTCGCCGCTCCAGAAGAAGACCAGCGTGGCCAGGGTGAGCGACAGGGCAGCGATGCTGCCAACGAAATGATCGAGGAGCGCGGCATGGCCACTCACGGCGGAACCCGGCGGCACGTCAACGATCTGGACCATGACGCCCGTCGCCAGCCCGAGCCCATTGCCGAGATTGTAATATCCTCCGGGACCTACCATGCGTGAACGGATTGCCGGGGCGAAACGCGACAGGCCTGAAGTGTCGCCCAGCTCTCCGGCGGCATCGGGAAGGTCATGCATGATCATTGATAACGAACCCCGCGATCAGGCAGCGCACGCAGAAGACGTGCTGGATCATCTCGATCCGAGCAGCAGACAGTTGGCCCGCACCTTCGACATATCGATGTTTCGACAAAAGCTGGTGTATGTGGCGCGCGGTGAGACCAGCTTAGATCAGACCGCGGTCGATCGGGCTTCCTTAGGTGTTCGGCTCGGTCGTCATCGTGCTCTCGTCGTTTTCCGCCCTGTTCAGATTGGCGCAGTGCGGGTGAGCGTTGGCGGGGACAATCTCATAACCGGCTGCGATCAACTGGAGACTCATCTCCTCGAAGTGACGCTTCGAGCCGCTGACGATCGATTCAGGCGTGTAGTTCCAGCCGTTGCGGGCAGCATTGGCCAAGATGCTGGCATAGGCATGCATGCTGGCGATTTTCACGTTTGATTCCAGCAACTGTCGGCACCCGCTTGCGAAAGAAGGTGACGGTTGGGCGGAATAGCCCAAGGCCGTGCATGCCAGCACTATGGATACAGGACGCATGGAACCCCCCTTAGCCGATTGTTTGTTGCCGTGGGGGAAGCTTGCGCCGTGCGAGCCTGCGGCGGAATCGGGCAGATGCGGTATTCGGCCTAGTGCATTTGTAGCATTCTTCTGTAGCATTCTTCGGCTACGGAGGGGTTTCCAAGGACGGGGGTCCACAATGGTGCTCGGCGCTTCGAAAGCTCAAACGCTTGTCGCATTGTCGGGTCGTGAGCGCGAGGTCGCGGAAAAATTTGCCGCCGGCCTGACCTATCGGGAGATCGGCAAGGCGCTTTTCATTGCTCCGGCCACTGTTCGCACTCACCTTGCGACCATCTACGGAAAACTTGGGGTGCGGACCAAGATCGGGCTCGCGGCGTACTTTGCCGGCGCTTCCGGCGCCAGGCCAGGCGGGCTGTCACCCCATCAAAGCGAAAAACCGCGGCTGGCGGTGATGCCGGTCAAGGGTCAGTTCGGCAAAACAAGGACCGATGCGGATGCATTGACGCGCGCGTTGACCGCAGAGCTCGGACGCTTCTCCCAGATCGGAATCGTCGCAGCCGCCACAATGTTCGCGCTCGCGAAGCGGCATCTCACTGTCAAGGAAATCGGCAGGACCACGGGAGCCAACTATGTCCTGGAGGTCGCGGTCCATAGCCAAGACAAAGCCATGCACGCCTTCGCGCATCTCGTGGACGCCGAGGAGGAAGTCGAGGTCTGGAGCGCAAGATATGATCTCGCCCAGACGTCATCGCATGACGAATTGACAGGCGTGATCAGCGGAAATCTCTTCCAGGTGTTGATGAAGCACGCGGCAGGCCCGCCCGCCCTCGAGGAAGCAATTCAGCACCACAAGCTCTATCTGAAGGCGTTTTACCACGTCGAACGGCCGACGGCGAAAGGGATGGTCGTAGCGCGGCGTCTCTGTGAAAGGCTCCTCGCCGCCGAGCCAGAGCATGCATTGATAAGGGAGACTCTTGCCTGGGTCGATTTCCACTCCTGCTTCAACGGATGGTCCATTGAACCCATCGAGGCCTTTCGCCGGGCTGGTGATGAGGCTCGGGCCGGACTTTGTGGCCATGACCGGGAAGCATCTCTGCACAGTGCTCTCGGATTGGCCGAGACTTATCTCGGAAACTTGCAGACGGGCCTTGGCTGCCTGTGGCGGGCCATCGCACTCAATCCGAACGATGCAGAGTGCCGTACCTGGCTGGGAATTGGGCTAACTTACGCCGGAGATCTCGAAGGTGCACAGGCAGCTTTCGCGCGGGCCGACCTTCTCAGTCCGAATTATCATCCGATCTTTCTGTTCAGGGGCGATGCCGAATACACCGGGGAGAACTATAACGCCGCGACTGCCTCGTTTGATCGATTTCTGATGGTCCTGCCTGAATACCACTGGGCACGGCTCCTGCGGGCTGCATCATACATGGGGATGGGCGATCTCGAGTCTGCGCGGAAGGACGTGTCGTTCGTCTCGCGCGAGTCGCCCAGGTTGACCGGCGAGTATGTCGATCGATTGCAGCAAGCGCGCGGTCCGGAGTTTAGAAATAACCTGTGGTCACGCCTCAGCGCAGCAGGACTGCCATGGAAGTGACCTATCGAGGATGACATTGGGCGCATAAGGTCCGGTTGCGTGTCGCGGGCTCCAACCCGAACGGCGGGAACGAGTGACGGCCTGCGACTGCACGGCGGTGGCAGGATGGCTGGTCAACACCGGCCACGCAATGGACTAAGCATTCGGGCGGCGCCTACGCGGGTCACCAGGACGAAGCTCGGCAAAGCGGCGCAGAATGCTGCAGAGCAAATCTTCGCAGCGCCGTCGTCCAATCTGCGTGGTAAGACCGCGACAGGCGGAACCAGCGGAGCCCGATTTGACCATTCCCCATACCCGCATCAAACGCGCACTTATCACCGGCGCGGGCGCGGCCGACGGCATCGGCTTTGCCATTGCCCGGCAGCTCGGCTATGCCGGCCATGCCGTTTTTCTCACCGGTGCCAGTGCGCGTGTGCTCGATCGCGCCGTTGGGCTCCGTGCAGAAGGCATCGATGCCAAGGCCGTGGTCGCCGATCTCACCATGGCAGCCGATGTCGCGCGGCTGCGGGC
>NZ_RZTT01000869.1 GCF_003996995.1 Mesorhizobium sp. M7A.T.Ca.US.000.02.2.1 | reverse complement strand
ACGCTGTTCCGTCGAGGACGGCACGGCTACGAACTGACGGAGGCCGGCAGCACGCTGTTCGAACGCGGCAAGGCGGTCAGTGAGCAGGCAAGCGCCTTCTCACTGCTGGCGCTGGGTTCGGTCGAGGCCATCGAAGGCACGGTGCGCATCGCCGCCAGCGAGGTGGTGGCGGCCTATGTCCTGCCTGAGATGACGATGCGGCTGGGGATCGAGGAGCCCGGCATCGAGGTCGAGATCGTCGCCTCCAATCAGGTCGAGAACCTGCTGCGTCGGGATGCCGACATCGCCATCCGCATGGTCAAGCAGGCGCAGAACGAGCTGATGGCACGCAGGGTCTGCGATATCGAGCTCTGCGCCTGCGCGGCCAAATCCTATCTCGACAGGCGCGGCCGTCCGCTGAAGCCTGCCGATCTTGTCGACCACGACCTGGTCGGCTTCGACCGCGGCGACGAGATCATCAGGGGCTTTACCCAGCATGGCATCCCCGTCACCCGGAGCAGCTTCCGCTTCAGGGCCGACAACCAGATCGTTTTGTGGGAAGCGGTGCGGGCGGGAAACGGCATCGGCCTCGGTCAGGAGCCGCTGGCCGACAGGGATCCTTCGATAGAGAAGGTTCTGCC
>NZ_RZTT01000868.1 GCF_003996995.1 Mesorhizobium sp. M7A.T.Ca.US.000.02.2.1 | reverse complement strand
GGATACAAGCACACCTTTGCGCCGCCGCAAGCTGGCCGCGAGGATCTGCTGCTGCAATGCCGGCATATGGACCCGCAATTTATTCATAGAGTTCCATCCAATCGGAGATGCCGCGTGCCGCTACGATGGCAAATGCGGTTTCGTGGTCGATGTTCTTGCTTGAAATGTTCTTGATATGTTCTTTGCTCACTAATCCATACCGCACAATCGCACTGGACAAAAGACCCTTGGCCAGACTGTCGTAGTCATACCTCTCCAAAAAATCGCGGCCCGAGCCCTTCCTCACGCGGTGGTAGATGGCTTCCGGTAACTCAGCCTTGAAGGCATCCCGTTCAAGCGCGCGATCCTTGCCACCTTGCATGTGGTGCCCGCGCTGCGCGCGTAGCGCCGCCCGGATCAAGGGCCAGAAGAGGAACACCTTGCGTTCGTCGATCTGGAAGTCTTTCAGCAATACCCGATTGAGTTCCGCGTTCCGCATCCCGAAGAACTGGAACGCTCTACTCACGCTGATCCCACGCAGCGTTTCCCCATTCGGGATCACCTGCGTCGCATCCGGTACCGACGCTCTTGCAATCGGGTTCGCCTTGAAACGCTCATCCCCGAAGAAATGCTGCCGCAGCCTGCTGGTT
>NZ_RZTT01000867.1 GCF_003996995.1 Mesorhizobium sp. M7A.T.Ca.US.000.02.2.1 | reverse complement strand
TCCATGAGGCTCTCGACGCGTCCGGGAAGAAGTGGGAGGTCACCGAGGTGGTCGGCAAATGGGATGACGGCGTGGCGCAAAAGGCCTCGGCCGACGCCATCGCAACCAACGGCCCCTTCGACGGCGTGACCGGACAGGGTGGCGACACCGGCATCGTGCAGGCGATGATCGACGCCAAGCATCCGTTCGTGCCGTTCGGCGGCGAGACCGAGAACGGCTTCCGCAAGTTCTGCGCCGCGCATGCTGCGGACGGGCTGAAATGCTCATCGGCCGGCACAGGTCCGGCCCAGGTGGCGGTTGCCATCAAGACGGCGATTGCCGCACTCGAAGGCAATGTCGTTCCGCAAGCGGTCAAACTGCCGCTGGCGATTGTCGAGGATCCAAACTTCAAGGCCGGTCAGGATTTCTTCCCCGACCAGTCCGACAATTTCTTCGTCGGCAACTCCTTCCCGACCTGCGGCATCAATTTCACGGCGCAGGAAATCATGGGCCAGACCAAGGCGGACCAATAGGCAGCATACAAGGCGCCGCGGGAGCTCCCGCGGCGCCGGCCACTCGATATCCCTGGTCGTCAAAAGTGCCTCGGGAGGGCCGATGGACGGTATGGTTCCTCTCTTCCGGATGGAAGGCATATC
>NZ_RZTT01000866.1 GCF_003996995.1 Mesorhizobium sp. M7A.T.Ca.US.000.02.2.1 | reverse complement strand
CCTGTACCACGAGTGGTTCAAGCCGGAAAATCCGAAGTCGCCGTTGAAGGTCTACGCCGGCGGCGGCACGGTCAATATCCGCATCCTGAACGTGTCGTTCCTCGCACCGAACATCGCCAGCATCCGCTACGAAAAGACGATCCGGGCCAACGACGCGGCGACCCGTTCGATTTGGCTGGCCACGGTGACGTTCCGCTACTCGAACGCTCCGATGAGCGAGGATGACCGCCTGGTCAATCCGATCGGCTTCGAGGTCACCGATTACCGCAACGATCCGGAAGTGGGGGGCTGAGCATGAAGCGTGCACTTATTGCAGCAGCATTGGCCATGGGCGTCGCCGGTTCGGTGAAGGCCGAAGTGCTTCCGGTCGGCGGTGCGGCCGATCAGCGGGTCAAGACGGTGAACTACGACGGCAACAACGTGGTGCGCATCGTGGGCCACTACGGGTTTGTCACGCACATCCAGCTGGGCGACGGCGAGACGGTCGGTAGCGTCGCCATGGGTGATTCACTGGCATGGGAAGTGGCTCCGACCGGCAACCACCTGTTCGTGAAGCCGCGCGAACCGAACGCTACCACGAACATGAGCGTGGTGACGAAGCCGAACAACCGGGTCTACCAGTTCGTGCTGACGGCGCATCAGAG
>NZ_RZTT01000865.1 GCF_003996995.1 Mesorhizobium sp. M7A.T.Ca.US.000.02.2.1 | reverse complement strand
CCGTTGCCGATTTCGGCGCAGCGGTCACCGAATACAAGGTCGGCCAGCGTGTATCGGGCGAAGGCCACATCGTCTGCGGCCATTGCCGCAACTGTCGCGCCGGGCGAGGGCATCTGTGCCGCAACACGCTCGGCGTCGGCGTCAACCGTCCCGGCGCTTTCGGCGAGTATCTGGCGATCCCGCAGCATAATGTCGTGCCGATCCCCGATGATGTGCCCGACGAGATCGCCGCGATCTTCGATCCGCTGGGCAATGCCGTTCACACCGCATTGTCATTTGATCTGGTCGGCGAGGATGTGCTGGTCACCGGCGCCGGGCCGATCGGCATCATGGGCGCGCTCGTCGCGCAATGCGTCGGCGCGCGCAAAGTGGTGATCACCGACATCAACCCGGTGCGGCTGGCGCTGGCCAAGAAACTCGGCGTCCAGCATGTCGTCGACGCCTCGAAGGAAAAGCTGCGCGACGTCATGCCGGTGCTCGGCATGACCGAGGGGTTCGACGTCGGCCTCGAAATGTCGGGCGCCGCCCCCGCTTTCCGCGACATGATCGACACCATGAACAATGGCGGCAAGATCGCCATTCTGGGCATCGCGCCGACCGGCTTCGAGATCGACTGGAACAAGGTCATCTTCAAGATGCTGCATC
>NZ_RZTT01000864.1 GCF_003996995.1 Mesorhizobium sp. M7A.T.Ca.US.000.02.2.1 | reverse complement strand
GGATTCGCCGGGGGCCGATGAGCTGGGGCGCTCGGGCCTGAGCGGCTGGGTCGAGACGCATTTCTGGAAGCGTTACGGCGGCGCGCTGATGCTGAGCATCGTGGACGATACCGCCGAGTACCTGGTGCAGAAGCAGCGTTCGCAGGGCGGCGACAGCATCACGTTTTCCGGCGCTGGCGATGCGACCTCGCAGGCCGCGTCGATCGCGCTGCAGAACTCCATCAACATCCCGCCGACGCTGAACAAGAACCAGGGCGATATTGTCAATATCTACGTCGCCCGCGATCTGGATTTCAGGAGCGTGTATGACCTTCGCAGCAACTAATCACAGGCCGGACCAGGCTCTGCGGCAGTACATGCTGCCGCTGAGCGGGTTGCTGGCAGGTGATGTGACCGAAGTCTGCGTGAACCGTCCGGGCGAAGCCTGGACGGAATCCAGCGCCGGCTGGGTGCGTCACGACATTCCCGAGCTGACCTTCACCCGGCTGAAGCAGCTGGGCGCACTGATCGCGAACTTCAACAATGCGCCGTTCCGGCAAGAGATGCCGTACCTCTCCGGAGTCTTGCCGGATCGTGAGCGCGTGCAGGTGGTGATGGCTCCGGCCACGACCGAGGGAACCTTCTCCTTCACGATCCGCAAGCCCAGCC
>NZ_RZTT01000863.1 GCF_003996995.1 Mesorhizobium sp. M7A.T.Ca.US.000.02.2.1 | reverse complement strand
GTCGAGTAACGGGTGTGGACGCGGCCGGCGAAGAGGTCGTCGAGTTGGCGCAGGCGCGGGATCGAGCGGTCGATGATGGTGACGTCGGCGCCAAGGCCGGCCGCCATCCTGGCCGCGTGCAGGCCGACGACGCCACCGCCGAGCACGGTGACCTTGCCGGGCAGCACGCCGGGCACGCCGCCGAGTAGCACGCCGCGGCCGCCATTGGCCTTCTGCAGCGCCGTGGCGCCGGCCTGGATCGACAGGCGTCCGGCAACTTCCGACATCGGCGCCAGCAGCGGCAGGCCGCCACGGTCGTCGGTCACGGTCTCGTAGGCGATTGCCGTCACGCCGGATGCAAGCAGGCCCTTGGTCTGCTCCGGATCCGGAGCAAGGTGAAGGTAGGTGTACAGGATCTGGCCTTCGCGAAGCTGCGCCCATTCGCTGGGCTGCGGCTCCTTGACCTTGACGATCATGTCCGACCTAGCGAACACCTCGGCGGCCGTCTTGGCAATCGTGGCGCCGGCGGCGCGATAGGCGTTGTCATCGGCGCCGATGCCGGCACCGGCCCCGGTCTCAACCAGCACTTCGTGGCCATGGGCGACATATTCGCGGACCGAGCCGGGGGTGAGGCCGACGCGGTATTCGTGGTTCTTGATTTCCTTGGGGC
>NZ_RZTT01000862.1 GCF_003996995.1 Mesorhizobium sp. M7A.T.Ca.US.000.02.2.1 | reverse complement strand
ATCGTGGAGTCGCCGCACAAGGCGCAGTCCATCGGCAAGTTCCTCGGCAGCGATTACGTGGTGATGGCCAGCTATGGCCATATCCGCGACCTGCCGGCAACGGGTGAGGAACCGGGCGAGCTGGTTGTGGGCGTTGCCCAGGATTTTTCGGCACGCTACGAAATAGGCGAGCGAGCACGCGGTGCGGTCGCGAAGCTGCGTGAGGCTGCGAGCAAGGCCGAGCGTGTCGTTCTGGCCACCGATCCTGACCGGGAAGGCGAGGCGATCGCGTGGCACCTGCAACAGGTTCTCCGGCTGAAAAACCCCGAGCGCGTGACCTACCAGGAAGTCACGGCAAAGGCGGTGAAGGCTGCGTTGGCGCAGCCGCGAGGAATCAACCTGGAGCTGGTGCACGCGCAGGAAGGGCGGCGGGTGCTGGACCGGCTCGTGGGTTACGCCGTCAGCCCGATCCTGAGCAAGCAGTCGGGCCAGAAGCTGTCGGCGGGCCGCGTGCAAACCCCGGCCCTGCGGCTGGTGGTGGAGGTGGAGGAACAGATCCGCGCGTTCCAGCAGCGCCTGCACTATGGCGCTGAGCTGGCATTTGCCGGTGGCTGGAAAGCCACTTGGTCGATCAAGCCGCATCTGGCCGAGGGCGAGGAATACTGGACCGACATAGCTG
>NZ_RZTT01000861.1 GCF_003996995.1 Mesorhizobium sp. M7A.T.Ca.US.000.02.2.1 | reverse complement strand
GTCGAACACCCAGCCGACGATCTCGGCGATGCCGCCGGCCTTCTGCAGCGCCTTCAATTCGCTCTCCGAAATGAAGCCGTCTTCGTAGAGCGGCGCCTTGGGGCCGAGGTCGCCGATGCCGATGAAGGTGACGTCGGCCTCGGCGGCAAGCGCAAGCGTCGGTTGGATCATCGGCTGGTTGAGCAGCATCTCGCGCTCCTCCGGCGACGAGGCGATGACCGGCAGCGGCATCGGGAAGGAGCGCGCCTTGACCCTGTCGGCCATGGTGAAGATGACGTTGTAGAAGGCGGCCGAGCCGTCCGGCGAGATGTTGCCGGTCAACGACACCACCTTGTGCTGCGGGCATTCCATCGGCGGCAACTGCTCGATCGCCGCCTTCAGCGTGCGCCCGGTGCCGATCGCCATGACGATCGGGGTCGGTGACCGCAGCCGCCGCTCGATCTCGGCGGCAGCCGCCTCGGCGATGCCGATCGTGGTCGAGGACGAATTGGGGTCGCTCGGCACCACCTCGACCAGATCGAGCGCAAAGCGCGATCTCAGCCGTGCCGCCAGATCGAGGCAGTTGGCGATCGGATGGTCGACGCGAACCTTGATCAAGCCCTCCGACACCGCCAGCGATACCAGCCGCTGCGCCGTTTGCCGCGAAATGCCGAGCGTCGAAGCGATCTGGTCC
>NZ_RZTT01000860.1 GCF_003996995.1 Mesorhizobium sp. M7A.T.Ca.US.000.02.2.1 | reverse complement strand
ACACGGCCTCGAGCTCGGGCACCGCGTCGAGCATGGCTTCGATATCAGGGAAATTCGGGATGTCATCCACCTTGCCGTGACGGCTGGCAGCCGCGATGAGGCGATAGTCCTGGTCTTTCGCCAGGGCCGGCAGATGCTGGTCGCGGACGATCTTGCCGACGCCGACGATGCCTATCTTGATGGGCTGGGACACGGCCGCTCCGTCTGTTTGATGATGGTGATGGTTTCTTACCAGAACACTTGCCCCGGGCAAGCCGAAGCCGAGAAGCCTAGCTCGGCCTTCCTTGAGGCGGCAGTGCACATTTTGTCGGCTGGGAAGGCCTCGGTCGCCGATTCGTCTCGGCAGTCGATTCGAAAGCTGGACCGGGTTCGGGTTCAGATCGGCACGTCGAAGGTGACGATCGACACTTCGCCTTCGAGCGCGCCCTGGAAGGCTGAGATATGCGGCTCTTCGTCGGGGATGCCGTCCATGTCGCCGATCTGGTCGAGCTCGGCCTCGGCGTACCCTTCGGCGGCAAGCGATTCGAGTGCCCGGCGCACCGCCGAATCGTCGTCGGGCGCGACCAGCATGACGTGGACGCCTTCCGGTTTGCCGCCTTTTTTCTTCCACACCCGGCCGGTGATGATGGTGACCGGGCGTTCTTCATTGTCGTTCACGGGCCGATTCCTCTTGGC
>NZ_RZTT01000085.1 GCF_003996995.1 Mesorhizobium sp. M7A.T.Ca.US.000.02.2.1 | reverse complement strand
CTCGTAGCGCATGTCGATGACGGCGGTGCCGATCTCGATGCGGCTGGTCTTGGCGCCGACGGCTGCCAGCAGCGGGAACGGCGAAGCGAGCTGGCGGGCGAAATGATGCACGCGATAATAGGCCCCGTCCGCGCCCAGTTGCTCGGCGGCGACGGCGAGGTCGATGGATTGCAAAAGCGCGTCCGATGCCGAGCGCACTTGCGATTGCGACGAGGGCGTCCAGTGCCCGAACGACAGGAAACCGATTTTCTTCATAGCCATGCGATATAAGGATGCGCGTCAGGCTTCAATGCAAAAGAGATTTTTCGACGCGCCCAATCCAGGCTCATGCATCGCTATTCTCGAAGGCGCCGATGCCTTGTGCGATCAGATTGGTTGCCATCACCAGCGAGACGATTGCCGCGGAATTGAAGACGACGACCCACCATTTGCCGCCGGTCAGGAAACCGTAGCCGTCGGCGACGGCCAGCCCCCAATCGGCCGATGGCGGCTGAATGCCGAGGCCGAGAAAGCTCAGCGTCGCGATCGAGAAGAACGCGTAGCCCAGCCTTGTGACCAGCTCGATCAAGATCGTTTCCCTGATGTTGGGCAGTATCTCCAGAAACATGATGGCGAGCGGGCCCTCGCCGCCAAGCCGCGCGGCGCTGACATAGTCGCGCTCCTTCTGCTCGCGCACGGCGGCGCGGACGGTGCGCGCCACCAGCGGCGCGTAGGCGATGCCGATCACCAGGATGACGGTGAGGTTCGATGGGCCGATCGCCACCAGCGTCATGGTGACGAGAACGATGAACGGAAACGCCATCAGCGTATCGAGCAGCCGTGCGCCGATGGCATCGACCAGGCCGTCGAAATAGCCGAGCACCAGGCCGATGATGCTGCCGGCGGCAACGCCGGCCAGCGTCGCCAGCGGCGCAACCAGCAGGATGTCGCGCGACCCGACGACAATGCGCGACAGCACGTCGCGGCCGAGCTGATCGGTCCCGAACCAGTGCAGCGCGTCGGGCGGCGTCAGCATCGCCAGGAAATCCTCGGCATAGGGATCGTAGGGAACGAAGAGGTTGCCTGCTATGGCGCACACGACCCAGAACAGAAGCAGCAGCGATCCGACCACGACCGACGGCGGCAATCCGGCGAAAGCACTGCGGATCCGGCGCACTGCCGGAAAGCCGGCCACGGCGCGCCTCGGTGCGGGAAACTCGGCCAGATCCGTCATGGCGAGGTCCGGCGGCGTTGCCGCGGATCGAGCAGCGCCAGTACGAGGTCGCCGGCCGCCGCCGACAGCACGAAGATTGCCGCCATCACCAGCACGCCGGCCTCGAGCATCGGGAAATCGCGTGCCTTGGCCGCATTCAGAACCAGATTGCCAAGCCCCTGGATGCCGAACAGCGCCTCGATCACCACCAGCCCGCCAAGCATGTAGCCGGTCTGCGTCGCCAGCACCGCGATGGTCGGCGTCAGCGCGTTGCGCAGCACGTGCCGAAAGATGATCTCGCGCCGCTCGAGCCCTTTCAGGACGGCGGTGCGCGTATAATCGGCGGCCATTGCCTCGATCACCCCTGCCCGCGTCATCCGGGCGATGTAGCCGGCAAGGTTCAGCACCAGCGGCAGCGCCGGCAGGATCAGATAATAGCCATGCGTCCAGAAGCCCGCGCCATCGGGCGCAACACCGGAGATCGGGAACCAGTTCAGCCACAGGCCGAAAACGATGAGCAGCATCAGGCCAGAAACGAAATCAGGCACAATGCCGAAGGAGGCGCCTGCCATCACGATCAGCCGGTCGATCAAGCGGCCCGCATTGAGACCGGCAACGACGCCGGCACCAACGCCAAGCGGAATGAGAAAAATCAGAATAATGCCGGCAAGGGCGGCGGAGCGCTTGAGGCTTTCCAGCACGAAGGGCGCCACCGGCCCGCGCATCGACAGCGAGGTGCCGAAGTCACCGGTGACGGCCTTGCTGAACCAGAGCCAGTACTGGACGAGAACCGGCTGATCGGTGCCCAGCCGCTTGTTCAGTTCCGCCACCGCCTGCGCATCGGCAAAAGGCCCGAGCATCACACGGCCGACATCGCCGGGCAGGACCTGCCCGGCGAAGAACACCAGGATGCTGACCAGCCACAGCGTGAGGACAAGTGTGCCCAGACGCGCTGACAGAATGCGACCGGTCAGCATGTCGCGATCATGCCTGGACGAAGGAAACGCGGTCGAGCAGCAGATGCGAGATCGCGGTGAAGCGCACGCCCTCGACCTTCGAGCTGACGATCCGGCTGTATTGCGAGAAGTAGCTGATGATCGCCGGCGTCTCGTCGAGCAGCAAGGTCTGGATCTTGCCGGCAACGAGGCGCTGTGCCTGCAGATCACGCGCCTTAGAGTAGTCGAGCAGCAGCGCATCATAGGCCGGGTTGTTGAAATGCGCCGCGTTCCAGGCTCCCGAACTCTTCAGCGTGGCGTTGAGGAAGATGTCGGGCGTGCCGCGATGGCCGTAGTCGGTGATGCCGAGCACCGAATCCAGCCAGGGCGAGCTACCGAAGGTCGCCGAGCCGTAATAGGCGTCCTGCGGCAGGACGTTGAGCTTGACGTCGATGCCGGCCTTCCTGGCGAAGTTCTGGATGATCACCGCATAGTCGGGAATGTCATAGGCGCGCTCGGTGGTCAGCGTCACCTCGAAGCCGTTCGGCACACCCGCCTCGCCGAGCAGCCGCTTGGCTTCCGCAATGTCCTGCTGGCGCTGCGGCACCGACGGATCGGCCGATGGGAAGATCGGCGCGAACGGGGTGTCGTTGCCGACGATGGCGCGGCCCTTCAGCAGGCCCTTGACCACCGCCTCGCGGTCGATGGTGAGCGCCAGCGCGCGGCGGATGCGCTTGTCGGTGAACGGCGCCTGGTCGGTTCTGAGATGCACCTGATCATGCGAGCTTGCCTGCACGCTCAGCAGCCTGAAATTGGGATTGCCCTCGATCGCCAGCTCCAGGCGCGTCGTGCTCGGGATGACGTCGAGCTGGCCGGCCTGCAGCGCCAGCACCTGCGCCTGCTCGTCGTCGAAGAACTTGATCTCGACCCGGTCGGGCAGCGCCTTGTCGCCCCAGTAGTCCTCATTGCGCACGAAGCTTGCGCCTTGCTTGGGACGGAAGGATTCCAGCTTGAACGGGCCGGTGCCATTGAACGTCTTCTCGAAATCGCCGGCATAGTCGGCCGGCAGGATGACGGCGTTGTAGACGTCTGAGGAGACATAGAAAGGGAAGTTGCTGTTTGGGCCGTCGAGATCGAAGGCGACGGTTTCGTCGTCGACCAGCTTGGCGCCGCCCTTGGACAGGATGCCCTTGTAGGCGGACAGCGCCGACGAGCCGCTGGCCGGATCGACCAGCCGCTCGAAGCTCGCCACAACATCCCTAGCGGTGACCGCGCGGCCATTGTGGAATTTCACCCCTGGCCGCAATTTGAAGGTCCAACGACTGGCTGTCTCGTTTGCTTCCCAGGACAGAGCCAGCTTCGGCTGCAGACCATCCTTCGGATCGTCGAGGATCAGATATTCGCCGACCTGGCTGATCACCCCGATGCTGGCCGGATCGGTGACCGAAACCGGATCGATCGCCTTGGTCGGCTGGCCGAGCCCGACGCGCACCGTGCCGCCGGCAGCAGTCGCGGCGCGCGCATCTCCAAGCCCCTGCGAGGCGGCAAAGCCGGTCAAGCCGAGCAGTGCTGCATATTTCAGGAGATCGCGGCGTTTGAGAAAGCCGCCCTGATATTCATCGACGGCGACATTCCAGATGTCCCCCGACAGGTTGCGAACTGCGTCGATATCTCTGCGTTTGGTCATGTCAAACCCCTGCTTTGAAATGAAGATTGAAAACCTATGCGACGGGTTCGCCGTCGAGATGGATGCGGTCGACGGCCTGCGGATAGAACGCGATGAGGCCCTTGATCTTGGGCATTTCCTCTATGGGATCCCGGTAGCTCCAGGCGATGTCAGGGCGCACCGAGCCGTCGCTCAGCAGGCCGGACCAATAGGAGGCGATGCCCTTGTAAGGACATCGCGTCGTTGTAACGGACGCCGTCAGCCGCTCCAGCCGGATGTCTTCCGCGGGCAGATAAAAACGCGTTGGCAGATGCGTCTCGAACAGCAGAACCGGGCGGTGGCTGTCGGCGATCGGCTCGCCGTCGAACCAGACCTGCACATGGCTGGAGCTCTGCAGCACATCGATGCGTGCGTAGGGATCGCGGGCGTGGACGAAGACTTCCTCTTCCTCCTCGAACCATTGGTCGACGGCTTTCCAGGTGAAGGCGATGCGGCCGGCCAGAGGCGCCAGGTTTTCATCCGGTGGCGACACGAACGCCCAAGCCGCGTTGGCGCTGCGCCTGTCACCGCTGTCGATATCCCAATAGGCGGTTTCGCCACCGACCGGGTGCGGTTCGCGATGCAGTGAGGGTCTCAGCACCGACGGGTCGACCGCTGACGGCGGGAAGAAATAGATCGGCAGGAAATGGTTGGAGCGCAGCACGAGCACGTTGCGGCTGTCGGCGATGGTGCGGCCGCCGAACTTGACGCGCACGCGCTTGGGGCTGTGCAGGACATTGACGAGCTGCGGCGCGGTGGCTTCGCGGGGCTGCAATCTTGGTGCAACGGTCATGATCGTTCTCCCGGCCTGACGTCAGGACACCGCGCGCGCATTGTCGCGTCGTTCGGCGAAGCGATTGGCTGGTCGCGCCAGGCCGAAGCGGTCGCGCAACGTTCCCGGCGCGTATTCGGTCGGGAACACGCCGCGCCGCTGCAGCTCCGGAACCACCTGGTCGGCGAAATTCACCCAGTCCTCGGGCAGCAGCGGGAACATCAGGTTGAAGCCGTCGGCGGCACCGGAAACGAACCAGTCCTGCAGCTGGTCGGCGATCTGTACCGGCGTGCCGGCGACGGTCGGCACCGAACCGCTGTTGGCGAGTTTGCGGGCGATCTCGCGCAGGCTGAGATTCTGCTTCGCCCATTGCTTGACCCGGTTGAGCGACGTGCGTCCGCCGTTGAACGTGCTCTCGTCCGGCAGCGGCGGCAATGGCCCGTCCGGCGGGAACAGCGACAGGTCCAACCCGCTCCAGCTGGACAGAAGGTCGATGCCGACCTGATCCGGCAGCAAGGTCTGCAGGTATTCCTGCTTTTCCCGGCCTTCTGCTTCGGAGGCGGCGACAACAGGCAGGATGCCGGGCAGGATCTTGAAGCTCTCCGGCCGCCTGCCGTGGCGGGCCAGCCGCTCGTTGATATCCTGACGGTATTTGATGCCATCTTCCTTGGTGCTGTAGATGGCGAAGTGCGCATCGGCCTGGGCGGTGGCGAAGTTCTTGCCGTCCTCCGAGGAGCCCGCCTGGACGATCAGCGGATGGCCCTGCGGCGGCCGCGAGACGTTGAGCGGGCCGCGGACCTTGAAGTGCTTGCCCTTGTGATCGATGGGATGGACCTTGTCGGGGTCGGCGAAATAGCCCGACGCCTTGTCGATCAGCAGCGCCTCGTCTTCCCAGCTGTCCCACAGCGCTTTGACGATATCGAGGAATTCGGCCGCACGCTCGTAGCGGAACGCATGTTCGATATTGCCGTCGCGGCCGAAATTGCGCGCCTCCTCGTCCATCGCCGAGGTGACGACGTTCCACGACGCCCTGCCCTTGCTGATGTGGTCGAGCGAGGCGAACATGCGCGCCACATTGTAGGGCTCGCTGTAGGAACTCGATGCCGTGGTGATCAGGCCGATATGTTTGGTCACGCCCGCCAGCGCCGAGAGCAGCGTCAGCGGTTCGAGGCGGGCATTGGCGTAGTGGGCGACGCCGCTCTTGACCGAATCCCAAATCGAAACGTGGTCGGCGACGAAGATGGTGTCGATCCTGGCGCGCTCGGCCGCCTGCACGAGATCGCGGTAGAATTCGAAGTCCAGCACCTCCCGCCTCGGCGCCCTCGGATGGCGCCACGACATCCGGTGATCGCCCTGCGGGTTGAAGAAGAATGCGCTGAGGATCATGTGGTCTCGAGCCATGACGGCCTCCTTCCAGATCTGCTCCGGAGACCGTCGCGCTGCCTCGGCAGACGGCGACAATCTCTCCTGAGGCATGAAAGGTAGATTGCGCTTCGGCTTAATCCGAGTAATTTTATAGAGATAATGCACTCCGAAAGCGGAAGCGATTGCCCTCGATGGCAGCGCTCGAAGAAAGTGGTTTCAAGTCTCCATGTCCTCCTCGGTTCTGAACGTAGACCAGCTGTCCGTCGCCTATGACGGGCGCAAGGGATCGCATCCCGCCGTCAGCGGCGTGTCGCTGCACATCCGCGAAGGCGAAGCGCTCGGCCTGGTCGGCGAGTCAGGATCGGGCAAAAGCTCTGTGGCGCTCGCCATCCTGCGTTATCTGCCGAAGAACGCCCGTATCGCGGCCTCAGCGCTTGAATTCCAGGGCCGCGAAATCCGCGACCTTTCCGCCGAGCAACTGCGCCGGCTCAGGGGAAATCAAATCGCGGCCGTCTACCAGCATCCGGGCGCGGCGCTCAATCCAAGCATGACGATCGGCCGGCAGATCACCGAGACGATCATGCGGCACCGCCCGGTTCGCCTCGACGAGGCGCGCGAGCGTGCGGCCGAACTGCTCGGCCGGGTCCGCGTCAGCCATCCGGAGCGTGTGCTGGATCTCTATCCCCACGAACTCTCCGGCGGCATGCAGCAGCGCGCCAACATCGCCATCGCGATTGCGCTCGACCCGTCGCTGCTGGTGCTGGATGAGCCGACGACGGCGCTCGACGCCAGCGTCCAGTCCGAGATCATCGCCATCCTCTCCGACCTGCGCAAGGATCACAAAACCAGCATCCTGCTGATCAGCCACGACATCAACATGATCCGCCGCTCCTGCGACCGGGTGGCGGTGATGCAGGCGGGAACCGTGGTCGAAAGCGGCGTTGCGGGCGATGTCTTCGACAACCCCTCTCACGCCTACACCAAGGCGCTCATCGCCTCGATCCCGGCGCTCAACTACACCAAGCGGGACGGAAGACTGGCGGAGACGGACGGCGTGCCAGCGCACCCCATAGCCCAAGGCGAAGACGCCGGCTTGCCAAAAGAACGCCGGGTCGCGATCGCCTGCAAAGGCATCAGTCATGCCTTCGGCAGCCAGCCAGTGCTGCACGGCATCGATCTCGACATCGGCCAGGGCGAAACCTTCGGGCTGATAGGCGAGTCCGGTTCCGGCAAGTCGACACTGGCAAGGATCGTCACCGGCCTGCAGGCGCCCAGCGCCGGATCGGTCGAACTGTTCGGCAGGACGGTCGCGCCGCGCGTCGAGAAGAGAAACCTTGCCGAACGCCGCGACGTGCAGATGGTCTTCCAGTCGCCGGATCGCACGCGCAACCCGCGCCAGCGGATTGGCCGCATCCTCGGCCGCCCGCTGCGCCGGCTCGCCGGGCTGCGCGGCAGCGAGGTGAGAGCCCGCGTCGGCCACCTGCTGGCATCGGTCCGTCTCGCCGGCGCCACGGCCGAGCAGAAATCGCGCTCGCTGTCCGGGGGCCAACGGCAGCGGGCGGCGATCGCGCGCGCCTTCGCCGGCGTGCCGAAGGTCGTCGTGCTCGATGAACCGACCTCCGCGCTCGACGTCTCCGTCCAGGCGACCGTTCTCAACCTGCTCAACGACCTGCAGCGCGACAAGGACACGACCTATCTGTTCATCAGCCACGACCTCAGGGTGGTGCGCTACATGGCCGACAGGATCGGCGTGCTCTATCGCGGACGCCTGGTCGAAACCGGTTCATCCGACCAGATTTTCAAAGGCCCCAACCACCCCTATACCGCCCTGCTGCTAGCCGCTTCTTCCGATGAGGCCGAGCCGAAACTATCCGCTCCAGCCGAGATCGAGGCCACCGGTGTCCCGAACACCGGATGCGCCTTCGCCGACCGCTGCCCCCTGGTTCTGCCTGACTGCCGAAAGGCGGAACCATCAGCCATGGAGGTCGCGGCCGGCCACCGGATCGCCTGCTGGCGGCACGGCCAGGGTTTTTGAGCGGCTCAACAGCAGTCCGAAGGTCCGCAGCAACTCGGTTTCAGCGGCAGGCAGGTCGTCCGATGGATGGAACCTCTCCGACGGCTGGCGAGGCGGTGCAACATTGTCATGGCGTGCTGATTTGCCGACACTGGAAGCCCGGAGTTCCTGGTCCCGCGCTGGGCTTGGGTGTTTCCTCGCATACAAATATATTCGTTCATGCTAATATATTGTGGTCATGCACATTCGTTCGTGACGAACATGTGGGAGGATGCAATGAAAACCATAAATCGCAGGTCTGCAATTGCTCTCGGTGTGACGGCTGCCGCGATAACGCCTCTGTTCACCCTGGCGGCATCAGCGAAGGTCAAGAAATACGGCCCGAAGGAAGGCAAGGAGATTGCGCCCGGTGTCAGGGTGGTTGAGGTCAGCACCGGCGACTCCGACATTCCCGCCTACAAGAGCATCGCAATCGTCGACGTGGTGTTCCAGCCCGGCGCACACGCGCCTCAGATGGTGATGGATAATGACATGGTTTGCACCATTACTTCAGGCGCATTCACGATCAAGAAAGCCGACAAGGAATTCAAGCTCAAGGAAGGCGACATGTACACCTGCGCCAAAGGCAAGACCGACGAGGCCACGAACACAAGCAAGGAGGTCGGCGTCCATCGTATCGCCGTCCTGATACCTGCCTAGAGCATGATGCCGAAAAGTGTGAAGCGGTTTTCGGACGACATCATACTCTATCTCTTTGATTTAGAGACGGATTCAGATTTCAGCTCGATTCGACCTGAAATCATCCGGCTCTAGCAGACCGGATTCCGGCCGGATGGAAGATCGCACGCCGTCCGGCCGTCGCTTGCGTACAGCCGGATGCTGGCCTCGTCCGGCCAACGCCCTCAGCAAGAGGATTCCGTCGTTGGTGCCAGCCGGATCGCAGTCGCATGCTCGCTTTCCGTTCAGGCACAGTGCGATACCGGAATTGGCTCTTGAACGGCCAAGTCGGACACGCGTAACATCGCGCCATCTGAATTGAGTCTGCTTTATTAGTCCGGACTAACCTCCGGATTGGTTTGGATATTTCCCTTGAACACGCAAGCAATCGGCGGCGCGCCGGAGCGCGGCAAATCGTTTGCCCATGTGGCGGAAGCCTCCTGGGGCAAGGGCCTCAGCACCTTGCTCCGCATCGTGCGCATGACGCTGCGCCATCCCTGGCAGGTCGCCATCACCATCGTCTCGACCTTTATTGCGGCGACCTTGCAGCTTTTCATTCCCCGCCTGCTGGGCCGCGCCATCGACCAGGCGCAGGGCGTCATGGCCGCGGGTGCCGGCGCTGCCGCGGAACAGGCGCTGTGGAATACGGCGCTGACGCTGCTCGTCGTCTCGATCCTGCGCGGCCTCTTCACAATGGCGCAGAACTACTATGGCGAGGCCGTCGGCCACCGCACCGGCTATGAACTGCGCCTGGCTTTCTACGAGAAGATCCAGCGCCTGAGCTTCGCCTACCACGACAGGGTCCACACCGGCGATCTCATCACGCTCGGCCTGCTCGATCTCGACGGCGTGCGCATGTTCTTTTCCACTGGCATTTTGCGCGTGGTGCTGCTCGGCGTGCTGATCGGCGTTGGCGCCTATCTCCTGATCAGCACCGATCCCGTGCTCGGGCTGCTCAGCCTGAGTTTCGTGCCCTTCGTCGCCTGGCGGTCCTCGGTCACCCAGCTCAAACTGCGCAGCACCTGGCTGACGTTGCAGGAGCGCCTCTCGGTGCTGAGCCGGGTGATGGATGAGAACCTCGGCGGTATCCGTGTCGTGCGCGCTTTCGCAGCGCAGCGGCATGAGCTGGAAAAATTCGATCGCGCCAAGCGCGATGCACTGGACCTCGCCAATCAGCGCGTCGACATCCGCGTCGCCAACACCAGCGCCATGAATTTCTCGTTCCTGGCCGCCATGGGGCTGGTCCTGTGGTTCGGCGGCCAGAAGGTGATCGCAGGCCAGATCAGCGTCGGCACGCTGGCGCAGTTCCTCACCTTCATGACCATCCTGCAGATGCCGGTGCGCCAGCTCGGGCTGATGGTCAACTCCTTCGCGCGCGCCTCGACCTGCGGCACCCGGCTGTTCGAACTGCTCGACGCCGAGCTCGACATCGAGGACGCGCCCGGCGCCAGGGATCTCGTCGTCAGCGACGGCGTGCTGCGCTTCGACAATGTCGGCTTTCGCTATGAGGGCGCGGGCGGCCGGTCGACACTGTCCGGCATCTCCTTCGAGGCCCGGTCCGGCGAGACCATCGGCATTGTCGGCCCACCGGGCAGCGGCAAGTCGACCATCGCGCATCTGATCCCGCGTTTCTACGACGTCACTTCGGGTTCGATCACCATCGACGGCCAGGACATTCGTGAGGTGACGCTGAAATCGCTGCGCAAGGCCGTCGGCGTCGTGCAGCAGGATGCGTTCCTGTTCACCACCTCGATCGAGAACAACATCGCCTATGGCAATCCCTGGGCGCGCGAGACACGCATCGGGCAGGCAGCCGAGTACGCCCAGCTGCACAATTACATCATGGGCCTCCCGGCCGGTTACACCACGGTCGTCGGCGAGCGCGGCGCGTCGCTTTCCGGTGGCCAGCGGCAGCGCCTGACCATTGCGCGGAGCCTGATGCTGCGGCCATCGGTGCTGGTCTTCGACGATTCGACCGCGGCCATAGACGCCGGTACCGAACAGCGCATCCGGGCGGCGATGAAGCGCTTCGCCAGGGACCGCGTCACACTCATCATCTCGCACCGGCTGAGCTCGCTGATGCATGCCGACCAGATCCTGTTCGTCGAGGGCGGCCGGATCGTCGAGCGCGGCACGCACAAGGAACTGCTGGCGCTCGGTGGCCGCTATCGCGCGCTCTACGATTTGCAGCTGCGGCCGGACGATGAGCGGCCTGTCGTGGCGGGAGCCGCGTGATGTCGACACAGGCCGACGACGACAAGGAAGATACCAGCCGCCGGCCGACAAGGGCCGTCGTGGGCTCGCATCGCGACGAGGAAGAAGTCTTCGGCAAGGCCTACGACCCCCGCATCGTCAGGCGCATCTGGAGCTTCGTGCAGCCCTATCAGAGCCGGATCTTCATCTCGGTCGCCGCCGTACTGGTGTTCACGCTGACCCAGTTGGCGATTCCGCTGGTCATCCGCTACGCCATCGACCACGGCATGACGGCAGGCAAGCTCGACCAATCGGTGATCATCGCCGCGATCGGCGCTTTCTCGGCGATCATCCTCATCAACTATGCCGCCTCCTATGTGCAGGAAAGCGTCGTCGGCAAAGTGGCCGAGAACGTGCTCTCCGACCTGCGCCGGGCCATGTTCAGCCACCTGCAGCGTGTCTCGTTGAGCTTCATGGACAAGACCGAGGTCGGGCGGCTGATGTCGCGCCTGCAGGGCGACGTCAATTCGATGCAGGAATTCCTCGAAACGTCGGTCATGTCGGTGGGCGACATCGTGCTGCTGTTCGGCATCGTCAGCGTGCTTTTGTGGCTGGATTTCCGGCTCGGCCTGCTGACGCTGTCGACCATGCCGGTGCTGTTCATCGTGCGCCTGTTCTGGCTGCCGCGCGCCAAGGTCGCCTTCATGGCCGCGCACGAAACCAACTCGATCGCCAATGGCGCGCTGGCGGAAGGCATCCACGGCGTGCGCACGGTGCAGAGCCTGGAGCGCCAGCACGTCAATTTCGACCTCTACGACGAGAAGGTGCTGGCCAATCTCAATGCCCATCTGACCTCGGCGAAATACGCGCAGGTGATGGTGCCGATCGTCGACACGCTGACCGGCATCGCCATGGCGACCGTCATCGTCGTCGGCGGTTCGATGGTGCTGTCGCACAGCCTCGACATCGGCGTCATGGTGGCGTTCCTGTTCTACATCCAGCGCTTCTTCGACCCGATCCGCTCGCTGACCATGCAATACAGCGTCATGCAGCGCGCCATGGCTTCGGGCCAGCGCATCTCCGAAGTGCTCGACGTGCCGGTCGACGTCAGCGACAAGGACGGTGCTATCGCGCTGTCGCGCGACATGGACGGCTCGGTCGAGTTCAGGAACGTCACCTTCGGCTATAGGCCGAACCAGCCGGTGCTGAAGAACATCTCGTTTCGCGTCAATCCGGGCGAGACCGTGGCCCTGGTCGGCCCGACCGGGTCGGGCAAGTCGAGCTCGATGGCGCTGGTGCACCGCTTTTACGATGTCTGGTCGGGCGAGGTTCTGGTCGGCGGCCATGATGTGCGTGACCTGACCCAGGATTCGCTCGGCGATCAGGTGGCGATGGTTCTGCAGGAGCCGTTCCTGTTCTCCGGCTCGGTGCTGGAAAACATCCGCTACCACAAGACATCAGCCAGCCGCGAAGAGGTGGTGCGCGCCGCACAAGCCGTCGGCGCGCACGATTTCATCGAGAACCTGCCAGATGGCTACGATACCGAACTCGAGCAGCGCGGCGGCAATCTCTCGCTGGGCCAGCGCCAGCTGATCAGCTTTGCGCGTGCGCTGGTGGCGGATGCAAAGATCCTGGTGCTCGACGAAGCCACGGCCAGCATCGATTCCTACACCGAGATGCTGATCCAGAAGGCGCTGATCACCCTGCTGGAAGGCCGCACCGGCCTGGTCATCGCCCACCGTCTGGCGACCATCCGCGGCGCCGACCGCATCATCGTGCTGCAGAACGGCGAGATTGTCGAAAGCGGCAACCACGAACAGCTAATGGCAAGGAAAGGTCTCTACGCCCGCCTCTACAACATGAACTACGCCTCGTTCGACGACATTTCGGAAGGCGAGCTGGAGTTGGATGCGGCGGTCGGCAAGGCGACGTGATTGGGCCTACTGATGACCACAGGCGCCTACGCCATTTCGGGGCGTTTTGAACCCTCGCGGATGGCCTTGTGCACGCCGCGCTGCAGATCCATGAATGCAGGGCTTTCCATCACCTCTTCGCGGCGCGGGCGCTCAATATCGACGTTGAAGGTCTGCGTGATGCGTCCCGGGCCGATCCCCATGACGACGATGCGGTCCGACAGATAGACGGCCTCCTCCACATCATGAGTGACAAACAGGACGGTCAACCTGTGTTCCTCCCAGATCTGGGTCAGCAGTTCCTGCATCTGATGCCGGGTCAAGGCATCGAGCGCGCCGAATGGCTCGTCCATCAACAGCATCTTGGGCCGGTAGGAAAGCGCGCGCGCAATGGCGACGCGCTGTTTCATGCCGCCCGAGAGTTCGGCCGGATAGCGGTCGGCGCTGTCGGACAGCTTGACGAGTTCGAGATGCTCCAGCGCGATCCTGCGGCAGGTCGGGCGATCGTAACCGGCGGCCTTAAGGGCAAATTCGATGTTCTGCCGCGCCGTCAGCCAGGGAAGCAGCGTGTAGGACTGGAAGACGACGCCACGGTCGAGACCCGGCTGCAGGATCGGCGCGCCATCGATGCTGAGATCGCCGGCGCCGAAGTCCTGCAGTCCGGCCACGATCGACAGCAGCGTGCTCTTGCCGCAACCCGACGTGCCGACCAGGGAGACAAACTCGTTGTCGGCAAGATCGAGGTTGATGTCGCGCAGCACTTCCGTGCGCCGCTCGCCGGTGCCGAAGCTCTTGTGGAGACCGGCGATCCGCAATTTGGGGGGGCTCATCGGCTGGACCTCATTGCGAGCGGCCCTCTTGCTTGAACAGCACCTTTTCCAGCGCCTTCATCACCTGGTCGGTGATGAGGCCGAGCAGGCCAAGCAGCAGGATGTAGCCGATGATCGTGTTGGTCTGGAAATACCGCTGCGACACGGTGATGCGATAGCCGAGCCCCGAAGTCGCGGCGACAAGTTCGGCCAGCACCAGCCAGGTCCATGCCCAGCCCAGGCTGATGCGCAGCGTATCCCAGATGCCCGGCAAGGCGCTGGGAACGACGATGCGCGTCAGGATCTTGCGATCCGGCAAGCCGAGTGTACGCCCAAGGCCAATGAAATCGGCTGGAACCCGTTTCACATTGTCCATGATCATCAGCACCTGCTGGAAGAAGGTGCCGATGAAGATGATCAGGAATTTCTGCGAATCGCCGGTGCCCGCCCACAGGATGGAGAGCGGCACGAAAGCGACGACCGGCATGTAGCGGATGAAATCCACCAGCGGCTCGATGGCCGCTTCCCAGGAACGGAAACTGCCGATCAGCACGCCGATCGGTATCGACAGGGCCGAGGCGATGAGGAAGCCGATGGAGATACGGTACATCGAGGCTTTGAGGTCCAGCCACAACGTGCCGTCGGCGGCGAGCTTGGCGATCTGCATAGCTACGCTGCCCGGCGACGGCAGGAAGATCGGCTTTACCAACCCCAGTCCGGTCGCCGCCCACCAGGCAAGGCCGAGCCCGACGAACACGGCCACCGCGATGATCAGGAAGCGCGACCTGGCGATGGGCACGCCGATCCCGGAGGATCGGCGGCGCCTCGCCGGTTTCGCGATCGGTCCTGCCGCCGGTCGCTCCCCGGGCATCTGTGTCACCACCGCGATCCGGCCTTGGTCATTCCGCTGCCTTGACGAAGGCCGGGTCGATCATCTGCTCCGGCGTCACATCGGCCTGCAGCAGCTTGGCGTTCTTGGCGGCGGCCTCGACATCGGCGAAGGTCTTGGTGGTGAAATCGCCGGTCAGCGCCGTCTTGTTTTCGGCGAGTGAGTAGTAGCGCACGCCGTCAAAGGCGGTGTTGAGGTCCTTGACGTCCGAACCGACGGCCTTGGCGATGATGGCGCGTCCACCGGGCGTGTCGGCATTGTAGTCCTTGAGCGCCGCGTCCCAGCTCTTGATCATGGCCAGCACCTGGCCGGGCCGCGACTTGATCACCTCGTCACGCACCACCAGCACGTCGCTGATCAGGCCGGGATCCTCGCCGGCGGTGAACAGCAGCTTGAGGTCCTTGTTCTGCGCCATGGCGACGGTGAGGTACGGTTCATAGGTCACCGCGACCGGCACCTGGCCGGCGATCAAGGCGCTGCCGGCGTCGGACGCCGGCATCGGAACCGGCTTCACATCGTCGATCGACATGCCGTTCCTGGCGAGCGCGTATTTGAGCAGGATGTCGCTCGTCGTGCCTTCCTCGAAGGCCACCTGCTTGCCCTTGAGGTCCGCGATGGAGGTGACGTCCTTGCCGGCGATGATGGCGTCGGCGGTCATGGAGACGTCGAGCAGCAGCACGATCTTCACCGGCAGGCCGGCCGCAACCATGCCCATCGCCGTGTGGGTCGCGATGTTGGCGGCGTCGAGCTGGCCGCTTGCAAGTGCTGCGTTGATGTCCTTGTCCTCGGCGAAATTGACGATCTGGACGTCGCTCAGCCCGTTTGTCTTGAACAGGCCCTTGGCCTCGGCGACATGCCATTGGCCATAGCCAAGCCAGGGCTCGATGCCGATCTTGAACGCTCCTGCCTCGGGCGTGGTGGGAATGGCCGCATCGGCTGCGTAGGCTGCCGGGGCGGTGGCCAGCCCGATGGCGGCGGCCATCACGAGCGCGCGAAATTGTCCTGTTAGGTTACGCATCATCTTTGTTCCCCTTGATGATCAGACCGCTTTTTCTGACTAAGGTAGCCGGTCTGGTGAGACTGCGGGTTTCTGCTCTTGCGGCACTGTGCCTCGGCGTCTTACCTGCCACTTCATGGTGAAGTGCGAGGATATTTCAGCGTCAGCGGGAGCGGATGTCAAGGCTAAAATACATACATGCATATACAAGTTGGAAAGACTCAATTTTCACGCTTTTCCGGATCGATCCGATCGAGGAAACCCGTCACCCGATCGGCTTCGGCAACGGGTTCGCTGCCGACCATGACCGCGACTGAGAAGGCAATGAGGGAGGAGACCCGCGTGTGGCTGCGCACGCCGGCCCGCAGGTTCATGACCAGCGTCGGCGAGAGGAAAAGACCGGCCCGCAGCACCGCGCGCCAATCGGCCGGCAGCATGCCGCGCCGTTTGAGCTCCAGCAGCAATGGCCGCCACAGCGCTGTCGCCTTGACCTCCAGCAGGTCGCGGCGGACGGGGCTCAGGTCCCAGTCCGTGTCGACATGGAGCAGATTTCCGTCCAGCCGCGCCTGGGCGCGAAAAGCCTCTGTCGCGGTCGCTGGATCATAGAGCCAGAACGGATGGGCAAAGATGTTGTGGAACGTCGCCTTCACCTCCGCCAGCAGCGTCGGGATATGCGAGCCGGCAAAGGCGGGATCGAAGAAGGACAGCTCCGCCCTCCCCGCCTTAGCCGTGTACCAGATATTGGCGTTGTGGGCGTCGCCATGCGCGACCACGCCGCCGGCATCGGCGAGCCGGTCGGGCCGCAAGCGCACCGCGGCGGCATCGAAAAGCTCACCGACGCTGTGGGTGTACTGCTGGCCGTTGATGACGAATTTCAGCCGGGAAAACCGATCCCAATCCAGCTCGGCACCGGGAAAGACGAACGGCTTGCCGACATAGAAATCGGCCAGCCGGCCGCCTGGCGACAAGCGTGTGTTTGCATCGATCAGCCGCTCATGAAACAGCCTGTGGATCGGCTCCGCCGAGACCTCCGCGACAGTCACCGGATGCAGCGTCTCGAGATAGACCTTGAGCAGCCTGGCCGACAGGTCGCGCTCGGCAAGAACGGCTTCTTGCCGCTTGCCGGCATCGTCCTGCGCATCTAGCGCGAACAGCACATCCGAAAATCTCGGATCCGTGCGGCGGCGGTAGACAAGGATCTGCTCGCCGGGCTGCGCCGACATGTGTATGGGTTGGTCGACTGGCAGGCCGGCGCGCGACAGAATCTCGGCGCGGTAATACTCGCCCGTCATCGCCTCCTCCCGCTCCTCCTGATGGAACTTGAAGAAGTAGGCCTTGCCGTCGTCTTCGAAGAAGCCGTTCAGGGAATTGAGGCTGTATTTGTCGAAGTTGATGCGCACATTGCGGGGACTCATCGCGAACAGGTCGCCCAGCAATGCCGCCAGCGCGCTTTGTGCTTCGGCAACATCATGCTGCGCGAGTGCCCGGATCTGCGCCGTGCGACTCGGTGTCTGCGTCATCTGTTGTCCTTCTTGGCCCGTCCATTCGAGAGCGAAAGTGTTCTCGTCAGCACATGTATATACATTGACAACGAAACCGCTCCGACTTGCATTCGTCCTGCTTCCGTTAGCTGCTTTTTGAAGGGGAATAGCGGCTGCCGAGCGAGTAGCGGCTGCCGGCATAAGTCAGCTTGCTGATGGTGGCCACCACCGCGCCTGTCCATGTCCGGCGGTGCAGGAAAAGGCAGCAGGCGCCGACATCGATGCCCAGATGCCGCGCCGTCTCGGCGTCGGCCGGGATCGCCGAGATGATATGCTCGACTTCGGTCACCGGGGTTTTCTGCATGAGATAGTCGTAGGTCGCCGTCTTCGAAAAATCCTGCTTGTCGTAATCGGGAATGAGGCTCGGATTGACGAAGCGCTCTTCCAGCTGCACCGGCAGATCATTCTCGAAATTGACGACGACGGAATGATAGATCGAGACGCGCTTTGGAAACTCGAACGACAGCGCCAGCTCCTTTGTCGGCATGATGGTTTCGAGGACGAGGACTTCGGAACGATGCCTGTTGCCGCGCTCGACGATCTCGGCTGCGATGTTGTTGATCTCGATCAGCGTCGATTGCGGCCGCGGCGGCGCGATGAAGGTTCCCACACCTTGCAGGCGGATCAGGAACCCGGCCGAGGTCAACTCTCTGAGCGCCCGGTGAACCGTCATCCGCGACACGCCGAGCGACGCCACCAACTCGTTCTCGGACGGCAGCTTGCGATCCTTGCCCCACCGGCCCGTTCCGATGTTCGCCAGGATGTAGTCCTTCACCTTCTCGTAAAGAGGGCTGGCCGTGTCGGGCAAAGTGATCATTTCAAAAGTCCTTTCCGGCGATTCATCGGAAATCACGACTGCTCGACAGGTTGCCGCATGCGGATGATTGTTTTCAAGCCGTCGCTGTGTCCCGCCA
>NZ_RZTT01000859.1 GCF_003996995.1 Mesorhizobium sp. M7A.T.Ca.US.000.02.2.1 | reverse complement strand
GGACAACCCAGCTGTCTCATTGCACCATCCACTGCCAAACCGGCTTTATCCCGGAGAAATGGACCATGACCAACAAAGCAGCCGAGCCCGGCAACGTCGAAAATCCACCGCAGATCCTCGCTGTCAATCCGTACATCGGGACCTCGATGAGGCCAAAGCAGGGTCCACTTCTTCTGCCGAAGCCGGGCGAGACGATCCGCCAGTGGCCTGATTTGAGGGGCAACCCGGAAATCAACGCGGAATTGGACCGGCTCTTATCAAGCGAGCTGTCGAGTACCGACCGGGGCGACGGCGCACCCAGCTGACCGTACATTGCGGACTCGATGATGGTGTAACCGCCCCGAGGGGCGGTTTTTTTATGACCGGTCGGCGCCCTTGTCGGTTTGCCGGTTGGTGCCCCGGCCGAGCCCCTTGGCGACCTGGGCGTGGATCTGCTGCCGCTCGGTCTGCAGGAGCGGCATATCCTTCACGAACTCCCGAATGTCCTTCGCAAGCCGCTTGGCATCCTGCGAAGGATGCTTGTCCAGGACGGCTGCAGTGTGCAGCCAAGCCCCCCGCACCTTCTCCTGACGCTCGCGGATTTTCAGCTCCCACGGCCGAACCTTCGGCGCCGCATTACCGGTGATTTCCTTCACCGCTTCGGCGTACTTGCGCAGTTGTACGTCAGGCGCGGCGTAGGCC
>NZ_RZTT01000858.1 GCF_003996995.1 Mesorhizobium sp. M7A.T.Ca.US.000.02.2.1 | reverse complement strand
CCCGTCAGCACCGCGCTGGACATTGAAGGCGTGCACGCGCGTGCACGCCTTCAATGTCCAGCGCGGTGCTGACGGGTCGGGCTTCGGCAGTCCGGGCCTGCGTTGCATGACTTGCCATTTCTCCAGCAATTCCAGGGCATTGCACGGGCCGCCCGGGGCCGAGAACTGGCATCTGGCGCCAGCCGAGATGGCCTGGTTCGGCAAGTCCTCGGCCGAAATCTGCGCCCAGATCAAGGATCCCTTGCGCAACGGCAACCGCAGCTTGAAGGACATCGCGGTGCATGTTCGCGACGACAGACTGGTCGCCTGGGGCTGGGCGCCGGGATCGGGTCGTGAACCGGCTCCGGGCTCCGCCGAAGCGACCTATCAAGCGATCGAAAACTGGGCGGCGGCGGGCGCATCTTGCCCGGTGGCGCAATGATCTTGCAACTTTCAGACTATATTGCGGTGCAACTTTGATGTAGAAGCGCGCTTCGCCGATCACGGCAAATTGAACACGGCCCGGCGCGCACCCATATCGGCGACGCGCCCGCGTTATGAGGACGCTGGCCGAACCCGCAGTGGAAAAAACGACGATGAGAATCAGGTTTCACAAGCTTGCAGCCGTTGTTGTGCTCATTGGTTTCGCGGCGTGGATGGCGACAGGCGAGTTTTCGTCAGTCGGCAGCGTAGCCGCCAACAAAGCCAAGGC
>NZ_RZTT01000857.1 GCF_003996995.1 Mesorhizobium sp. M7A.T.Ca.US.000.02.2.1 | reverse complement strand
GTACGGAGAAATTCTCAATGGCTGTGGCCGCGAGAGCATCATCCGCTCGGCGATCAGAGACGGAGAACTGGAGTTCACCGGGCTGGGACGGTGGGTTGCCAAGTACGGCACGGACGCGGAACGCGCCCTGATCGACAGCCAGGCGGTGGGCTAATGAGCCGCGTCCAGCACCTGGTGAACGTCTCCGGCGGCAAGGACAGCGCGGCTGTATACCTGCGCGCCATCGAGCTTGGTCGGCCGTTCCGTGCGGTGTTCGCCGACACCGGCAACGAGGATCAGCGCGTATACGACGCCCATAAGCGTGCCGGGGAAGAGGCATGAGCGGGCACGGCGATGGAAAGATTTCTCCGAGGAATGTGCTGCCTTTCGTGCTGATTGGCTGCGTGGTTAGCCTGCTCCTGGGCGGGGCGGTCTGGATGGTCTCGCACATGAAGGATCTCCCGCCGCCAGAGTCCTGGAACGTCGGGCCGGTGGTGCGCGCCGAGCTTCTGTCGAACCTCGAAGAAAAGCCGCTTCTCACGATAAAAGGGGTGCTCGTGCCGACGGGCACACGGACACGAAAGCAGACGCTGGTGGTAACCGAGCAGTGGCAGTTCCTGGTCGATGGCCAGTGGCTGCTGCCGAAGGGCGCGCAGATGGAAGTCCGGCAGGATCCAGGAGCGTTCGACAGGCTGCCACGGCTGTGCGTCAGGGCCGAAC
>NZ_RZTT01000856.1 GCF_003996995.1 Mesorhizobium sp. M7A.T.Ca.US.000.02.2.1 | reverse complement strand
CAGATGGATTCGCTGGCCGACATCGTCAATTTCGGCGTTGCCCCGGCTCTGGTGCTCTATGCCTTCCTGCTCGACCGCGCCGGCTCGCCGGGCTGGATCGCGGCACTGCTGTTCGCCATCGCCTGCGGGTTGCGCCTCGCCCGTTTCAACGTGCTCGACGACGAGAAGGGCGATCGCCCCATATGGCAGTCCGAATATTTCGTCGGCGTGCCGGCGCCGGCGGGCGCCGTGCTGGTGATGCTGCCGCTCTATCTCTATTTCCTGCGCACAGGGCTGGAGCCCAGTCGCCCCGCCGCCTTCGTCGCCACCGGCTTCACCATCCTGGTCGCCTTCCTGCTGGTCAGCCGGCTGCCGGTCTATTCCGGCAAGAGCCTAAGGATCCCGGGCGACAGGGTGTTGCCGATCATCCTCGGTGTCGTACTCTACGTGCTCCTGCTGATGACCTATCCCTGGTACACGCTGACCGCCTCGGTCGCCGGCTACCTGATCTTCCTGCCATTCAGCGTGCGCGCCTATTCGAAGCGCGCCAAGCGCGAGGGCGAGAAAGTGCCGCCCTCCGATATAGGTTAGAAAATTCGCAGAAGTGCTTGATCTGACTCAGGCCGCGACGCCGAGCCCCAGCCTGTCGATCGCCAATTTCCTCGTCGACACATAGTCGGTCTTGCCGGAACCCAGCACCGGGATTTCCTCCACCTTGACGATGT
>NZ_RZTT01000855.1 GCF_003996995.1 Mesorhizobium sp. M7A.T.Ca.US.000.02.2.1 | reverse complement strand
GAGTAGCGAAAGTCGAATCCCGGCTATCCGTGGCTGCAATCCCTAATCCCTAATCCCTATTCCCCATTCGCTATTCGCTATTCGCTCCTTCCCCACCTCATGCCCCGCCATCCGCTCCAGCGCCCTGACCAGCGCCGAATGATCTTCCTTGGCGCCGCCATTGGCCGCGCAGGCATTGAACAGCTGCTGAGTCGTCGAGGTGTTGGGCAAGGAAACGCCGAGCGCCTTCGCGCCCTCCAGCGCGAGGTTCAGATCCTTCTGGTGCAGTTCGATGCGGAAACCAGGCGCGAAGGTGCGCTTGACCATGCGCTCGCCATGCACTTCCAGAATGCGCGAAGCCGCCAGCCCGCCCATCAGCGCCTGCCTGACCTTGGCCGGATCGGCGCCGGCTTTCGATGCAAAAACAAGCGCTTCGGCGACGGCTTCAATGGTCAGCGCGACGACGATCTGGTTGGCCACCTTGGTGGTCTGGCCAACCCCGTTGGGCCCGACCAGGGTGATGTTCTTGCCCATCTTCTCGAACACGGACTTGGCGCGCTCGAAGGGGGTTTCCTCGCCGCCGACCATGATGGTGAGCGATGCCGCCTTGGCGCCAACCTCGCCGCCCGAGACCGGCGCATCGAGATAGTCGCAGCCGAGATCGTTGATCTTCTTCGCGAACATTTTGGTCTCGATCGGCGAGATCGAGCTCATGTCGATGACCAGCTTGCCCCTGGCC
>NZ_RZTT01000854.1 GCF_003996995.1 Mesorhizobium sp. M7A.T.Ca.US.000.02.2.1 | reverse complement strand
TGACTGACCAGTTCGACGTCGTCGCCGATCACCACATCGGCAGCGACATGGCAGAACGGCCCGATGCGCACACCTTGGCCGATTTGGGCGCCTTCCTCGACAATGGAGGAAGCATGAATGGATGTCTTGATTTTCATAAGCACTCGATCGTCAGTCGCTGGTGACCATCATGGCTGAAATCTCGGCCTCGGCCGCCTTGGCGCCGTCGACCATGGCTTCACAAGCGAATTTGAGCAGGTTGCCGCGTTTCTTGATTTTCTTGACATGGATCTTCAACTGGTCGCCGGGAACGACCGGTTTGCGGAATTTGGCGTTGTCGATGGTCAGGAAATAGACCAGCGACGGCTTTTCGGTACCCAGGCTGCGGATACAGATGGCGCCGGCCGTCTGCGCCATCGCCTCGACGATAAGCACACCCGGCATGACCGGCTGCTCAGGGAAATGGCCCTGAAAATGCGGCTCGTTTATGGTCACGTTCTTGATGCCGACGGCGGATTCGTCGCCATCGATGTCGACGATACGATCGATCATCAGGAACGGATAGCGGTGCGGCAGGAGCTTCATCAGCCCCATGATGTCGACCGCCTCCAGCGTCGTCGACGCGATCATGTCAGCCATTGCCTCCCTCGCCCTGTTTGCGGGTCCTGGCGAGCTTGCGCAGCATGGCTATCTCCCGCATGGCTTCCGCCATCGGCTGTGCCGGATAGCCGCCCCAGATC
>NZ_RZTT01000853.1 GCF_003996995.1 Mesorhizobium sp. M7A.T.Ca.US.000.02.2.1 | reverse complement strand
CTGGTTCAGCAGGATGATTTTCGCATCGGCGGTGGCGGCGGCGAAAGCCATGCCGCCGATCCGCTTGCCGTCATCGGCCACCAGGAATTCCGAATTCGGCCGCGTCAGCCGCGAGCGGAGCGAAGCGATCGAGTGCCATTCGTCGGTGATCTCGGTGACTTTGGCAGCGCCATAAATGGCGTCATAGGTCGCATGCCACGTTTCCACCAGCAGCGTCCGCACAGCGGCAAGGTCGCGTTCACCTGCGGTGCGGACGAACACGGCGCTACTCGATGCCCAGCTTGGCCTTGACGAGGTCGTTGACGGCTTGCGGGTTGGCCTTGCCGCCGGTCGCCTTCATCACCTGGCCGACGAACCAGCCGGCCATGCTCGGCTTGGCGCGCGCCTGTTCGACCTTGTCAGGGTTGGCGGCGATAACGTCGTCGACGGCCTTCTCGATGGCGCCGGTGTCGGTGACCTGCTTCATGCCACGGCTCTCGACCAGTTGGCGCGGGTCGCCGCCCTCATTCCAGACGATCTCGAACAGGTCCTTGGCGATCTTGCCTGAGATGGTGCCATCCTTGATCAGATCGAGGACCGCACCGAGCTGCTCGGGCAATTGAACAAGGCCGGAAAAGGCATTGAAAACGCTCCGGTTTCGCCCGAGCAGCTCGGTGCGGTCCTCGATCTGATCAAGGATGGCACCATCTCAGGCAAGATCGCCAAGGACCTGTTCGAGAT
>NZ_RZTT01000852.1 GCF_003996995.1 Mesorhizobium sp. M7A.T.Ca.US.000.02.2.1 | reverse complement strand
GGTCAGTGCCGAACAGGAAGAAATCGGGTGTGCAGGCGGCGCCGTAGGCCTTCGCCGTCTGCTGCGACGCATCCTTGAGATAGGGGAAAGAATAGCCGAATTTTTCGGCCTCTTCGCCGATGCGGGCCAGCGTCTCCTCCGGATGCGCCTCATGGTCATTGGCGTTGATCGCCACCACTTGCAGCCCCTTGCCCGCATAATCCCTGGCGAAAGCGGCAAGCTGCTCACGGATCAGCACGACGAACGGGCAGCGGTTGGAGATGAAGGCGACGAGCAAGGCCGGCTTGGCGTCGAAATCGGCGAGGCGGTGCAGCACGCCTTGCGCGTCGGGCAGCAGGAAATCGGCCGCCCTGGTGCCGAGGTCGATCGGATTGGACTCTGTCTTCGGCATCGATGCGCGCTCCCTTTGTGCAGCCGGTTTTCACAGGCCAAGGTGCGAGCGCCTCGAACGTTCGCAGTTAGTCTATGAATTTAGTATAATTATAGGCTGGAGAGCACATTCACGGTCAACCGCGCGGCTTAGAATATCGTGCCAATGTTTCAGGCCGAGCCGCCAAGTTTGTTCGGGCGGAAGCCGATCCGGAGAAATCCGGACGGACAGGATTTATCAAGCGCAACGGGTTCGACGACGAGTTGGTACTGCCCAGCCGAAACGCCTTGCGATTTTCGCGACGTCATTCCCCTTCCGGATAGAGCGCCTTCGCCAGGTCGCGGATCGCATCTGATG
>NZ_RZTT01000851.1 GCF_003996995.1 Mesorhizobium sp. M7A.T.Ca.US.000.02.2.1 | reverse complement strand
GCCTTCGGGGTAGCCGAGGATGGAGAGCAGGGTTGCGCGCAGCGGCGGCGCAAGTCCGCCAAGCAGCTCGGAACGCGCCGGCTCGTCGAGCTCGCGCAAAATGTCGGCGGCCCGGTCGACCGACATGGCGGTGAGCAGCTTGCCCGCCTTGGCGCGTGGCAGCGCCTCCATGAGTTCGGACGCGCCGTCGAGTTCCGGCTGGTCGAAGATCTCGACCAGACGTTCGAACGTCACTTCACAGAGCAGTTCCGTCGCGGTCTCTCGAGGCTCCCTGTTCAGGGCCTCGACAATGTCGGCGACGTGATCGTTGGCTAGGATACGGGCAATCGCGACGGCTTCGTCGCTTGCCACTGTGGTAAATTCGTTCATGGCTCACTCCTTGCCGTCCGGCAGGACATGAACCATGTGAGGTCACGTCAGGGCGGACGGCTGTTGCGTTCGACTGTGACTGTCGCCAGGCATGGCGCGGTGACCTTTCCGCTTGCGGGTTCGCGTTTTTACTGTCTGCAAGCGGGCGCAACATAGGAGCGCGCCTTGCCGTGTCAATCGCGGTGAGGAGGGAAAATGCCGACGAGCGGCCAAGATCGCGAGACTGTGATCGCCGGCCGCCGTTCGCCTCGGCAGACCGGGGTGGAATAACCGTTATTTTTGCTTCAGCCGGCGCGAGAAACGCAGCCACTTGTCTTCGACCGGCCTTGGGACCGGCCTGGGCTGCACCAGAATAGTGG
>NZ_RZTT01000850.1 GCF_003996995.1 Mesorhizobium sp. M7A.T.Ca.US.000.02.2.1 | reverse complement strand
AGCCAGGACAGCGTGAACTCGGTAGTCAGAAGATCCGCGCAGGCGCGATCGTAGGGACCGCCCTCGATGATGTAGTGGGTCATTTGCTGGCCCACGCGCTTGCCGCCTGGCTGGCCGGTGTTGCTTGGCATCAGCCCCACCCGCTCCATTTTCTCGGCCCACTCCATGTTGTGATAGCCAGCCCGCGAAGGCTTACCGAAATGGAACTGCCAGCCGTGGACCATTTCGTGCACTAGGGTCGATAGCGTCACGCGCACAGGCCGAACGCCGAAGTAGCTGGGGTTCATCGCGATTTCGTCGGTCTGCAGCCCATCCCGGTTCACGAACCTGGTACTGGAGAAGTAGCCGAAAGTGCGTTTCTCGCGCTGCAGGGTGATGAGGCAGTCGGGCAGCTGGCCACGAAACAGCACCGCGTTGAAGTGGTCGTAGGCCTGCTGCAGCTCGGCGTAGGCGGTCGGAGTCGGTTGCATTAGGTTGGAAAATGTAATGTGCAATACAGTGTAACAGGGCTGTCAATGCTGTGCATGAAAAAGGCGGCCGAAGCCGCCTCGTAGAGACACCACGCGATCGGTGGTCAGGGCCAAACGTCCGAGCCGTCTTCCAGGTAGTAGCGGACTGCATACCCGAAATCGCGCGGATCATTCGACAGAGGACGGCACGGTGCGTCTTCATGGGTGAGCGGCGTGTTGTACTTCTGGCCGTTGACGCTGACGGCAACGATCCTCCGTCCCTTATAT
>NZ_RZTT01000084.1:6807-17975 GCF_003996995.1 Mesorhizobium sp. M7A.T.Ca.US.000.02.2.1 | reverse complement strand
GACGATTGGAGAACCTTCTGATGGCAACCCCGCTCGTTGTTTCCGGCGTTGCCAAGAGCTTCACCATGCATCTGCGCGACGGCATCAAACTGCCTGTTGTCGCCGGTGTCTCGTTCTCGATCAGGGCCGGCGAATGCACCGTGCTCGGCGGCCCGTCCGGTGCCGGCAAGAGCTCGATCCTGAAGATGCTCTACGGCAACTACGCCGTCGACGAAGGCCAGATCATCGTCACGCACGATGACGGGCTGATCGACCTGGCCGCCGCCAGCCCTCGCACCGTGCTTGCGGTGCGCCGGCAAACGATCGGCTATGTCAGCCAGTTCCTGCGCACCGTGCCGCGCGTTTCGGCGCTCGATATCGTCGCCGAACCGCTGGTCGAGCGCGGCGAGGATCGCGAGATTGCCCGCGGCAAGGCGCGCGCCTTGCTGGCACAGCTCAACCTGCCGGAGAAACTCTGGGCTTTGCCGCCTGCGACCTTTTCCGGCGGCGAGCAGCAGCGCGTCAACATCGCGCGCGGCTTCATCACCGAGCATCCGATCCTGCTGCTCGACGAACCGACCGCTTCGCTCGACGCCAGGAACCGCGACGTCGTGATCGAACTCATCGCCGCCAAGAAGGCGGCTGATGTCGCCCTGCTCGGCATCTTCCATGACCACGACGTGCGCGAGGCGGTTGCCGACCGCATCATCGACGTCACCGCTTTCGCGTCCGGAAAAATCGCCGCATGACCAGGAAATTGTCCGAGACGCCGCTGGTCCACCCGACGGCGGATGTACAGAATTCGACGCTCGGCCGCTGGACCGAGATCGCCGACCGCAGCCGGGTCTCGGAAAGCGAACTCGGCGACTATTCCTACATGATGCAGGACTGCTCCGTCTGGTGCGCGACAATAGGCAAATTCGCCAACATCGCCGCCAGCGTTCGCATCAACGCCACCAACCACCCGACCTGGCGGCCGACGCTGCATCACTTCACCTATCGCGCCTCGGACTACTGGGACGATGCCGAGCACGAGAGCGAGTTCTTCGCCCAGCGCCGCGCCAAACGTGTCACCATCGGCCACGACACCTGGCTCGGTCACGGCTCGACCATCCTGCCCGGCGTCACCGTCGGCGATGGCGCCGCGGTCGGCGCGGGTGCGGTGGTCTCGAAAGATGTCGCGCCCTACACCATTGTCGGCGGCGTGCCGGCAAAGCCGATCCGCGAGCGCTTCGATCGCCGCACCGCCGAGCGCTATCAGGCGCTTGCCTGGTGGGACTGGGACCATGCAAGGCTGCGCGCCGCGTTGGATGATTTCCGGGAGCTTGAGGCCGAGACGTTCCTAGAGAAATATGGCGGATAGCGACGTTCAGGAATGGGCGGTCACTGACGCGGGGCAGCGGGGCATTGTCACAAACCGCCCCGGCCCCTGCTATCCGCATGACATGCCTCTCGACACCAGCATCGGCGCCATGACGGCCCTTGTCTGGAACGCTTGATGGCACCAGCTCGCCAGGCCCGCGTTCCAAATCACCTTCGACTGCTGACCCAGGGTCGACACTAGACTCCAGCCTGTGGAGCGTAACAAAACTGACATCACCGCGACACGGCAGGTTCATGTGGCTGCGCTAGGCGAGAGCCTGACGATCAATGGTCCGGACCTGGAACCTGCCCCCATGCCAGCAAATTCCGCCACGCTCGAAATCCGCGGTGTCACCCGACGATTTGGCAAGAACACTGCCGTCAGGGACATCAACATCGCGATCCCGCATGGTCAGATGGTTGGCGTCATCGGCCGTTCGGGCGCCGGCAAATCGACGCTTCTTCGCATGATCAACCGTCTCATCGATCCCAGCCAGGGGTCGATTTTTTTTGACGGCGCCGAGGTCTCCCAGCTGCGCGGTTCGCCACTACGGCGCTGGCAGCGCGATTGCGCCATGATCTTCCAGCAGTTCAACCTGGTGCCGCGCCTCGACGTGCTGACCAATGTGCTTCTCGGCCGGCTGAACCACCGCTCCACCATGTCGAACCTGCTCGGCATCTTCTCCCGCGAGGAACGAGCCGAGGCGATAGCAGCGCTGGAGCGTCTCGATATCGCCCGCACCGCGCTGCAGGCCGCCGGCACCTTGTCGGGTGGCCAGCAGCAGCGCGTCGCCATTGCCCGCGCGTTGATGCAGCAGCCGAAGGTGATCCTCGCCGACGAGCCGATCGCGTCACTCGATCCGCTCAACGCCAAGGTGGTTATGGATTCGCTGCAGGATATCAATTTGCGCGAAGGCATCACCGTGATCACCAACCTGCACACGCTGGACACGGCCCGCACCTATTGCAACCGTATCATCGGCATGGCTGCCGGCAAGGTCGTCTTCGACGGCCCGCCGGAAGAGCTCAACCGCGAGGCCGTGCGCATGGTCTACGGCGCCGACAGCAGCGGCGGCGAAATCTCCGAGGCCATCACCTCGACCAGTGTCATCATCAAGCAAAAAATCGCCGCATCCGCCGGACCGCTTGAGCCAGCCTTTCCTGGTTACTGAGCGACCTGGATCGCCAGCCCGCGTCAAGGGCATCATATCCCAACGCAGCCGGCGCGATGCCGGGACCAACAGGAGAGAGACGAGATGTTTAGAAAGATACTTTTCGGTGCCGTTTCCATCATGGCCATGGCGATGGGCTCGGTCCAGGCACAGGATCTGAAGGAATTCCGCGTCGGCATTCTGGGCGGCGAGAACGAAGCCGACCGTCTGCGCAACTACCAGTGCTTCGCCGACCACATCAAGCAAGTCCTCGGCGTCGAGAAAGTTTCGCTGTTCCCGGCCGCCGACTACGACGGCGTCATCCAGGGTCTGCTCGGCGGCACGCTCGACTATGCCGAACTCGGCGCTTCCGCCTACGCCAAGGTCTACCTCGAGAACAAGGACGCGGTTCAGCCGATCCTGACGACGGTCCAGACCGACGGTTCGACCGGCTACCATTCGGTTATGGTCGCCCGCGCGGATTCCGGCATCAAGACACTCGCTGATATGAAGGGCAAGAAACTCGGTTTCGCCGATCCCGATTCGACTTCCGGCTACCTGGTCCCGGTCACCTCGCTGCCCAAAGACATCGGCATGGATGTGAAGAGCTATTTCGCGTCGACCGGTTTCGGCGGCGGCCATGAACAGCTTGTCCTTGAAGTTCTGAAGGGCACCTTCGATGCCGGCACCACCTGGGCCTCCGGCGTCGGCGACTTCAAGGATGGCTACAGCTCCGGCAATCTGCGCAAGATGGTCGACAAGGGTGTCCTCAAGATGGACGACCTCGTAGAGTTGTGGCAGTCCCCCTTGATCCCGAACGGCCCGCTGGTCATACGCACCTCGCTCGACGCCGACACCAAGCAGAAGATCACCGATTTCCTGACCAAGCTTCCGCAGACCGACCCGGCCTGTTTCGCGGCGGTGCAAGGCGGCGACTTCAAGAGCTATTCGCCGGTCACCCCGGAATTCTATCAGGCGATCATCGACGCTCGTAAGGCGAAGATCGGCTCGTAAGCCAAAAGGCACGACGCCGCCGGGGCCAAAGTGCCGCCGGCGGCGTTGCCGCGTCACGGCTGGGGAACTATCGATGAGTGCGACCGAAATTTACCGCGCGCCTGCGCTCTCCACGGAAGGAGCGTTGGCCGAGCGGCACTGGCGCGACCTCGCCGCTCGCCGGCGCCTCTACACGATCGGAGGCCTGGTTTTCCTGTTGCTTGCGCTCTCGGGCTCGCTCTGGTTCGCCAATGAAACCAACGCCGGAAAGTTCTTCGACCGCCTTCCCCACATCGCCGACTTTTTCGTCGAATTGAAGCCGCGCGACTGGTTCGACCCGGTGCGCGCGCTGTTCGACCTGCCGTCGCCCTATGACGATGGCAGCCTCAAATTCGACTATCCCGAAGGCCGGGTCTACCTGACCCAAGGCATCTACATTCCGGAGTATTTCTACCGGATGATCGAGACCCTGAACATTGCGCTGTTTTCGACCCTGGTCGGCTCCACCTTCGGTTTCCTGCTCTGCTTCCTGGCTGCAAGCAACGTGACGGCCAGCCGCTGGCTCCGCTTCACCACGCGCCGCTTCCTCGAAATTGTCCGCGCCTTTCCGGAAATCGTCATTGCCGGCTTTTTTCTGGCGATCTTCTCGCTTGGGCCCATTCCAGCGATCCTCGCGGTCAGCATCCACACCGTCGGCGCGCTCGGAAAAATGTTCTACGAAGTGGTCGAGAACGCCGACATGAAGCCTGACGAAGGCTTGCGGGCCGTTGGCGCCAACTGGGTCGAACGGGTGTGGTTCGGCATGGTGCCTCAGGTTCTGCCCAACTTCATGAGCTATTTCCTGCTCCGCTTCGAGATCAATGTGCGCGCTTCGACCATTCTCGGTGCCGTCGGCGCCGGCGGCATCGGCGAATCCCTGCGTCTTTCGATCAGCCGGGGCCATGAGGCCAAGACCATAGCCATCGTGTTTCTGCTGTTCTGCACGATTGTCGCCGTTGACCAGTTTTCGGCATGGCTGAGACAACGTCTCGTCGGCAGGCAGGCGTTCGCATACGGGCGCGGAGAGTAACGCAATGAACGCCGACGCCATCAACGACATCGCCGCTCGCTATCCCGATGCGTTTCAGCGGCCTTTATGGAAGCGCTATGCCGCCCCGTTCGGCATCCTTCTATGCATCCTCTACACCTTTTACTGCTCGTGGTTCTTCTCGATCGGCATCGTTCTCGGAAAGGCGAACTGGAACCTGGCCGGCGCTTATCTCGCCGACTGGGTGTCTTACGAAATCCGCCCGGACATCGAATTCAAGGACGGCTATCTGACCATCGATTACTCTCGTTTCTCCAAACTGGGATCCAATCCAAATCCCGACTGGGTTATCAAGCAGATTGCCGAGGTCGAGCGGCGGGTCGACGCCGCACCGGCACCGGCGGCCGCGACCGACAAGTCGTCGCAGGGTTCGTTCATGGCGGCTGGCGCGCCAACGGCCGAGAATCCGGCCCCCTCGCCAGACAAACCAGTTCCGGCCGCGCCCAAAACGGTGCGCGAAAAGGCCGTGGTGGCGGCGACCGTCGTCCTTGGCAGCGGCCAGATTGCCATTGCGCCAAATCTTGTCACGGTGACGCGCGGCGCCGAAAGCGTCGTCTTCGACATTGCCAAGGACAGGTCTGTCACGCCGCGCACACCGCTGCCTGACTGGATAGAGCAACGCAAGCCAGGTTCGACAGCCTATGTCTCGTTCGGATTTTTGGGCCGCGCTGAAGTGCAAAATGACGAGGTGATCGCCTGGAGGCGGTTTTTTGGTTGGGCGAATTTTGTGTTTGACACGAATTCGCCATTCTGGGGAAAATCGTTTGGCGAGGTCGCTTCATTGATCGTCTCCGGAGAACGCATCGATCCGTCGAGGTCAAACGCAGCGCTTGCCTGGGACAACATCCTCTACAATGCCGAGTGGCAACACGGCGACGTGTGGCTGAAGCTTCTGCAAACCATCGTCATGGCTTTTGTCGGCACAGTGTTGGCCTCGGTCGTCGCCTTTCCGCTCGCCTTCCTGGCTGCGCGCAACATCACGCCGAACTGGTTGACCAACCAGGCGACAAAACGCTTCTTCGACTTCCTGCGGTCTGTCGACATGCTGATCTGGGCGCTGTTCTTCACCCGCGGCTTTGGTCCGGGGCCGCTGGCCGGCATGTCGGCGATCTTCTTCACCGATACCGGAACCCTGGGCAAGCTCTATTCCGAGGCGCTGGAAAACATCGACGACAAGCAGCGCGAAGGCATCCGCTCGGTGGGCGCCACACCAACAATGGTGCAACGCTACGGCGTGCTGCCTCAGGTTCTGCCAGTGTTCCTTAGCCAATCCCTCTATTTCTGGGAATCGAACACCCGCTCGGCGACAATCATCGGCGCCGTCGGTGCCGGCGGCATCGGTCTGAAATTATGGGAAGCCATGCGCACCGGCACCAACTGGGCCAATGTTTTCTACATGGTGCTGTTGATCCTGATTGTCGTTTTTGTCTTCGACAACATCTCCAACTATCTCCGCCGCAAACTGATGGGGACCGTCGGAAACGGCAACGACGAGCGCGCGCGGGGCGCCTCCGCCCGCCTGCTGGCGGCGGCTTAGACCACGATCCTGAATCGAAGGTCGACGAAGCAAAGGCGGTACCGGTTTTTGCTTCGCCGACCTTCGGCTCGCGTCTCAGGCGCCGGCCTTCTTCCACCCGCTCTTGATATGCCTATACCCCTCCCGATAGACCGCTTCCGGCGTCTCGGAAAAATCGCGCCACACCTTGGTCGCCGCCGCCAAGTCCTTCAGCGAACGGCCGAACGCCTCGATCGTCAGCCAATCGTCATAGCCGCTCTTGCGGATGGCTGAGAATGTTTCTGTCCAGGGAATGTTGCCGCGCCCCGGCACGCCACGATCATTCTCAGAGATATGGATGTGCACGACATTCCGGCGATGTTTCGTGTAGGCGCCGATCGGGTCGGCCTCCTCGATATTGGCGTGGAAGGTATCGTACATCGCCTTGATGTGCGGCCGGTCGATGGCATCGATATGCTCCGACAGATCCGCCATCGTGTTGAGGAGATAGCATTCGAAGCGGTTCAGCGCCTCGAGCCCGATGGTGACGCCCTTGTTGCCGGCATGGTCGCCGATCGCGCGTTGCGAGGCGACGGAGCGCTTCTTCTCGGCAGAGGTCGGTCCGGAGCCGGAAAACGACCCGAGCGTCGAATGCAGCGGGCCGCTCAGCGTGCTGGCGCCAAGTGCCTGCGCGCAGTCGATCGCCCATTTCATGTAGTCGACCCCGGCCTTGCGCGTCGCCGCGTCGGCCGAGATCAAATTCATCGCCGGATCGCCCATGGCCGAAACAGAGGTCCGCTCCAGTCCGATGCGGTCGAGCAGATCGCCGAGTTTTTTATAATCGTCCGGCGCGCCGGCGAAGATCGGTATCTCGACGCCATCGAAGCCGGTCGCCTTGATATCGCGCAGCAACGGCTCGTGTTTCTTCGACACCGCCGTCGTCCACAAGAACATGCACATGCCGATTTTCATCGACGCTCCCCTCCCCTTGGATCCCCCGGACCGCCTCTATTTCAGAGCTTCGTCCACGCCCCATTCTTCTTCGACGACTTCACGCAGGCCTCGATGAAGGCCATGCCCTCGACGCCGTCCTGGATGGTCGGGAAGACGACGTCCTTGGCTGGCTTGCCGCCCTTGCGGCGTGCCGCCCGGATGGCGCGCGCGGCCTCCTGGTAGATGTTGGCGAAACCTTCGAGATAGCCTTCCGGATGACCCGACGGCACGCGGCTGACACGGCCCGCCACCGGCAGCGCGCCGGCGCCGTTGCGGGTGATCAGTTGCTTCGGCTGGCCGAACGGCGTGTACCAGAGATAGTTCGGGTCGGCCTGCACCCATTCCAGCCCGCCCTTGGAGCCATAGATGCGCAGCTTCAGCCCGTTCTCATGGCCGGGCGCCACCTGGCTTGCCCAGATCATGCCCTTGGCCGGATGCGTCTTGCCGATAGGCTTGAAGCGCAGCATGACGTTGACGTTGTCATCGAGTAGCCGGCCCGGCACGAAGGCATCGAGATCGGCCGACAGGGAGTCCAGTTCCAGCCCTGAGACGAAGCGGGCGAGGTTGTAGGCATGCGTGCCGATATCGCCCAGCGCACCGCCGGCGCCTGCCTGCTTGGGGTCGGAGCGCCACGCCGCCTGCTTCTGGCCTGTCGCGGCCAAATCCTCGGTCAGCCAGTCCTGCGGATATTCGGACTGCACGATGCGGACGTCGCCGAGAACACCTTTGGCGACCATTTCGCGTGCTTGCCGGATCATCGGATAGGCGGTGTAGTTGTGCGTCAGCACGAACACCTTGCCGGTCTTCTCGACTATCGCCGCAAGCTTTTTCGCCTCGGCCAGGGTCGTCGCCAGCGGCTTGTCGCAGATGACGTGGATGCCGGCCTCGAGGAAAGCTTTTGCCGCCGGCACATGGACATTGTTGGGCGTGACGATGGCCACCGCCTCGATGCCGTCGGGGCGCTTCGCCTCGGCCTTGGCCATCTCGGCATAGGATGCATAGCTGCGTGCGGGGTCGAGCCCCAGTTCGGCGGCCGAGGCCTTGGCACGGGCCGGGTCGGCTGACAAAGCACCGGCAACCAGCACGAAATCATTGTCCAGCCGCGCCGCGATCCGGTGCACCGCGCCGATGAACGCGCCTTGCCCGCCGCCGACCATGCCGTAGCGGATCGGGCCGCCTCCCGTTTCCGACTTCGATGCGCCGACCATATCTTGCTCCTCGCTGTTGCTCACCTCCCCCTTGAGGGGAGGTCGATCCGCGCAGCGGATCGGGTGGGGTCGTTGAGGCAGAGCTCGGCATGAACCGACCCCTCCCGGCCCTTCGGGCCACCCTCCCCTCGAGGGGGAGGGGAAACCGCGCTAGATGCCCATCATGGCGCGCAGCATCTTCTTGTCGGTGGTGCCGGCGGCGAAGTCGTCGAATGCCTTTTCGGTCACCCGGATGATGTGGTGCTCGATGAAAGGCGCGCCTTCGGCCGCGCCATCCTCCGGATGCTTCAGGCAGCATTCCCACTCCAGCACCGCCCAGGAATCATAATTGTACTGCGTCAGCTTGGAAAAGATGCCGCCGAAATCCACCTGTCCATCGCCCAGCGAACGGAAGCGGCCGGCGCGGTTGGTCCAGCTCTGGTAGCCGGAATAGACGCCTTGCCGGCCGGTCGGGTTGAACTCGGCGTCCTTGACGTGAAACGCCTTGATGCGCTCGTGATAGATGTCGATGAATTCTAGATAGTCGAGCTGCTGCAGCAGGAAGTGCGACGGATCGTAATTGATGTTGCAGCGCTTGTGGCCCCCGACCGCGTCGAGGAACATCTCGAAGGTGGCGCCGTCGAACACGTCCTCAGAGGGGTGAATTTCATAGCCGACGTCGACGCCGTTGTCCTCGTAGACGTCGAGGATCGGCTTCCAGCGTTTGCCGAGCTCGCCAAACGCTTCCTCAATGAGTCCAGCCGGCCGCTGCGGGAACGGATAGAGATAAGGGAAAGCCAGCGAGCCGGTAAACGACACTGAAGCATTCAGGCCCAGATTGCGCGATGCTTTAGCGCCGAACTTCATCTGCTCGACAGCCCACTCCTGCCGGGCTGCGGGATTGTTGTGCACCGACGGCGGCGCAAAGCCATCCATCTGCGCGTCATAGGCTGGATGAACCGCGACCAACTGCCCCTGCAAATGCGTCGACAGTTCGGTGATCTCAACGCCGGCGTCAGCGCAGATGCCCTTCACCTCATCGCAATAGGCCTTGGAAGAAGCCGCCTTCTTGAGGTCGAACAGCCGCGCGTCCCAGGTCGGGATCTGCACGCCTTTGTAGCCGAGACCGGCCGCCCATTTGGTGATCGACGCCAGTGAGTTGAACGGCGCGGCGTCGCCCGCGAACTGCGCCAGAAACAGCCCAGGGCCCTTCATTGTCGTCGGCATCGCATCCTCCCTCATTTCTCTCTCGACCGAGCATAGCGCCGATTGGAAGCAGGGCCAGCCACTTTGGTCTTTCTCAACGGGTGCTTGCACGCACCGCCATTCTGGTATTACCAAATGTGGAAATTTGGTCAAGCCGCACAATGCGCCATCAAGACCCCAAAATCACCTGTTGCAGGCCTATATATCTCAATATAATCAAGGAAATAATCCATAGAGAAAGTTGCACTCCAGCGCTTCTTGCCGATCTGGAGAATTTGCTGTAGACCTCGCTTCAGGCCCAATTGGTCGAACCAGTTTGCGAAAAAAGGCTGGGAACGCCTTGGGGAGGAACCTTTGTGTCGCCTTTTGGCGATGCATGTCGCAGGCGAACCATAGAGACGATTTGGGAAGGACAGACCATGCATCTTTCGACGCACAACTGGATGCGCGCGGAACCCTTGGAGACGACGCTCAAGCGCATCAAGAAATTCGGCTATGAGTCGATCGAGATTTCCGGCGAGCCCGAGCAGTACAAGACCAAGGAGACCCGGGCACTGCTGAAGGAGCATGGTATTCGCTGCTGGGGCGCGGTGACCCTGATGCTGGGCGAGCGCAACCTTGCCGCCAGGAACCAGGGCCAGCGCGAGCGTTCCGTTCAGTATGTCAAGGACGTGCTGACCATGGTCAGCGAACTCGATGGCGAGATCATCACGCTGGTTCCGGCCACCGTCGGCAAGGTCGTGCCTGACGGGACCGAAGAAGAGGAATGGAAGTGGGTCGTCGACGCCACCCGTGAATGCTTCACCCACGCCAAGAAGGTCGGCGTCAAGATCGCTGTCGAACCCCTCAACCGCTTCGAGACCTATCTGTTCAATCGCGGCGCCCAGGCACTGGCGCTGGCTGACGCGGTCAGCCCCGAATGCGGCGTGTGCCTCGACGCTTACCACATCCACATGGAAGAATTTAACGTCCATGACGCGATCCGGCAGGTCGGAAAGCGCCTGTTCGACTTCCACGTCGCCGACAACAACCGGTTTGCCGCCGGCCTCGGCCAGATCGACTGGCCGAAGATCGTCGCCACCTTGCGCGAGATCGGCTACGACGGCGCGCTGACCAACGAGTTCGTCGCGCCCGTCGACCGGACGCCGGCAGCCCCCTATCCCGACATGGTCGAGCGCAATCCGGTCGACATCTCGCCCGAGCAGCTGAAGTTCATCCAGGACCACGGCTCCAGCGTACTCACCGAGAAATTCTACACCGACCAGATGCGCATCAACGCCGAAACGTTATTGCCGCTGATCAAGTAGCCGACTGCCTCTGGGAAATTCGCCCTTCCGCCCTGACCGGCGGCGGGGCTGGGGAAGAATATGCGTATCAAGTCCGTCCAAGCCTGGTGGATCCGCGTTCCGATCGAAGCCGCTCGGCAGCACCGCAGCGACTTCGGTCAGGTGACGACCTTCGACGCCGCCATCCTGCGCATCGAAACCGATGACGGGCTGGTCGGCTGGGGCGAAGGCAAGAACGCCGCCGGCAGTGCCGGCAGCTACGGTGCACTCGTCCACATGCTGAACCATGAGGTCGGGCCTCAGCTGGTCGGCCGCGATCCGGCGGACATCGGCGTCATATGGGAGATGCTCTACAATGGCGTGCGCCACGACAGCGCCGCGCCAGTTGCGGCATGAGCATCGCCGCCATCAGCGCCGTCGACATCGCGC
>NZ_RZTT01000084.1:0-6797 GCF_003996995.1 Mesorhizobium sp. M7A.T.Ca.US.000.02.2.1 | reverse complement strand
GAGATGCTCTACAATGGCGTGCGCCACGACAGCGCCGCGCGTGGCGGCCACGCCATGCCGCAACTGGCGCGGCGCGGCATGAGCATCGCCGCCATCAGCGCCGTCGACATCGCGCTGTGGGACATTCTTGGCAAATCGCTTGGCGTTCCGGTCTGGCGGCTGCTGGGCGGCCGCAAGCTCGATCGCATGCCGGCTTACGCGTCCGGCGGCTGGGCGGCTGCCGACGCCATCGGCGAGCAGTTGAAATCCTACATCGCCAAGGGCGGTTTCAAGGCACTGAAGATGCGGGTTGGCGCCATGGATGGCGCGGCGCACATTTCGGCCGGCCGCGTGCGGGCCGCACGGCAGGCGCTCGGCCCCGATGTCGAACTGATGGTCGACGCGCACGGCACCTACACGGTGGCCGAGGCCAAGCGCTTCATCCACCTTGTCAACGATTTGGACCTCGCCTGGTTCGAGGAGCCTATCATCGCCGACGACAAGCCCGGCATGGCTGAAGTGCGGGCGTCAGGTGCCGTCCCGATCGCCACCGGCGAAAGCGAGGCGACACGCTATGCCTTCCGCGATCTCGCCGTGCTGAAAGCCGCCGACATCTTCCAGCCGGATCCCGCCTTCTGCGGCGGTATCAGCGAGGCGATGAAGATCGGCACCATCGCCAGCGCCTTCAATCTGCGCTTTGCACCGCATTTGTGGGCCGGCGCGCCCTGTTTTTTCGCAGGCTTGCATGTCTGCGCCGCCTCGCCGTCGAGTTTCACCGTCGAATATTCGCTCGGCGCCAACCCGATGATCCACGATCTGGTCGAAGAGACTGTCGAAGCCAGGGACGGCATGATAGCGATCCCGGAAAAACCGGGTCTGGGATTCACCATTTCGGAGCGGTTCCTGGAGGCGCACGCGCAACGCGGTTGACGATGAAAGAAAAGAACCTCCTCGCGGAACTCGCTGCCTACCTGTTCTCCCATTCGGACAAGGAGAGCGGCCGAACGCCTTCGGAACGCGAACTGGCGGAGCATTTCGCTGTCAGCCGCGGCCAGATCCGCGAGGCGCTGGCCATCCTTGAGGCCATGCGCATCGTCGAGCGCCGGGCCAAGTCCGGCATCTACATCGACACCAAGCAGGCCAGCGTGGAGGCCATGGCGCTCTTTGCCCGCGCGGGCCTGCCGCTCGACCCGATCCAGATCTACGAAACGGTCGAACTGCGCAAGATCCACGAGATCAAGGCGGCCGAACTTGCCTGTTCGCGCGCCACAGAGGAGAATTTCGAGCGGCTGCGCGAGATACTGAAAGCTTCGGAAGAGCGCATTGCCGTCGGCGAAGGGCTTGCCAGGGAAGACCGTGAATTCCACCTCGAGATCGTGCGCGCCACCAAGAACAGCGTCTTCCACAATGTCTGCAGCGTCTACTATATGATGGGCGAGCAGCGCCTGCCGATCTATTTCAACGACCCCGAGCGCAACGTGCGCTCGCATGCCGAGCATATCCAGATCTATGAGGCGCTGCTGCGCCGCGATGGCAATCTCGCCCAGGCGCTGATGAGCGCCCATTTGCAAGGGGCTGAAAGCTACTGGAAAGGCCTGATCGAGGGCCATGGCGAGGAACCTCAAAGCCCGGCGCTCGAAAAAGCTTGACCGACATGGCCCGTATCCTCACGACCCACGCCCTGCACCCGCGCGCCTCGGCCATGCTGGCCGGCGCCGGAGAACTCGTCGTCGCCTCCGCCATCGATCCGGCCACGCTGGCTGCCGAGGCGAAGGATGCTGATATCGTCATCGTGCGCGCGCCGCTGCCACCACAGCTTTTCGACGGCGCAAAGCTGCTGCGGGCGGCAATCCGTCATGGCGCCGGGCTCGACATGATCCCGATGGAAGCAGCGGCGGCGGCCGGCGTGCTGGTGGCGAATGTGCCGGCGGTCAATGCCCGCTCGGTTGCCGAACACGTCATGTTCGCGGCGCTCGCTTTGCTGCGCAACTTCCGCGCCGTCGACCGCGACCTGCGCACCAAAGGCTGGCTCGCCGGCCGCGAGCACGCCAATTCCAACATCGAGCTTGCCGGCAAGACGATCGGCATCGTCGGCCTCGGCGCGGTCGGCCAGGCTGTCGGCCATATCGCCGCGCACGGCTTCGACCTGAAGGTGGTGGCAACGACGCGCAGCATGCAGCCGGCGCCTGACAAGGTCGGTTTCCTGTCGATCGACGCTCTCGTCGAGCAGAGCGACATCATCGTTCTGTGCTGCCCGCTGACGCCGGAAACGCGCGGCCTGATCAACCGTGAGCGGATCGCCCGCATGAAGCCGCATGCGCTGCTGATCAACGTGTCGCGCGGACCGGTCATCGATGACGATGCGCTGATCGAGGCGTTGCAGAAACGCCGTATCGGCGGTGCCGCGCTCGATGTTTTTGCGACACAGCCGCTGCCGTCGAACCATCCCTATTTCGGCTTCGACAATGTCATCATCACGCCGCACATGGCCGGGATCACCGAGGAATCGATGATGCGCATGGGCGTCGGCGCGGCGGGTGAAGCCTTGCTGGTGCTGGCCAACAAGCTGCCGGTCAATCTGCGCAATCCGGAAGTGGTCGATCACTATCGGCGGCGGTTTCCGGCGGACCTGTAACACATCGCGGTTTCGCCCCAATTTTCCGCGACGCTGAGAGCCATGTCCGATCCGCGCCTCGCATCCCTGGTAGTCGTCGTCTGTTCGCTCTGCGCCATGCCGTCATTCGCGGCCGAAAGCAGTTATGTCTATTGCGACAACGGGCTGCGCTGCTTCAAGGCGCCGTGCCCGTCGAACAGCGCACTCGACCTTGCCACCGGGGCGATCATCAAGGGCGTCTCTATCGACCCAAGCGGATTGCCGCAGGCCGACAAGGCGATAACGATCTTTCCGACGCGCTTTATGCCGGCAAGATCGTCGTCAGGGGCTCGATCGAGCACCGCACCCCAGACCATCACCGGCGAGAAGTACAATCTGCCCTGGCTGGTCGCGACCCGTATCGTGCGGACCGCCAAGGACAGCGAACGCAAGCACTGTTCGTCGCACTGATAGGCGGTTCAGCCCTGGTCACGCGCCAAGCAGCTGCTCTATTTCGGCAGCAATCCGCAGCAGGCGCCGGTCATGCCCGTTGCGCGCCACCAGCATCAATCCGGCGGGCAGCGGAGTGCCCGGCATCGGTAGCGAGATCGCGCAGAGATCGAACTGGTTGGCGACCTGCGTGTTGCGCAGCAGCAGGCCCTCAGTGCGGTCGCGCAGCTCGGCGTCGTCAGCCATCGAGACGATGGTCGGCGCCGTCACCGGCGTGGTCGGCAGAGCCAGCACATCGACCGATGCCAGCCGCTCGTCCATGGCGGCGGCAAGTGCTGCGCGACGACGCATTGCCCTGATGTAGACAGGCGTCGGCAGCATTGCCGCCCGCGACAAAGGTCCGCTGACATGCGGGTCGACCGGCACCGACGCTCCTGTCGCCAGCCAGTCGGCATGCACTTCGGCCCCTTCCATCGCAGCGATCGAGCCACGCTTGGTCGCCGCGCGCAAATCGGCGAGCAGATCGTCGATCGACAGGTCGGCGATCCGCGCGCCTGTCTGCTCGATCTTGCCAAGGCAGCGGTCGAACGCGGTCGCCACCTCGTCTTCCGTCTCTTCGAAAAGGACGCCGCGCGGAATGCCTATGCGAAGCCCTGCAAGGGCAATCGGCGCCAGCGCGGTCGGCACCTCGCCGGCCATCACGGCGTCGGCGGCGGCACACTGGGCGACGGTTCGGGCAAGCGGCCCGATCGAGTCCAGCGTGGCGGACAATGGGAACGCGCCGGCGAGCGGCACACGTCGCGCTGTCGGCTTGAAGCCGACGACACCGTTGAGTGAAGCCGGTATGCGTATCGAACCGCCGGTATCGGAACCGATCGATATTTCGCTTGTCCCCTCGCCGACGGAAACGCCTGCGCCCGAGGAAGAGCCGCCCGGAATGCGGCTGGCGTCCACGGCATTGCCAGGCGTGCCGAAATGCCTGTTGTCGCCGATCGCGGTGAAGGCGAATTCGGTCATGTTGGTCTTGCCTATGATGACCGCGCCGGCCTGCCGCAGCCGGCTGACGATTGCCGCGTCGCTTTGGGCGGGCGCCGCGGTCTTGCGCATCAGCGAACCGGCCGTGGTCGGCTCGCCGGCGACATCGAACAGATCCTTGATCGAGACGATGGTGCCATCGAGCGGTCCGAGTGTCACGCCGGCCCGCTTGCGGGCATCGCTGGCATCAGCCGCGGCCCGTGCGGCTTCGGCATAGAGCTTCGTGAACACGTGCTCTTCGCCGGCACGGGCGGCGAGGCGCGCCAGAATGGTTTCCAGATGATCACGGACGGATTGCATTTTCGGTGTCGGACTCCGGACGCCTTGAACGTCTTAAGGGGGTGCGGCCAGTGCATGGCTTGCCCAGACTTAACCCGGCGCAGGCGATTTTGCACCCTGTCGAATACGAGGAAAAACCCGATGCTCTACAAAGGCAGCTGCCACTGCGGCAAGGTGGCCTTCGAATTCAAGGCCGAACTGACCGGTGCCATCAGGTGCAATTGTTCGATCTGCGCGCGCAAGGGCGCCCTGCTGTGTGCCATCCCGCATGAGACCTTGCGGGTCTTGGCCTGGGGCGACGATTTGGGCACCTACACATTCGGCAACCATGCCATCGCGCACCGGTTCTGCCGGGCCTGTGGTGTCCATCCCTTTGCGGAGGATGTCCGCGAGGGCCGTGAACGCAGCGCCTACATCAACATCAACTGCGTGGCCGATCTCGACCCTTCGACCCTGTCGGTCTTCGATTTCGACGGGCGGTCCGCCTGACGCAATTCCAGGAAAAGTGCGCAGCGGTTTTCCGTCCGGAATTGCGCAGGAACCAATTACCTATCGATAGCCCGTCGCATCGGCGGGCTTGCCGGCGTCCTGAACCTCGGGAACATAACGCCAGGCGTCGGGCCGTGAGCCGTCGAGGTCGGTAAAGCCGTAGACCTGCGCCAGCCCGCCGCTGGACAGCGACTGTCCGTTCCAGCGCGAGCGGTCCGGATCCGCCGCCAAAGCCGCAACGGCGCGGCCGACGAAACGTGGCGTCTCGGAAATGACGAAATGCGGCACCTCAGCGGTGGCGTCGCGCCAATTGCCCTCGCTCACGCCAAAGGCTTCCAGCATCATCTCCGAACGCAGCCAGCCGGGCGTCAGCGACACGGACGTTGCGTCGTGTTTGGCGAGATCCTGGGCATGCGCCCATGCCATGCGCGTCACCGCGACCTTGGCGAGATCGTAGAATGGCGACAGCCGGTAGTGATCGGCATTGTATTCGGCCGTGCCGTCTGTGACCTCGACGAGCAGCCCGCCCGGACGTTCGATCAACAGCGGCAGCGCATGGTGCGCGGTGATCAGATGCGTGTCGATGCCGAGCCGCAGCATGCGCAGGCCATTGTCCAGATTGTGGTCCCAGACCGGTTTGTCCCACTCGAACAGTTTCTCGCCACCCCAGATGTCATTCACCAGTATGTCGAGCCGGCCTTGTTCGGTGCGGATGCGCTCGACCAGTTTGCGCACATCGTCGGCCACCAGATGATCGACCTGAACGGCGATGCCCTTGCCTCCGTTCGCCGAGACCAGTTCCGCTGTTTCCTCGATGGTTTCGGGCCGGGCATATTCGGATTGCTGGGCGCGCGTGCTGCGCCCGGTGACATAGACGGTGGCGCCGGCTGCGCCGAGTTCGATCGCTATGCCCCGTCCGGCGCCGCGCGTCCCGCCGGCGACCAGGGCAACTTTCCCTTGCAGCGTCATTGAACTCTCCCAAAACGGACTCATCGATCAGACAAGGCTGGCTTGTGCTGTTCGCGCCATATATATAAATGATCATTCGGTTATATCAGGATGTCAAGATGACACGGCCAAAAACCCAGTCCGACGAGCAGGTGCTGGAGACCGCGCACCGGCTAATCCACGAGCATGGTCCCGAAGCACTCACCTTCGAGCGTCTGGCAAAGGCCTGCGGTCTCTCCGGTGCAACGCTGGTGCAGCGCTTCAAGAACAAGGCGCAGCTGAAACAGCGCACTTTGCTGCACGCCTGGGACGGTCTCGACGAGAACACCAGAAAGCTGGCAGCCACCGTTCCCAGAACCCCCACCGGTGCGGTCGCGTTGCTGGTGGCGCTGTCGCAATCCTATGGCGGCATCGAATCCTATGCCGAAGGCCTGCTTGTCCTACGCGAGGATCTGCGCGATCCCGTGCTCAGGGCGCGGGGTGCGGCCTGGAAGGCGTTCCTGTGCGACACACTTGTAGCCTGTTTTGCCAAGACGCCCAACCCGCCACGCGACATCGGCCTGCTGATGGCCTCGCATTGGCAAGGCTCGTTGCTGTGGTGGAGCTTTGACCCGGCGATCGAAGTGGCCGCCTATGTCGAGGACAGCCTGAACCGCTTCGTCGCTGCCATCACAACGGCGCCGGCCCGAAAACCGTGATGGTTCTCGGCGTCTCGGCTATAATCCGATGCCGCCTTCGGCCGCGCCTTCAAGCGCGTCATCGGCTCGGCGCGCAGCCATCTCCGGGCCGAGGAACAGGCCGATTTCCGCAAGACCAGCTGACGCACAGGGTTTCGCACTCAGCTTGACAAAGGCAGCAGCCAGTTCGGCGGTCCCGGCAGCTTTTTTGCCGGCAGCTTTTCGCGATAGGAATTTTTTCTTGACTCGGTGACCTCAGCTATGCTACATTTCTGTCTATGGTGCTGATTTGCGCCAGTGACCCGCCGCACAGGCGGGTTTTTCGTTTGATGCTCCGTCCCTACGCC
>NZ_RZTT01000849.1 GCF_003996995.1 Mesorhizobium sp. M7A.T.Ca.US.000.02.2.1 | reverse complement strand
GGCTGAATTGCTTGGTGAGGAACCTGGCGCCACCGTCGGCTATGCCATGCGCATGGAAAACCGCATTTCGGCAAAGACCAGGATCGTGGTCGTCACCGAAGGCGTGCTGGCGCGCATGATCCTCGACGATCCCGAACTGCCCGGTGTTTCGGCTGTCATTTTCGACGAATTCCACGAGCGCTCGCTCGACGGCGATTTTGGTCTCGCTCTGGCGCTCGACGTCCAAGGGGCGCTCAGGCCGGATCTGCGCTTGGCAGTGATGTCGGCGACGCTCGACGGCGCGCGTGTCGCCAAACTCATGTCGGGCGCGCCGGTGATCGAGAGCGAGGGCCGCGCCTTCCCTGTCGATATCCGTTATGACGAACGCCCCGCCGGCATCGCCATCGAGGACGCCATGGCCAAGGCGATCCGCGCCGCTCTTGCTGACGAAAGCGGCAGCGTGCTTGCCTTCCTGCCCGGCCAACGCGAGATCGAGCGAACCGCCGAGCGGCTGGCCGGCAAGGTCGGCACCGATACCGACATCGTCCCGCTCTACGGCATGCTCGACGGCAAGGCGCAGGACGCGGCGATCAAGCCGCCGCCGGCCGGCCGCCGCAAGGTGGTGTTGGCCACCTCGATCGCCGAGACCTCCATCACCATCGACGGCGTGCGCGTCGTCATCGATTCGGGCCTGTCGCGGCTCCCGCGCTACGAACCGGCCAGCGGCCTCACCCGGCTCGAAACGGTCCGCGTCAGCAA
>NZ_RZTT01000848.1 GCF_003996995.1 Mesorhizobium sp. M7A.T.Ca.US.000.02.2.1 | reverse complement strand
AATCCCGGGTGTTACCGGTATTTCCCCCCGCCAAGGAGCTTTTCGTGCCCAGAGGTGTCCCCGCGGCCTATCACCTGGACGTAGGCTTTATTTTTTCCAACCGCCGAGGCCGTCGCGGATGGCTGAGAAATAGCGATCGGTTCCGACCTGGCCGCCCTTGAGCGCGACCTCCAAGCCGTCGATCGCCTTGACGCGCGCGTGAGCAACGCAGAGCGGCGAACCCGGCGAAGCGGGCAGCGGCATGCGGATTGTCAGGGCATCGACACCCATCTCGCCCAGCGCGTGGCTCGACGTATCGCCGCCGGCAATGACCACGCGCCGCAGGCTCTGTTCGATCGTCAGGCTGCGAAGGATTTCTCCGAGTCCGCGGCCAAGCCTGTGGCGGGCGCCTTCCTGCCGGTCGATTTCGGCGCCCCTGTCGGCAGTGGGACCAAGCGCGGTGTAGAGGATGACGCTGCGCCCGGCTTGCAGACTGGCACGGCCGCTTGCCGTTGCGCGCGTGATCGACTGCTGCGAAGCCTCCGAAACCAGTTCGACCGGGTCGACCTCGATGCCGTCGAAACCGTCGGTCAGGGCATGCCGGATCTGCCGTTCCGTGGTCGGCGAGCAACTGCCCGACACGACGGCTATCCGCTCGGCTGCGCCCGGTGGCGTGAAGCCATGTCCGGCGCCGACAATGCCATTCGACGCCCATTCGGCCAGCAACGCATACTCGACTCCGGATGAGCCGACGACAAAGGAACCGCCTGGCT
>NZ_RZTT01000847.1 GCF_003996995.1 Mesorhizobium sp. M7A.T.Ca.US.000.02.2.1 | reverse complement strand
TTACAGGACAAGTCATGAGCGAGAACGAAACCAATCGGGAAGTGCCGAGCCAGCTGGGCGACGAACGCGGCGTGCCCTCCGTCAACAAGCGCAAGAAGAACAGCAAGGCGAGCAAGATTGCTGGCATCGCCGCCCTCGTGGGGTTGCTGGCCGTGATGGGCTGGATGCAGATCCGGCCGAAGGCGGAGCCCGAGGCACGAAAGGAAGAGTCCAGCCAGGCGCGCCGTAGCCTTCCTGACCTGCAGATGCCGGTGAGCGAACCGCCCCCGCCGCCGCCGGCCGCACCGCCGGCAGCACCCGCTGCACCTGCAGCACCGGCGGGCAATCCGAACATGGGTTACCAGCAGCAGCAGCCGCGACAGCCGACCGAGGCCGAACTGTTGCTGGAACGCCGGAAGCGCGCTCCGATTTTCGCCTTTGGCAATGCCGGCGGCGAAGCTGCAGGCGGTGGCAATGGGAACGGCAACGCCGCTTCGCTGGAGGCTGGGGCGGGCGGATCGCTGGACGGCGAGGACGGCCCCGACCGTGATTCCCTGGCGGTGAACCTGCAGGGCGGCAAGTTCGACTCTGCGCGTGCCAGTATGCTGACCAACCGCAATTTCCTGCTGACCGCCGGCACGATGCTGGATTGCACCCTGGTGACGGCGCTGGAAAGCACCTTGCCTGGGAAGACCAAGTGCCAGCTGTCGCGCAACGTCTACAGCGACAACGGCAAGGTGCTGCTGCTCGAACGCGGTTCGATCGTGGAGGGCGAATAC
>NZ_RZTT01000846.1 GCF_003996995.1 Mesorhizobium sp. M7A.T.Ca.US.000.02.2.1 | reverse complement strand
GCTCTATGGTTTGCGGACCGGAGATGCGGGGAAATGCGGATGAACACCAGATCTGCGGAACAAAATTACATCGCGACGCTGGACCTGCTCAGGCTGGCGGCAGCACTTGCCGTCGTGTTCTTTCACTATTTCTTTCGCGGCGCGGCCGCCGAAGGCTACCTCGCGCAGGGCTATCCGCTTGCCGCACCGTTCGCCCTCTACGGCTATCTCGGCGTCAATCTGTTCTTCCTGATCAGCGGTTTCGTCATTGCCTGGTCGGCGGAAAACCGGAGCTGGGATCAGTTTGCGATCGCGCGGTTCGTTCGCCTCTATCCGGGTTTTCTGTTCTGCATGACGATCACCTTCGCAGTTCTCACCCTTGCCGGCACACCGTTGCTTCCAGCCTCTTTCAGCCAGTATGTCGCCAACCTGTCGATGTTCGCGCCGGCCTTCGGCCAACCCTTCATGGACGGCGTCTACTGGTCGATCGTGCTTGAACTGGTGTTCTACGGATGGATCACGCTGGCCCTGTTCACCGGGCTCTTCCAGAAACGCAAGCTGGAGCTGATCTTCATCTGGCTGGCGATCTCGGCCTTGAACGAGTTCTTTATCGGCAGCGGCGGAGCCAGGCTGCTGTTCCTCACCGAGTTCGGCCCGTTCTTCACCGCCGGCGTGCTGGTCCACCACATCCATTCGCATGGCCGTTCTGTGCCGGCCCTGCTGCTGCTCGCCGCCGCGTTCCTGATCTCCTGCGGAACGCTGTCGGTGACGCAGCGCTGGATGC
>NZ_RZTT01000845.1 GCF_003996995.1 Mesorhizobium sp. M7A.T.Ca.US.000.02.2.1 | reverse complement strand
GAACGCCTGCCTTCGCTCGTCACCAGCGCTGCTTTGATGTCGAGCGGCTGGTCGTCGACGGAGCCGGTCAGCGATACGTTAGCGGCGGGACTGGTGATATCGGCCTTGCCGCTAGCCGTCAGCTTGATGCTCTTCACCGTGCGGCCCGATGCCGTCAGGCTGTCGCTATCGGCGGTAACAGTGAAATCCGGCGCCGTCATAGCGCCGCTTGCCGACAGCGCGAAGTCGATACCGCCGGCAACCGGCACGCCGACCGTCGGCGACAGCACCGAGACGTCGCCCAGTTTGCCCTTGATGTCGGCCTGGATGTCGGTGCCTTGCATGCTGGCCGTGCCGGCGGCGCTGAGCGTGCCGGAGGTGAATTCGATCGAATTGGCGGCGAAGGATCCCTGCGGATCGCGGGCCGCGCTGGCCGAGAATTTCACCCTAGCGCCGAGCACCGAGGCGATCTGCGGCGGAAAGGCCGTCGCCACGGCATCCGCGTTCATCTTGAGCTGCATCGACAGGTCGGCAAGCGCCACCGTCGCGGTCAGCGAAGCGTTGAGCGCGTCGGAACGCAGCGTGCCCTGGTCGATGGCAATGGCGTCCTTGCTGACCGACCCGGCCAGATCGACATCGATCTTGCCGGTGATCAGCGGCGCCAGCGTCGCCACGTCGGTGTTGAGGCCGCCCGCCTCCAGCTTGACGGTGACCGGCCCGGCGCGGTTCTGGATATCAAAACCGTCGGAATGGATCTGGGCCGCCAGGTCGTCCAGCCGCGTGC
>NZ_RZTT01000844.1 GCF_003996995.1 Mesorhizobium sp. M7A.T.Ca.US.000.02.2.1 | reverse complement strand
GACGTATGACAACGCAGGAAACCACGCGCGCAAGCGCGACCGCATGGCCACATGCGACAACGGCCGCGAAGCTCGAGGACGCGCTTGGCGGCCTGAAAGAGCAGGTTGGAGCCACCAGCAGTCTGCTGGTGAATGACGCGCCGCGTGCTGATGCACAAGCCCGCCTGCGGCAGGCGCATGTGCGCATCGCGCAGCTGGAATTCGAGGCACGGGCAATCCACGCCATTGCTCTTGGCCAGCGTAAGAACATTCAGGATCTAAGCGCGGCCGACGTGATCGACGCCGGCGAAGCTGCCGGGTTGTTCATCGTCTCGGACGCGCCAGCGCCGAAGCTGGAGCCGCTGGACAGGATGGAAACGCGGTGCCCCCGCTGCAGCGGTCTGTTGATGACCTGGACAGCGACAGGTTGCACGCCCGGCGTGCCGGGCTCGTATTACACCGAGGATGGTGACTGCCTCCCGGGCGCGCCGTTGAATTTCGCCGGATGCGCAAGCGCGAGCATGGTGATGGTCGGCCGATGCCCGCATTGCGCGGCTCGGTACTGGTTGCTCGAAGTGTTTTTGCACGATGGCGGGCAAGATGCCGTCATCGAAATCATGTCCGACGAGCCGGATTGGGAGGTCCAATTCAAGGCTGGCGGCAACTGGATGGCCTACTCCGCGGTCAACAGCGCGGCCGAGCGGAGCTATGCGCATTACATCGGGCCGATGCTGGTGCCGGAAGGTATGGAGACGCACGGCAGCAACGGCGTTTCGGCGTGTGGCGG
>NZ_RZTT01000843.1 GCF_003996995.1 Mesorhizobium sp. M7A.T.Ca.US.000.02.2.1 | reverse complement strand
CCCTTTTGAGTGCCGATGACAGCCTGGTAGAGCTGGAACGCGCCAAGCCAGATGCAATCGAGAACTTCGTAAACGCGGTGAAACACCTCGGCCAGTCCTTCGATTTTTGCGTAATCGATACTGCGCCGACACTTGGCTTGCGGATGGTTGCCGCACTCACCGCTGCCAACTTCGCGCTGTGCCCGGTCGAGCTGGAAAGCTACTCGATGCAGGGCCTGACCAAGATGCTCCAGACCATCTTCGGCGTGCAGAAGCGGTATAACGCGGGCCTGACGTTCCTGGGCATTCTGGCAAACCGGTTCAACTCCAATTCGGCCTCGCAGAAAGCGAACATGACCGAGCTTCTGGCCAGTTACGCCCACCTCATGATTACCGCCAAGATCGGCAATCGCAGTTCCATTTCGGATGCACTTGGGCAGGGCATTCCGGTGTGGGAAATCCCCAAGACCGCCGCGCGTGAAGCCGGCAAGGAAATGAAAGAAGTGTTGACCCAAGTTTTCGACAAGACGGAGGCCCGAGCATGAGCAGCAATCTCGATTTGAGCGGTTTGGATAATTTCTCGAACCTCCTGCAGGTTGGCTCCGATGCTGCATCTGCTGCAGGTAAGCCGCTCGTCCTGCCTCTCAACCGTGTGGACGAAGATCCGCGCAACGCTCGCAAGCGCTACGACCCCATCAAGCTGCAGGAGCTCGCCGACTCCATTCGCGTTGGCGGCCTGTCCACGCCGATCGTGGTCAAGATCCACCCTGACGACCCGAAGCGGTATCAGAT
>NZ_RZTT01000842.1 GCF_003996995.1 Mesorhizobium sp. M7A.T.Ca.US.000.02.2.1 | reverse complement strand
GTTATGCAACGTCATGATCGGTAGAACTCCCTGGTTTTCGGGCGGCATGGACGGTTTGGATACCGTCGCCGCCGGCGATGATGGCCGCTGAAGCCAGCCCGATGAAAAGACCATGCTCGACCACGCCCGGAATGGCGTGCAGAGCATTCGAAAGCGCTCTTGTATCCGGAATGCGGCCAAAAGATGCATCGAGGATAAAATGGCCGCCGTCTGTAACAAAAGCCTGGCCGCCCGTCATCCTCAATGTGACCGGCCCGGAAAGACCGAGCTTTTCAGCCGCTGCGGCAACCGCGATTTCAGTGGCGCGCAGGCCGAATGGATTGACTTCGATCGGCAGCGGAAAACGGCCGAGCGTCTCGACCATCTTGGAGCGGTCGGCGATGACGATCATGCGCTGGGATGCCGCGGCGACGATCTTCTCGCGCAGCAGCGCGCCGCCGCCGCCCTTGACCAGGGTCAGTTCCGGGTCGACTTCGTCGGCGCCGTCGACGGTGAGATCGAGCTCTGGCGTTTCCTCCAGCGTCGACAGCGGCACGCCAAGTTCGCGGCACAGCAACGCGGTGCGCTCCGAAGTCGGCACACCAATGACGGTCATGCCGGTGGCGACCTTTTCGGCAAGCAGCCGCACGAACTCTTCGGCCGTGGTGCCGGTGCCGATGCCGAGCCGCATGCCGTCGCTTACATGGGCAAGTGCAGCCCGCGCGGCTTCGACCTTCAACTGCCTTGCATCCATGTCGGTTGTTGCCCCGGAAATTCGCTGCCGGGCTCGTAGCA
>NZ_RZTT01000841.1 GCF_003996995.1 Mesorhizobium sp. M7A.T.Ca.US.000.02.2.1 | reverse complement strand
GAAGGCGCGCACGTCAAGAAGGGCGATGTGCTGTTCGAGATCGAGACCGACAAGGCGGCGATGGAGATCGACGCGCCGGCCAGCGGCGTGTTGCGCGACGTCACCGGCAAGGAAGGTGTCGATATTGCGGTCGGTGCAGCTGTTGCATGGATTTATGCCGACGGTGAAAGCTATGCGCCAAATTCCCCCCTCAAGGGGGAGATGTCGACGAAGTCGAGAGAGGGGGTTGCCTCAGGAGGCACCCCTGTACCGTCGAGCCCAGTCGAACCGACCCCACCCGACCGGCCTGCGGCCGGCCACCCTCCCCTCGAGGGGGAGGGGAAAGCCCGCGCGACACCTTTGGCCAGGCGCCTAGCCCGCGAGGCTGGCCTGAACCTCTCAACCGTATCCGGCACAGGCCCATACGGCCGTGTTGTAAAAGCCGATATCGACGCCGCACTTTCCTCCCTCCTCGAGGGGGAGGTGTCCGCGAAGCGGACGGAGGGGGTCGCCTCAGGAGGCGCCGCCCAATTCAGCACCGCCCTGGCGCCGACACCGGTCGAAGCGACCCCACCCGACCGGCCTGTGGCCGGCCACCCTCCCCTCAAGGGGGAGGGGGACGTGCTGCGTCTGTTCGAACAGGGCTCCTACGAACTCGTCCCGCATGACAATATGCGCAAGACCATTGCGCGGCGGCTGGTCGAGGCCAAGACCACCATCCCGCATTTCTACCTGACGCTCGACTGCGAACTCGATGCGCTGCTGGCGCTGCGCACGCAGATCAATGCGGCTGCCC
>NZ_RZTT01000840.1 GCF_003996995.1 Mesorhizobium sp. M7A.T.Ca.US.000.02.2.1 | reverse complement strand
GTGCGGGTGCGTGGCGAAATATCAGGCTACCGCGGACCGCATTCGTCCGGTCATGCTTATTTCGCGTTGAAGGACGACCGTGCCCGTCTCGACGCCGTGGTCTGGAAAGGCACGATGAGCCGGCTGAAATTCCGTCCCGAAGAGGGCATGGAGGTGATCGCCACCGGCAAGCTCACCACCTATCCCGGCAAGTCCAACTACCAGATCGTCATCGACAATCTTGAGCCTGCCGGCGCCGGCGCGCTGATGGCGCTGCTGGAGGAGCGCAAGCGGCGGCTACAGGCCGAGGGGCTGTTCGATGCCGGCCGCAAGCGGTTGCTGCCGTTCATGCCGCGCGTCATCGGCGTCGTCACCTCGCCGACGGGGTCCGTCATCCGCGACATCATCCACCGTATCAAGGACCGCTTTCCGCTGCACATCCTGGTCTGGCCGGTGCGTGTTCAGGGCGAGACGTCAGGCGCGGAAGTGGCCGCCGCGGTCAACGGCTTCAACGCGCTGGCATGGGATGGCGCCATCCAGCGCCCCGATCTGCTGATCGTGGCGCGAGGCGGCGGCAGCCTCGAAGACCTCTGGGGCTTCAACGACGAGGCGCTCGCCCGCGCCGTCGCTGCCTCCGGCATTCCGGTGATCTCGGCTGTCGGCCACGAAACGGACTGGACGCTGATCGATCTCGTGGCGGATGTGCGGGCCCCGACGCCGACGGGTGCGGCCGAAATCGCCGTGCCGGTGAAGGCCGACCTCGAAGCAACGCTTGCCAGTCTCGGTGCGCGGCTGAAAGCGGCGGTCC
>NZ_RZTT01000083.1 GCF_003996995.1 Mesorhizobium sp. M7A.T.Ca.US.000.02.2.1 | reverse complement strand
CTTTTGTGCGTTAGCGGAACTTGACAGTCGGAACAGGTTCGAAACGGCGGCAGCGGGGACGCTGCCGCCGTTTCGAACCTGTTCCGACTGTCAAGTTCCGCTAACGCACAAAAGAGCCCGTCACCTTCCGGCAGCGGGGGTGGAGAGCAGCCATGAGATAGTTGTGCGATCAATTTGCGGGGATATGGAGACTAAAGCGCGTTTGCTCCACATCGGAGACTACGTCCAAGCTTCCACCATGGGCGCGGGCAATTTCTGACGCGATGAAGAGCCCCAATCCCAGGCCCTGTTGGCGGCTCTTTGCCTCTCCTCGATAAAATGGCTGAAAGAGGCGTTGCAGCGCCGATTCCGGAATAGGCTTACCGCCGTTCGCAACCGACAGGCTAAAGAGGCCGTCCTGAACCTGCGCGGCTACCTTGATCGGAGTTTCAGGGTCGCCATGGGCGATGGCGTTTCCCATTAGGTTCGAGAAAAGCTGCGCGATCCTCGCATGATCAGCATCGATCATGCGTCCGTCCAGATTGAACGACACCTCGATCTGACGCTCCGGGTAGCTTGATCTTATCTCGTCAAGCACCTGCTGCAATGCGGGCTGGATCGGGTTATCGCGGTCCCTCGATAGTCCGAGCCCCCCTCCAAGTCGACCTCTCGCGAAATCCAAGACATTGTCGATCAAACCGCTCATCCGGGAAACGCTGGCCAGCATGAGGCGCAGGACTTGGGAGGTTTTTTCGTCGCTGGTGTCAGAGCTTCGGGCCAGCATGTGGACGCCAGCAGATATCGAAGCCAGGGGATTTCGTAGGTCGTGGCCAAGCACCGCTATGAACTGCTCGCGCAGTTCCGCAGTCTGTTGTGCGGAATTCAGGCCGATCTGCAGCTCGCGTCTGGCCTCACTCAGCTCTCGCTCGTAGCGTCGACGCTGCGTCGCGCGAAAGAGCGCCACGCGTGTCTCAATTAATTCTCCAGTGGGCGTCCGCTTTTCCCAGGCGTTGGCTAGGACTGACAGGCTCTCGCCATCCGACTTCATCACGTCCAACGCAACCTCATCAAAGGAGCCCTGCATCCTCAACAGGGGAGCGAAATGTGTCTCATAGAACATTCTTCCGGCGATATTGAGGATGTCACGGAAGCGTTTCCCGACAACTGCCTCCCTAGAAAACCCGGTCCATTTGTAGAAAGTAGTGTTTGCGTCGTCGATGCGCCCATCGGCAGCTACAACGAGGTAGCCACAAGGCGCGTTCTCAAAAAGGTCGAGGTATCTGTTACCAGCGTTCATTGTGTAGTCAGACGAACGACCGTATCGCCGCAACAACTTCGTGCGGCGAGCTGAGATTTGGGCAGTGGCCGACCGCGTCGAGGTGAACCAATTTACTGCCCGCGATGTGGTCGCGGACGTACTCACCGACTTGATCGCCGGCAATGATGTCGTCGGAACACTGCAGCACTAGCGTCCGCGCGGTGACTTTCGGCAGGTCGGCTCTGTTGTCGGATGTGAATGTGGCCCGCGCGAATTCACGAGCGATGTCGGGATCAGTTCGACAAAAGCTGTTGGTGAGCTCCTCAGCAAGTTCCGGCCGATCCGCGTTCCCCATGATTGCTGGCGCCATCGCGGTCGACCAGCCCATGTGGTTGTCGGCTAGAGATGAAAGCAGGCCCTCGACATCAGCCTCTGAAAAGCCGCCGACATAGCCGTCATCGTTTATATAGCGCGGAGACGGACCAACCAAAACAAGGGTCTCGAATATTTCGGGTGCCTTCAAGGATGCGAGCACCCCGATCATTGCGCTGACGGAATGCCCGACGAATACCGTTTTCCGCAATTCGAGAGCCCGACCGATTTCAATGAGGTCATCCGCGTAGCCGTCCAGCGAGGCGTATTTAGCGCTGTCGTACGCAGACAGGTCGGACTTCCCAGCCCCTACCTGGTCGAAAAGTACGGTGCGAAAATCGTGGCGGAATGCAGGCTCGACGAAACGCCACATGTTTTGATCACAGCCGAAGCCGTGGGCAAACACCATCGTTTTAGGTCCCGTGCCATGAGCCAGAACATTGTTGCGCTTCAGAACGTACATGTCTTCAGACCAGAGGAAATCGACACCTAAATAGCCCGTCTGAAAAAAACTTCAAATGGCAACGAAATGACGCCCGCACTCGGAGCGTATCTCTAGTCTGCACGTGGAGTTGATGGAGTTGTTCGTATAACCATATGGCGCAGCCCATTCCGGTGCTCGTTGTCGAGGACGACGAACTCATCCGGATCGATATCGTCGACTTCCTTGGGCATGAGGGGTTCGTCGATTACGAGGCAGCCGGTGCGGACGAGGATTCTGCTTCTGGAACAACATCCATCGGTTTGAATGCTGTCGGGAGACGATGCGAGGATACGGATAGCGGAAAATTCGCTCACGCGCATACCAGCGCCACAGCCGCCATCGATCCGTTCGATCTGCCGGGGGCGCGGATCGGCCGGCAATACCTCCTGCTGTGGCCTCGATCCGCGGCTGCGCCGAGAACGACTGGCCTGTCGCCGATGTCGTCGGACGGCTTGAATTGGGGCGCTGGGATCGAGCGGTCGATCGCCGAATAATCATTCGGCACTCGGGCCAAAATCGCCATTGCCGCCGCGCTGCTCGGCGCGCCATCGCTGCTCTAAACTAACGCTTACGTGCGCGTTTGACAGCAGCCTCTGCCACGGCCGGGGCCTCCTGAATGCTTGCCGCGCCGCCAAAATCCGCGTTCTTGGTTCTGCCGGCTCCCGGGCCAGCGCCCAGATCAGCGCCTGTGGTCGGATCGGAAGCCGGATCGGATAGAGTACGCTCGGCCATCTTGGCCACCACCTTCATTTCTTTGGCGCCCATCTTGACGGTTGCCAAGCCGTCTCCGCCGTCGACGGGCATCACCTCTTCAAGGTCATCGATCCGATCCCACTCTTCGCCGGAATTCCATGGACCATTGGTGTCGCCGTCACCTTGAGAGGTGTTGACGTACATGCTGGCGTACTTCTCGATGCCTGGGAGCTTGCCTGACGGGAAATTGTTTTCGATGGCGTAAAGGGCTTTCTCAAACGACTTCTGGTGAGCGATCTCGCGGGTCATCAGGAAGCCGAGCGCGTCCTTGATGCCCGGGTCGTCGGTGATGTTGATGAGGCGTTCATAAACGATCTTGGCGCGCGCTTCGGCCGCGATATTCGATCGCAGATCCACCGTAGGTTCGCCGCGCGAGTCGACATAGGCCGCGGTCCAGGGAACGCCGGCCGAATCGCAAAGCGCGGGAGCACCGCCGAACAGAATCGATTCCTTGGCTGTCGTACCGCTGGCGCCGATCATCAGGTAGAGGTCCGCCTCTTTCATCTGGCCCTCGGCAAGTTGTGCCTTGAGCCCCTTGTTGAGCATGGTGACGATCGATCCCACCACTTCGAGGTGGCTGAGTTCTTCGGTCGCTATGTCGAGCAACATGTCGCGACGTCCAAGATCATCTTCCCCAAGGCCTTGCGTGAAATAGCGCATCGCCGCGGCAAGCTCACCATCGGCGCCACCGAATTGTTCCATGATCATGCAGGCCAGGCGGGGATTAGGCTCCGAAACGCGGACGGTGTATTGCAGGCGCTTGTTGTGCATGAACATTGGCAGTCCTCCAGGGGGTTGGCTTGCCCAACATCCGCCTGCGAGGATTGTTCCATATTGCATCGAGTGACGCAGTGGATCCGCGAGGCCATGGCGCGCTATGGGGTGAAATCCGTGTCGGGAAGCACATCGCGGCAAAACGCGCACACTAGTTCGATCGTCGCTTCGATGTCGGCGAGACACAAAACCTCGGATGGGGTATGCATGTAGCGTAGAGGCACGGACAAGAGACCCGTGGCGGCACCTCCGCGGCTAGTTTGCAGGAGGCGGGCATCGGTCGGGCTTTTGTCTCCGTAGGCCTGCAACTGATACGGAAGACCCCTACGATCCGCGGCTCCTTTGAGAAGGTCGAACACTACGGGGTTGGTGCTTGGGCCTTGCGAGAGTCCGGGACCTTTCCCAAGGTCCAACTTACCTTGGTCTTCTGCCCTGGCGAGCGGGTAATCCATGGCCACCCCCATGTCTACCGCAAGCGCAGCATGCGGGGCGAGATTGAAGGCTGCTGTCTGGGCGCCTCTTGATCCTATCTCCTCCTGAACCGTTCCCAATACGTATACGCCCACCTCGGGATGCAGGCCGCCATCCTCTTTGAGCCGCCTTACGATCTCCGTGCCAATAAAGAGGCCGGCCTTATTGTCGAAAGCGCGTGCCATCGCGCGATCACCTAGAAGCATCGTGAAGCTTGCATTCAGAGTGACCGGGCTGCCAATTTTCACGACTTTTTCCGCCTCCTCCCGCGACCTGGCGCCAATATCGATCCACAGATCCTTCAAGCTGGGAGTCTGGCTGCTATCGGACAATTTGAATGCCTGTATGGCCTTGCGACCAATCACGCCCGCAACCCGCTCAGCACCGTGTACCCAGACCCGCTGCCCGATCTCTGTAGCGACGTCGGTGCCACCAATCGTGTTGAAGAACAGGAAGCCATTTTCATCGATGTAATGAACGATGAAGCCGATTTCATCCATGTGCCCAGCGTACATGACGCGAAAGCCGGCTTCCGGGTTCAGGATTGCGCTCACATTGCCCAGCACATCGGTCGTCACCTTATCTGCAAACTCGCGGACATTGTCCCGATAGAGCTTGGCGACGAGCTGTTCGAATCCGCTTGGGGAAGGCGTCGCAATGAGCGCCTCCAGATAGGAAAAAGACTGGGCGCGCACGTTTTTCCTCCGGGTGCTGGAACGAACATGTTGTCTGAGCTAATCCACGCCCGATGCGTTGGTTCCAATCGGAGCAGCAAGACAGATTGCACGGGGCTGGAGGAGGCGCGCCGCGCCGGCCCGGAAGGCTTGAAAACACCTGGCGAGAGCCGCGCTGTAAGGAGCGCGATTGGGCAGCAATTATTCGTCGAGGTCAGGGATGGAAGCGGCGAAAAACTGCTGAGGCTCTGCATTCGTCTGCAGGTCACAGCGATGGGATGACAGATCCCGAATGGCCACAGCTAAGTCCGGCGCCAGGAATCTTTTGAGAAGTTTTGCGATCTCGGAACAATCGCGCCAAACCACGGTTCCAGCCAGGCAGCGGAGCTGCAAGATGGTGACCCGATCCCCGCGTGGGCCCTCCCACGGCGATCACCAGCAGGCGATATAATCGGGACGATAGCGTCGATGGGCAAGAAGGGCAAGCAGAACACCGGGTCTCAGGCGGATCGCGAACGGGCCATCGAAGCGAACTACTTTGCCCGAAAGTGCGGCCTCACCAAGGACGAGGCACTCAAGATTCTCAAGCACGCGTGTCGCAGGATCGATGAACAAGCGAAACGGCGGTCAGGCGACCGGTAGACGCAATCGTCGCTCGATCGTCCCAACCGATGGCAGTGCATGATCTACTTCGCCCCGACACACCTTTTCAACAATCCGCTTCAACGATCCGGGCCTGCCGCAGGCCAGGGTCCTGTTTAGACCGGCAGAGGCAGCCGAGCGAACATTGCGGCATGCAATATGTGCCGAAAGCGGCGCGATCCGGTCTCACAACAGCTTGCCCACAAAGCTCTGAACAGGTCGTACCGACGCCGCGGCCCCCGACCGCCGTCTTGTCAACATGATCGCCGAAAGCGTGGCCTGCAATCGACTTCGATCGTCCAGGCGAGAACGCCGGTTAAGGCGCGGCAGGCGGCTGAACAAGCGGCCGCGAGGCTAGGCTGGCGCAGAGGCGACATGGCGCCGTTTGGCGCCGGTTGTGCCGACCAGAACGGAGCGAGATCCCCACGGGTCCTTGCTCGTGCTTCCCACGATGTCTTTGAGGGCGAGGAACAACAGATGGCCTTGGTTGTTAGAGCCGCATATGCCGCGACGCGTTGAACTCGAAGTGGGAGATGGAGATGGTGACGAAAAAAAGCGCCCAGAGCAGCACAAAGGGCTTGGAAGATCTCTTTTACGAAGCCTTGAAGGACATATACTACGCCGAGCGTAAGATCTTAAGTGCCCTCAAGAAAATGGCCAGGGGTGCCGAATCGCAAGAGTTGACCGCCGCGTTCGAGAAGCACCGCGACGAGACTGAGGGCCAGGTCGAGCGGCTGCAGCAGGTGTTCGAAATTTTCGGCAAGCGCGCGCAGGGCAAGACCTGTCCGGCCATCGACGGCATTCTTGAGGAAGGCCACGAGATTCTGGAGGAGTTCCAGGAGGCGCCGGCCCTCGACGCCGGACTTGTCGCCGCGGCCCAGGCCGTTGAGCATTATGAAATTGCCCGCTATGGCACGCTTGTGACCTGGGCAGGGCTGCTCGGCTTGAATGACGCCGTCCAACTGCTTCAGCAGACGCTCAAGGAAGAGAAGGCAACTGACGAGGCGCTGACTCAACTCGGACAAGCCGGCGTAAACGAAAGGGCGCTGCAGGAAGCCGCCTAGCTGGACCCGTTTCAGTCTGCTGGGAGACCCAGTCCATGAACATCGCCGGAAACGTGCCGCCCTCGGGCGGCACCACACCCACCGACCCGGCTCCTGGGCTGGCACGGCTGCTCTTCGAGCCGAACATCTCCATCAACGGGCCCATTGGCCAGGATACGGTGACTTTCTTCCTCGGCCGGCTGGAAGAAGTTCGTCGCAGCGGCCAGGACATGCTGATGGAGTTGAACACCATCGGCGGCGATGCCGATGCCGCGCGTCGCATCGCGCTCGAAATCCGCCTGTTCCGCCGGCATTCAGGGCGACGCGCCTATTGTGTCGGCAAGACGCAGGTCTACTCGGCGGGAGTGACCATCTTTGCGGCGTTCGACCGGCATTGCCGCTTCCTGACCGAAGACGCGGTTCTGCTCGTGCATGAGCGGCGCATGGACACAAGCCTGGCGCTTAGCGGCCCGATGCGGTCCTGCATCCAGATCGTGCGCGAAGAACTCGCCTTGCTCGAAACCGCCGAGCAGCTCGAAATGGAAGGCTTCAGGGAACTGGTCAACGGAAGCTCGCTGACCACCGAAGAACTCTACCGGCGCGCCACCAATAATTGCTATATCCATGCCGAGGACGCGTGCCGGTTGGGGCTGGTCGCCGAAGTGCTTGGCTAGGCCGATTGGTCGGTTGTGCAAAGCCCGAACCGTTTGGCTTCGCCATATCCGTCAATCCCCTTCAGACTGAACAAAGTTTTGCAGGAACAGCGTGGCAGCTTAGGATGAGCACCCGATGATGGGCACCAGAGGAACAACGAACCCGAGTCCGCGCTCGGCGCCTTTGCTTCAGGACAAGGCCGTGCGAACAATGATGGGAGCTCTGGGTGCAGTTGCTTCCAGCGCCGCGCGGACGCTTGCTTCAATCAGCCCTCACCTCGGCGACCAGGTCTCGGACCGCCCGATCGAGTGGCCGGGCTGCGAAGACAGCTTCGTGGCGTCGTCCGGCTCCGCGTCCAGACAGGTCGAGGCGCGCCTGCCGTCCCAGTTTTCCGGGCACGCCGGATGAGGGTTCTCGTCACCGGCGCGTCGGGTCTGATCGGAACTTCGCTTTGCGCGCGCCTAGCCGCCGATGGATATGAAATCGTTCGCGTGCTGCATCGTGCCGGCACCGCGCCCTTCACAGGCTTGCCGCCTGTTTCGCTCGACATGGCAAAGGCGCGGACGCAGGACTGGAGCCCGCATCTGATAGGCATCGATGCGGTCGTCAACTGCGCCGGCGTGCTGCAGGACAGCGCGCAAGAAAACACTGGCGGTGTACATGCGGGCGGCGCATCGGCACTCTTTGCCGCCTGTGAGCAGGCGGGAGTGAAAAAAGTCATTCACTTTTCGGCAATCGGAGTCGATCGGCTGCAGCCGTCCGCCTTCTCGGCCAGTAAGCTGGCTGGCGACCAGGCGTTGATGGCGCGCGATTTGGACTGGGTCATTCTGCGCCCTTCGGTCGTGCTGGGCCGGCCGGCGTTCGGCGCGAGTGCGCTGTTTCGCGGACTGGCCGCATTGCCGCTGTTGCCGGTGATGCCCAGCACGGGTCGGCTTCAGGTCGTACAGTTGGACGACGTGATCGCCACTGTCCTGCATTTTCTCCGGCCCGATAGCGCATCGCGCCTTGCGCTTGACCTTGCCGGACCTGAAGCGCTGCCGATGAGCAAGGTGGTCGGCCTCTACCGCCGCTGGCTCGGGTCGAGACCGGCTGGAGAGTTCACCTTGCCCGGAAGCGTCGCCGCCGGCCTTTCCCGGATCGGCGATGCGACGGCTCTGCTCGGCTGGCGCCCGCCGATGCGCAGCAATGCGGCCAAGGAAATCGTGCGGGGCGCTGTCGGCGACCCGCACCCGTGGATCGCAGCGACAGGGATCGAACCATCCAGCCTCGAAGCCGCGTTAAACCTCAATCCCGCGACGGTGCAGGAGCGATGGTTCGCCCGTCTCTATTTCGTCAAGCCGGCGATCTTTACTGTCCTGCCCTTCTTCTGGATCATGACGGGTGTCATTTCCCTGACCACTGGCTGGCGCCGCGGGGTCGACTTGCTGGTAGGCACTGCCATCGGTCCGCTGGCGGAACCGGCGGTCATCGCCGGAGCGCTGGCCGACATGGCGGTCGGCGCGTTGATCGCCTGGCGACCGACCAGTCGGCTGGGTCTGTTCGGGGCGATCGCGGTGGCTCTTTTCTATGCGATCGCGGGGACCATGCTGCGGCCCGAGCTGTGGAACGAGCCGCTCGGCCCTTTCTTGAAGATCCTGCCGATCATTGTTCTGCATTTTGTCGCGCTGGCGGTCCTGGAGGAACGCTGATGATCTACTTCATGCTCAAGTTCCTGCATGTCGTCGGCGCAGCGGTGCTGCTGGGCACCGGCGCCGGCATCGCCTTCTTCATGCTGCTCGCCCATCGGACCGCAAATTCGGCAACCATCGCGGCGGTCGCACGCATCGTCGTGATCGCCGATTTCATGTTCACTGCAACCGCCGTCGTCGCCCAACCTGTCACCGGCGCGTTCCTCGCCTGGCATTCCGGCTATTCGCTGACCGAGGGGTGGATTGTGCTTTCGATCCTGCTCTACCTCATCACCGGCCTGTTCTGGCTTCCAGTCGTGTGGATGCAGATCGAGATGCGCAATCTCGCTATGCAGGCCGCGGCAGCGAAGCAACCTCCACCACAGCGCTATAACACCTTGTTTCGGCTCTGGTTCGCGTTCGGCTTTCCTGCCTTCGCGGCTGTGCTCGCCATCTTCTGGCTGATGATTTCGCGACCTTCGATCGATTGGTTCGCCTTGTAGCACCGGACTTCGTCTCCCTCGTCACGGTCTGCAACGTTGCGCCTAGCAAGTTGGGCGGCGATGGACGCCAGCCGCAGACTGCCTCGTTCCGTTCTTGCATTCGGGTGGCAATGGTTGCACAGGTCCCCGCTCATCGCCCGAGCACCTCTGTGGCGCTTCATGAGGCGGTTCGGCGGGTTGGTGTCGGGAGAAATCGGAATCTTTTGTAGGCTCTCAGCCTGCGGGCACCCGGCGAACCGGCTCCGCGCAAGTACCCCTGCCCTGCCCTGCCCTGCCAACACGACAAACCGCAGGCTGCCCTGATCGATGATGTCAGCGCGCAGCTGGCGAGAGCGCGTCGCTGCTGCCTCCGTCTTTTGGTGGACGAGGCATACAGGTGACCTTGTCGATCATTCGGAGCACCGCCTGCGGGTCACTGTGGTGAGCCATGTGCCCGGAATTCGGGATTATTTCTATCAGTGATCCATAAATTTCGGCATGCAAGCGTTCCGCTTCACGCCGAGCGTCGAACAGCCTGTCCCCTGCTCCAGCGACGATTCCGGTCGGCACGTCGATGTCCCGATAGCAAGGCTTCGTGAACAGCGCCGCGCCGAGCATCAGGGCTGTCTCCACACAGACTGAGCGCAACTGAGAGGGGCGGCTGGCGACCTCCTTTGTGCTCACCGAAAAAACGTTCGAGATCGGCCCAGGCCGGAATATCTTTCGCATGGCCGACGGCCAGCCGAGCCTTACTGCGAGCGGCAGCAAGGTGTGACGGAATGCCGAGCCCATCAGCGGTACGGCCGGTAGTGCTGCAAGAGCGAGATCCAGCCTCGGTGAGGGATAGTAATATCCAGAGACGAGGACCAGGCCGGCGACCGAGGGAGCGTGCCTGCGGGCCATCTCCAGCGCGATCCAAGCGCCCCAGGAATGTCCGAGCACGAGGTATTTGTGAATGCCTAGTTTGGCGGCGGCCTCGTGGAAGAGATCGGCCTGCTCGCACGCCGACCATCGCTTTCGAGCCGGCCGCGAGCTTCCGCCGAAGCCTGGCCGGTCGAAGGCGAGGACCCGATGCTTGGCACTCGCCAGGTCGAGCACGCCGCTGATCGCAAAATCCTCCGCAACCGAGCCATTGCCATGCAACAGGAGCAAAGGAGGCCCGCTGCCTTTCTCAAGGATGCTCAAGTCCACCCCATCGATCCTCGGAGTACGTTCCATCGAACGGGGAGCCAAGGCCTTCCTGGCGCGTGCGTTATTGTATGCCGCCAGCGACAGGGCGGCAGCCGCAAACAGTGTGGCGAGTTTTATCCGGTTCGAAAACATACTGACTCCTGCGCTGGTCTGCACGGTCGTCCACCGTCGAGTGCGCGCGGTTGCGCATCCGCATCGGCGTCGCCTAATCCCGCCGTATCTTTGCCACCAGGGTGTCGAAGTCTCACGGAACCCCGACGGGGCGTCGCATTGCGAGATCGAAGGCATCGCCTGAGCTCAGTACGTGAACCCTCAAAATCATGGATGGAAAGGGCGGCATCAGATTCACCTTTCGCGATGTTGGAATGTGTCACGCCGGTTGCATCCACCCCGGGACTGGACGGCAGCGCTCCGGGCCGTGTCATCGGAGCGGTGTCGCCACGGGTCCGGGGCTCGGCATTGATGAAGACACGGCGATCGTGGTAAAGGGCGAGATGTTCAAGGTCATCGGCAGCGGCGCTGTCGAGGCCGATCCGGATCCGGACCATTGGTGTCATGCTGTAGAGATGAGGTCCGCGGAACATGCGAGCGTCCACGACATAGATGCTGGTGCGAAAACGCGAGGCGTCTTGATGAATCGTTGTCCGGCATAGTCCGTTCTCCTGACTAATCCCGCAAACTTCTTGAGGATCGATCAGTTCCCGGCAATGGGATGCAAATCTTTTTGCCCGATCGAGAAACAGAAAGCGCTTTTGACATGTTGGCCAAAGGAACAGATTCTGCTCATCTTACCTGCCGCAAGGGGCGAGCCAAGCATGTTCCTAGGCATCGCCCGGCACCGCCGCGGCCAATTGGAGGCGAGCCCCGACCAGGGTGGCGTACACTGTGTAGAGATCCCAGCTGCCGAGTGCCGGGTGGGCTTGTGGCGACCGCCTTGAGCGCAGCATCGAGGCGTTTAAATTTTCAACGCCGGACGGCCACCGGGTGAACATTTCCAAATGCACTGTGTTTGGCGCCACCCTTGCACACCGGAACTAAGCGATGCAGAGTCGGAAATTGGTGAAGGCCGCGCTGGTCAAAGAGATCGACGCCGTCCGCCTCAGCATCTCGCTCCTTGAAAAGGAGTTGTGGACAGCTCGCAGACCCAACAAGATCCGATGGCGTTCAGGATACGAGATAACCGCCCAAAAAGCTCGCCTTGCCAAACTGGAGAACGTGCTTGCGCACCATCCATCCGTGACGCGAGCCCGAGCATTGGACAGCAACAGCTTGAGTTACGGGCAAAGGAACCAGGTGAGTTAGGGGAAGCAAGATGGCTGACAGACACTCGATCAGAACTCCGTTAGCTCGAGTGCGGGGCCTTGGGTCGGCGAAACACGGAACCGAAACGTTCATGCTGGAACGACTGACATCTGCTGCACTTTTGATCCTCGTCATTTACATCGTCGCGGTCGTTATAAGGCTGATCGGAGAGCCTCGAGATGTCGTCATCCGCGTAGTCGGATCGATCTATGTCGCACCCGCCCTCATCGCCTTCATTCTGGTGAACTGCGTCCACATGCGGCTGGGCATGCAATCGATCATCGAAGACTACTGCCACGCCACCGTGCTGAAATCTGTCCTGCTGATCGCCAACTGGTTGTTTTGCTGGGCAGTAGCCCTCGCCAGCTTTTTCGCCGTGCTGGTGATCAGCTTCCGATAGGCGGCAGCGCGGCGCGGTTCCAACTCAGCGCCGATCCCGTTATCTGTCGCGCACGGCGAGCCGTCTTCATTCTATTTTCGGCAGCCTGTCCCATTGATGGAAAGGCGGCGGAGAGGTCAATTCCCATTCCAATGTGGTGGCTCCCGGCCCCCAAGGGTTCATGCCGGCGGCCCTTCGCCGGTGGAAAGCCTCCACGATGCCGGCAAGGAAAATCAGGACACTCGCGGCCGACAGATAAGATCCAAAGGAGGAGACCATGTTCCAACCGGCAAAAGCGTCGGGATAGTCGATATAGCGACGCGGCATGCCGGCCATCCCGAGAAAGTGATGGGGGAAGAAGACGAGGTTCACACCGACGAAGGTCGTCCAGAAATGGATTCCAGCCAAAAGCGGATTGTACAAATATCCTGTCATCTTCGGGAACCAGTAATACCAGCCCGCGAAGATGCCGAAGATGGCACCCAACGAGAGAATGTAGTGGAAGTGTGCGACGACATAGTAGGTGTCGTGCAATTGCCGGTCGAGGCTGGCATTTGCAAGCTGTACGCCGGTCACGCCTCCGACAGTGAACAGGAATATGAAGCCGAGCGCCCACAGCATCGGGGTGCGCAGGCTAAGAGAACCACCCCACATGGTCGCGATCCAGGAGAACACCTTGATCCCCGTCGGCACCGCGATCACCATCGTAGCGAAGGTGAAATAGCGCTGCGTGTCCAGCCCTATTCCGCTTGTGTACATATGGTGAGCCCAAACGACGAAACCGATCGCCCCGATCGCGACGATCGCATAGACCATCCCCAGATAGCCGAAGATCGGCTTTCGCGAAAATGTCGAGATCACCTGGCTCACGATGCCGAAGGCCGGCAAGATCATGATGTAGACTTCCGGATGGCCGAAAAACCAGAAGAGATGCTGGTACAGGATAGGATCGCCGCCGCCGTCCGGCGCGAAGAATGTGGTGCCAAAATTTCTATCGGTCAGGAGCATTGTAATGGCCCCTGCCAGGACAGGCAGGGCCAGCAGCAGCAGGAATCCGGTGATGAGGATCGACCACACGAACAGAGGCATTTTATGCAACGTCATCCCTGGCGCGCGCATATTGAAGATCGTGGTGATGAAATTGATGGCGCCGAGTATCGAAGAGGCTCCCGCGATGTGCAGAGAAAGAATGACCAGATCGACGGAAGGACCGGGATGGCCGGAGGTCGAAAGGGGCGGATAGAGGAACCAGCCGGTCCCGGGACCGTAGCCGCCGGGGACACTGGGCATGAAGATCGACAATAGAAGCAGCATCAATGCCGGCGGCAGCAGCCAGAACGAGATGTTGTTCATGCGTGGGAAGGCCATGTCCGGGGCGCCGATCATGATCGGAACCATCCAGTTGGCGAAACCACCGATCAGTGCGGGCATGACGGTGAAGAAGATCATGATCAGCGCGTGCGCCGTGGTGAACACGTTATAAAGTTGCTTGCCGGCATCTATGGCCGCGTCGCCTTGGTAGCCGTAGATCATCGATGCCAACCCAGGGAAAACCTGGATCCCGGGTTGCTGCAGTTCAATTCGCATGGCCACCGACAAGAGCATGCCGATGACCCCCGCGATGAAGGCGAAGATCAGGTAGAGCGTTCCGATATCCTTGTGGTTTGTCGAAAACAGCCAGCGGGTGATGCCCCGCGGCTTGTGGTCTCCGCGGCTGCTCGGAGCCGCCGCCGAATATTCACTCATGAGCGTTCTCCGCTTCAGCCAGTTTCCAACAGGGCATCCGAACCATGATGTCAGTTGATTGTTCCTCCCCAGAACGCCCGACGCGAGGGAACATACGGCAGAAGCCAAGGTTCGGGTCGGGCGCGGCGTGCCCGCGGTTGAAGGATCGACATTCCATGCTGGCAGTCATTGCTGGGACTTTGGTTCTGACGACAGTGGTCGGCGGGCTGATTACGGCCTTCTGGATCGAGGCCCGTCATGATCTCCACGACCCGACGGCGGACAGGGCGATGCACCTGGAGCTGCTAACCAGACTTGGCTCTCCGGCTTCGGCGGAGTCGTCCTGATATGGACACCATCACCGCGAAACTCCATCCGGGAACGAGAGTCGGCTGGCTTCTGCTCGGCTTCGCCCTGGGCGGTTTCTTCGACGGCATCGTCCTGCACCAGATTCTGCAATGGCATCATCTTCTCTCGGGCCTCGCCGACCCGGCGGGTTCCGACCTGCGCTTCCAGATCATGGCCGACGGCCTCTTCCACTTGTTCATGTACGTGTTCGCCGTTGCCGGCACGGTGCTTCTGGTGGCGGCGAGGGCAGCAGGCGGGCGGGCCGGAACGACGACCGAGATCCTTCGGCTAGCCTTCATCGGGTTCGGCCTCTGGCATCTGGTGGACGCCATTCTGTTCCATTGGCTGCTCGGCCTGCATCGGATCAAGATGAACAGCGACATGCCGCTCGCGTGGGATATTGGGTGGCTGGTCATCTTCGGAATCGTGCCGCTGCTGTTGGTGCTGGTGCTGCCCAACCGCGATGGACCGGCACGCGGTGCCTCGGCGGCTCTGACCAGCATCGTCCTGCTTGCAGGACTGGCTGCGGGCGCCGGCCCGCTCTTCAACGGTGCCGCCACTTCCGTCATCGTCTTTCGAGCTGGGATGCAACCGGACGCGATGATGCGGGCGGTTCAAGCCGCCGACACCGATCTCAAGTGGGTCGACGCCAGCGGCACCATCTGGGCGGTCGATAGGGTCTCATGGCGCGGGTTGATGACCCTGCACGCGCGCGGCGCCCTGGTCGTCGGCACAACGCCTGTCATTGCCGGATGCCTCGCCTGGACCGATGCCGCTGGTGCGAGCAGTCGCTCCGGCCAGCAGTGAGGCATCCTAGCCCGCTTCCGGAAGGTGGCGGGCTTTTTGTCGGCCGATTGCCACGACTGGTCGAAGGCAAAGAGTGGCACATTGCGGATTGGCAAAGGGTAGATCGAAGAAGAAGAGCTATCAGAAGCCCGCATTCACGAAACTTGAGCGGCTGTCGTCGGTGACGGCTTCGCGCAGCTCATCCGGGGTCTCCGGGATTATCGATTATCAAGAGAATTGCAGCTTGGAAGCCCGCTGCTGAAAGGTGGCGGGCTTTTTAGTGCATTAGTGGAACCTGACATGTCGAGGCAGGTTGGAAACGGCGGCAGCGTCCCCCGCTGCCGGGCCGAGGCCCCAAGCCTTGGCCGGGTCCGCCTCTGCCCGCCAGTAGGGGCGGACCCACTGGAACCTCCGAAAAGGAAGTTTGGATCGCTCTCGGTTTCCCTGGCCGTGGATAACACCGGAAGGCCCGTTACTGCTCCCTCAGTGGCGGGTTTTTCAATGGCAGGTTGGCCGGTGAAGCATCACGTCCCGGTTCTCAGGAACCCGTAATGCTACCCTGAATTGCTGGATTTCGCTGCCCTTTGGCATCGCAGACCGTGCATATCAGATCGAGACGGGAGCCAGCCCCAGAACGGGCCAGCTCTGCCAGGATCTCGGTCAGTGCATCGGTGTCGGAAAGTTCGAAGCCAGTTCACTGACGATGGAACAAAACTGCCCTGTCGAACTTTGGTCGTCGCACTGCTCCCGGTGCTTTCCCCCATGAGAACTGCCCGCTGGCTCCGGCCGGCGGGCTTTTTGCGTCATGTGCTGGGCGATTCTCGGACCCCATTCGTTGGAACCGCCGCTTCAATGCGAAGTTAGGTGCCCAGGGACATTCAAACATGGAGTTGATCATGAAACAGCTACTTTTCGCGTCCGCCATTGTGGCACTGTCAACTGGGTTGGCCCTTGCCCAATCGAGCAACACCACCGGTACTGGCGGGTCATCCACGACGACAACCAAGACCATGCCGAGCACTACGACCGATCAGGGCACGGATTCGACCACCACGAGTGGAACGAACTCGAACTCCGCCAAGGACTGCGCTCCTGGTCAGCAAACTGGCAGCGCCAAGCAGGCCGCGCCAGGCCAGCAGGATACAGACGCTAACTCGGCCGCTCCTGGCCAGATGAAAAAGACCACGGACGGCTGCTGAGCGCGCTTTCGGAACCTTTGCCCCTGTCTCAGGTTGGTACAAGCGGTCGATTCCTAGGATGTAGCCGCACATATAGCCCGTCGTGCAAGGCCAGCACGGCGGGTCTTCGCGCGATACGAGCGGTTTAGCCTTGGGATTGGCGACGTTAGCTCGTCATCGACTGCCTAGTGCTTTCGCTTCGCGCTCCAGCGTCTCACGGTCGTTGCCGTGCTTTTTGATAAGTTCCCGGACTTCAGGGATGGTAAGCTGGAATTTGCTGGCGAGATAGCCGACCTCGTATTCCTCGTCGCCCGATACCCGGTCGCGGTCACGAAAATCGCGCTTGCTTTTGTCATCTGGCATGATTGTTCCTCCAGAGAGGAGAACAGCTAAAGTAGCGCCGGGTTCCACGTAAGGACGGGCCTTGTCCCAGAGTTGGCCTGCGCCGGCTTGATTCTGCCTGCACGGGATCCTTCTCAGGAGCCGCGATCTTGTATGGCGGCCTCGACCAAACGCCGTATCCTGCCGGAACGCTCAATGTTTTGGGCCACCATCTCTTTCGAGCGCTGAATAGCGAGCTCGGCCCGTTCCAGGCGTTGCTTGGCACTGGCGACTTCGGCCGCCATCGCTATTCCCTGGCGTTTCGGGATGTTTGTCATGAGATTGAAACACAGGGAGGACGGAATCGTTCCCTGACGCCGGCCGAAACGGGTGGGGCATGAACACCTGCCCAAGTGCCTGGTGCATTCCTTTGCAACTATTTTAGCCTATTCTAATTTAAATTCGGTCCTGTCCGAGTTCGCGTATGTTGAAGTTCATCCGGCCAATGTTCCCCACGCTTGTCGAGGTGCCGCCGACAGGGGACAACTGGATTCCGAAATCAAGTATGATGGCTACCGGACGCAAGTCATTGTCGAGGACGGCACTGCCCGAACGATCACGCGGAGGGGCTACGACTGGTCATCGACGTACAAGACGATTGTCGAGGCGGCGGCAACCATTCCGAAGTCGGCAATCATCGACGGCGAGGCAATCGTCCTTAACGAGAAAGGCGTGTCGGATTTCCATTCGGTGCGGTCGGCGATGCGATGGGCGCCGGATCGGATCATCTTCGTTGCCTTCGATCTGCTGCACCATGACGGCATCGATCTGCGTCGCGAACCGTTGCTGGCACGTCGGGAAAAGCTGCTCGAACTCGTCGGCACCGCTAAAGGCGTGATCCAGTACAGCCACCATGTGCATGGCGGCGGGGCTGACTTTTATGCCGCGGTTGATCGGATGGGCCTAGAGGGCATGGTGTCGAAGCGGGAAGAGAGCAGCTATCGGTCAGGCGACACCGAAGCCTGGGTGAAAACGAAATGCTATGAGGAAGTCGACTTTGAAGTTGCAGGCGTGCAGCGAACGCCCGGTTCGGCTCCACTCGCCTTGATGGCAACCCGCGATGCGGAACGCCGCTACGTCGGCTCGGCAAACATCGCCCTGACCAAAGCCATGCGGGAACGCCTCTATGCCAAGGTGCAAGAGGGGAAAGGCTCGCCACCGAGGGGCGCCGACAAGCCCGATGCCGAATGGATCGAACCTGGCCTTGTCGGACGCGTGAAGACCCTTAAGCGCGAAAATAAACTACGCCACGCCACGCTGCGGGCGATCCGGGAGGCAAAGGCATGACGCATCGCCCACGATGCACATCTCGGGAATCGACCGGTGCGAGGGGTGGCCGGCGCCTGTGGCGGGTTCGACTGTCGGGATGTAGCGATCATCCCAGGCATCTTTTTCGGCTAACGTCTTCGATCTGACGTAGGCGGTGAGAGTGGGAATGCTCAAGTCACTCCAATCGGCCTCAGTGAGTTCAGCGGTGTCCATTTCGCGAGCGTAACTCATGGTAACGAATGACGATGTGATCACCAGCCGTTTAACCTTCGCTTCATGTGCTG
>NZ_RZTT01000839.1 GCF_003996995.1 Mesorhizobium sp. M7A.T.Ca.US.000.02.2.1 | reverse complement strand
GGCGGTCGGCGGTTGCCTCCAGCAGATGGCGATCATGCGAGATCAGGATCACGGCGCCGGGAAACTCGTTCAGCGCATGGATCAGCGATTCGCGGCTATCGATGTCGAGATGGTTTGTCGGTTCGTCGAGGATGAACAGGTTTGGCCCCTCGAAGGCCGACAGCCCCATCAGCAGCCGCGCCTTCTCGCCGCCCGACAGATCCTTGGCGGCGGTGTTCATCTTCTCGGTCGTGAGGCCGAACTGGGCGACGCGGCCGCGTACCTTCGATTCCGGGGCCTCCGGCATCAGCCGGCGGACATGCTCGTAGGCGTTTTCGTCCGGCCGGAGGTCGTCGAGCTGGTGCTGGGCGAAGATCGCCACCTTCAACCCGGGCGCCACCGTCATGGTGCCACTCTCCTGCTTGAGCCGGCCGGACAGCAATTTGGCGAAGGTCGACTTGCCGTTGCCGTTGGCGCCCAGCAGCGCGATACGGTCGTCGGCGTCGATGCGCAGCGTCATCTTCTTGAGGATCGGCTGCCCCTCGGTGTAGCCGACATTGACGTTGTTCAGCGCCACGATCGGCGAGGCCACCGTCTTCACCGGCTCGGGGAAGGAGAACGGCCGCACCGAATCGTTCACGAGGGCCGCGATCGGTTTCATCTTCTCCAGCGCCTTGATGCGCGACTGTGCCTGTCTGGCCTTGGAGGCCTTGGCGCGGAACCGCTCGACGAAGGATTCCATGTGCTTGCGCGCGGCCTCCTGCTTGACCCGGCCCTTCTCCTGCAATTCCTTCTGCTCTGTATATTGAC
>NZ_RZTT01000838.1 GCF_003996995.1 Mesorhizobium sp. M7A.T.Ca.US.000.02.2.1 | reverse complement strand
GCCCTATTCGGCGCTGTCGGAAAATGGCGAGCTGCTGTCGAAGGACCGCCTGCGCAAGGCGATCGAGGAGGCCGGCATCGATCTGTCGAAACCTGTCGTCACTTCGTGCGGCTCCGGTATTACCGCGGCGGTGGTGACGCTGGCGCTGGAAACGCTTGGCCATACGAACAACAGGCTTTACGACGGCTCCTGGACGGAGTGGGGCGGGCTTTCCGACACGCCTGTCGTGACCGGCCCCGTTGTGATCGGCAAGGAATGAAGACGATGGAAAACGGCGCGCAGGAAGACATCGAAGTCACGGTGACGTTCCTCGAGATGCATGTGCCTCCGGCCTATTCACCGGCCGTGCCGTATAACCGTCAGGTCGCGCTGCTGAAGACCAAGGACATTCCGCTGCATTTTTACCGCTATCTGATGGACCGGGTGGGGCGCAAATGGCACTGGGTCAATGTGCTGAGGCTGGATGACGACGAGCTTTCCGCCGGCATCCATCGTGAGGATCGCGACATCAGGGTCCTTTACCTCGACGGCGCGCCCGCCGGCTTCTTCGATCTCAAGCCGCATCTGCCGGAAGAAGTCGAGCTCGCCTATTTCGGCATGATGGAACATGCCACCGGGCAAGGCATCGGCCGCTGGTTCCTGGGCTCCGCGATCGCCGCCGCATGGTCGCATGGGCCGAAGCGGGTGACGGTGCAGACCTGCACGCTCGATCATCCGGCGGCTCTGCCGCTCTACCAGAAGCTCGGCTTTGCACCGGTGGCGCAAAAGAGGGAAATCGTCCATCCGTTGCC
>NZ_RZTT01000837.1 GCF_003996995.1 Mesorhizobium sp. M7A.T.Ca.US.000.02.2.1 | reverse complement strand
CCCATAGGTCGTCTCGAAAGCCGCCAGCGCCTCGACCGCCTCGGGCGAACCGTGGTGACGATGCGCAAGCACGGCAAGTGCTGCCGCGCGGTCGGTCATGTTGGTCGCCGACTGGAAATGCCCGGCGGCGAGTGCTGCTCCGCCCGGCTGCAGCGACAGATAATCCAGCAAGGTGTTGCGCAAGGCGCGTCGTCCGGCGCTCGCCGCGTCGGGGCTGAACGCTTCTCTGTCGGAAAGGCCGCGGTAGAGGCCCGAAAAAACGTCCCGGTTCGCAGTGCCGATCGCCAGCGCCAGTGCCTCGCGAGCCGCATAGATAGCATTGGGGTCGATGTTCCGGCCGATGTCGCGGGCGATGTCGGCTTCGCCGGGCAATGCCAGCGCCAGTGCTCGATAGGCCGGCTCCAGCGTCTCGTCGCCGGCGATGCTGCCGGCGAGTTCGATCAGCCGCGGCGCAAAGGCCGGCTGCTTGCCGCCGAGGATCTCGCGGAAGGCGGTGATCAGTGCATCAGTCAGCAATGTATTGAAGGCCTGCCAGCGCGAAAAGGCGTCGCAGTCATGGCGGGCGAGAAAGAACTGGTCGTCGGCTTTCTGCTCGACGGACAATGTCACCGGCGCCGAAAAGCCGCGGTTGAGCGACACGGCCGGGCGCTCGGTGACGCCTGAAAACCGCACCATGTGGCGACGCTTGCGGATATGGATGACGCCGTCCTCGACGCTGGCGCCTTCGACGCCGCTATACGGCACAGGCTTGCCGCCGGCGCCGATCAGGCCGAAAGCCAGCGGGATGTGCAT
>NZ_RZTT01000836.1 GCF_003996995.1 Mesorhizobium sp. M7A.T.Ca.US.000.02.2.1 | reverse complement strand
ACAGAACCAGCTGACCGACGCGGAAGTGCTGCAGATCCGCGAAACCATCGACCGCGATTACCAGGTTGAAGGCGACCTGCGCCGCGAAGTCTCGATGAACATCAAGCGGCTCATGGACCTCGGCTGCTACCGCGGCCTGCGTCACCGCCGCTCGCTGCCGGTCCGCGGCCAGCGCACGCATACCAATGCGCGCACCCGCAAGGGCCCGGCCAAGTCGATCGCCGGCAAGAAGAAGTAAGTGAGCGAATAGCGAGTAGCCATTAGCGAGTAGGGATCCCTACTCGCTATTCCCTACTCACTACTCGCTTTCCAAGGTGGAGCCGCTGGCATTACGGCGGTGTAGAGATCAACTGAAAGGACTATCATGGCCAAGGAAGCCGCTCGTGTTCGCCGTCGCGAACGCAAGAACATCTCGTCGGGCGTTGCCCACGTCAATTCGACCTTCAACAACACGATGATCACCATCACCGACGCGCAGGGCAATTCGATTGCCTGGTCGTCGGCCGGTGCCCAGGGCTTCAAGGGTTCGCGCAAGTCGACCCCGTTCGCTGCCCAGATGGCTGCCGAGGATGTTGCCAAGAAGGCCCAGGAACACGGCATGCGCATGCTCGAAGTCGAGGTCTGCGGACCCGGCTCCGGTCGTGAATCGGCATTGCGCGCCCTGCAGGCGGCCGGCTTCACCATCACCTCGATCCGTGATGTGACGCCGATCCCGCACAATGGCTGCCGCCCGCGCAAGAAGCGTCGCGTCTAAGCATTTACCGAACGCCGCGCGAGCGCCCTTGGGCGCTCCTCCGCGG
>NZ_RZTT01000835.1 GCF_003996995.1 Mesorhizobium sp. M7A.T.Ca.US.000.02.2.1 | reverse complement strand
GTCCGGCAGAGCGTTGTCTGCGGAAGAGGAACCGGTTTGGCATCGATATGGCGTTATCTTCTGGCGGGTCTTGGTCTGGCTGCCTTGCTGGTCGGCATTCTCGCGGCCGTCTTCCTGACGGCGCCGCGGTCGTCGCTGCCTGCCGGCCCGGATGTCTCGAGGACGAAGAACACCGCCAACGCGCTGTTCGTGGCCAGCTTCGCGCCGGAGCGGGGTGTCGTACGGCAGGGCGAACTGCAATCCTGGCTGCTGACCTTGAAGACAAAGGCAGGTGTTCCGGTGGAAGGTGCCGCGATCGCGATTTCGGGCGGTATGCCACTGCACAGTCACGGCCTGCCGACCAGCCCGCAGACGACCGACTATCTCGGCGACGGGCGTTATCGAATCGAAGGAGTGAAATTCACCATGAGCGGCTGGTGGCAGTTGCATTTCGCCATCTCGGCCACCGCCGGCTCCGACACGGTGCTCTTCAACGTGGTGCTGTGAGCAGGACATGAGGCGGCGTTCGCGTTTTCTGGCGCTGATGGTGGCCGTTGTCCTTGCCGGTTGCACGAAGCCGGATTTTTCCGACGCCGAAAAGACGACCATCGCCTCGCTGGCGCTGTCGTCGCTGCCGGCGCTCAAGCCCGACACCACCAATCGTTTTGCCGACGTGCCGGCGGCTGCCGCACTCGGCTCGACGCTGTTCTTCGACCAGGGCATGAGCGGTGACGGGTCGATATCCTGTTCGACATGCCACAAGATCGACCGCCAGTTCCAGGACGACCTGCCGCAGGCGGTCGGGGTCGGCCGTACCAGCCGG
>NZ_RZTT01000834.1 GCF_003996995.1 Mesorhizobium sp. M7A.T.Ca.US.000.02.2.1 | reverse complement strand
GTGTGAGAACACTCCCTCCCTCAAGTCCAAGCTCTGGTGCAGGGCCCGTCGCTGTGACCTCAGCGGCGGGCCTACCTGCAAAGCCGGCAAGCGTTAAATCTTTTCATAAGGCTGGAACCTGTTTCTGAAATCGAAGTTGGGTTTGCAGCTTGGCTTCCAACCCCGGCCAAGCCTCAAAAGCAAGGCCCGCCGCTGTAGTTGTGTCCTCAGTGGCGGGCCTATTTCGTTTACCGCCCAACGCTACATAAGGATTGGCTGAAGTAACGGAACATCCAATGAACGCAACGGGAGCGAAGCGCATCCATCATACCATAGGATATCAAGTATAATACTTAGGTATGTTAATAACATCCCAAAATCGATATACTATAGCAAGCTATATATCGGCTACATCGTCGCGGAATCGACCGCTCCATTGCGATAACCTGTGACAGTTTTTGCTAGTTTCGGATTTTTGATTGTCGTAAACGTACAATATTTCGTTACTGTCGGGCACAACTATTTTCGCGTCAAACGCTCCATGGTTTCAATTGATCGCCTTCGCCAGCGCTCGGACTAGCTTCAATGCGCCGCGTTCGCCAGTTTCTTCGGTTGCCACACGGGCATCGATTCCACGTAGCAAAAAGGGAGGTCGGCACGATCAACTACCAAGCACCGGTGACGGTGAGCGTGCCGACCAATCTGGGCACAAAGGTGGGCTAAATGACCAGACCTACAAGCTACTGGCAGAATGAAAGCGCAGCAATTAGTCCCGATGGCCTAGACTGCCCGTCAGGCGATTCCGCGATCACACCATAGGCATTAGAGCCGGTCATATATTAGCTTG
>NZ_RZTT01000833.1 GCF_003996995.1 Mesorhizobium sp. M7A.T.Ca.US.000.02.2.1 | reverse complement strand
CTCACGGCCTTCGCGGTTGAGGCTCTGGATCGCCTGCCTGAGCTTGCGGATCGCCTCGATGATGTCCTCGCGCTCGGAGACGATCGCTTCCAGCCGGTCCGATAGCTCCTTCTGCTCCTCCTCGGCGCGCAGATTGACGGCGCCGAGCCGTTCGCGCTCGATCTTCAGCCTGTCGAGTTGACGCTCGATCTCGGCCATCTCAGGCATCGGGCTGTCGGCCTCCAGACCGGTGTGGCGGATGACCAGGTGTGGCGGCGAGTTCAGCGTTTCCTGGATGCGCGCCTCGACCTCCAGCCGGCGCTCGTCGGCCGCGGTCAGCCGCTCTTCGGCGCGAACGCGGGTCTCGCGCGCCTCGGCCAGGAACTGGATGGCGCCGGTGGCGGCCTTGTCCAGTTCGGATTGCCAGTTCTCCGCTTCCTGCAGACGGTCGGCTGCCGCCTTGCGCAAGCTCTCGGCCTCGGTGAGCTGCGACAGCAAGGCACGCCGCTTGGCGTCGATTTCATCGGGAGCATCGGCCAACCGCTCGCGTTCGGCCTCGGCCTCGGCTCTGCGTTCGCCGAGCGATGCGATCTGCGTCGAGGCGTTTTCGGCCCGCTCCAGCCAATTGCTGCGCTCGGCGCCAATGGCATCGAGCCGGCGCGCGCGCGCCTCGGCTTCGCGCCGCAGCCCCTCATGCACCGCGCGCGCATCGGCAAGCGCGGCGCGGTCGCGGGCGACATTGGCCGAGGACTGTTCGAGCTGCAATTGCAGATCGCCAAGATCGGGCGCGTCCTGCAGCAGCATTTCCGCCTCGGCGAAGGCGGCCGAAATCTCCTCATGGCTGTCGAC
>NZ_RZTT01000832.1 GCF_003996995.1 Mesorhizobium sp. M7A.T.Ca.US.000.02.2.1 | reverse complement strand
TTCGTAGCCGTTGTGCGGCTGCACGTGCTGTTTCACGCCATCGATGTGCGAGATAGCCCACCGCCAGAGATCCTTTGTCGGGCCCTGGTCCTCGTAGAAGATGCGACCGAACGCGCGAGGGCCGTCCCATGCCTGGTAGTCGCGATGGCCTTCTCCCGGCCATGTGTCGCGCCAGCGATAGCGCGGGGGTGGGCCTGGGTCATTTGCTGGATCTTCCTTCATGGGCCTCAAATGGGCTGAATTGGGAGCTTTTTAAAGATTTCCGTGGTCCTATAGGCGATGACGAAGCCGCCACGTAAGCCAAAGTCAAAGCCGCTTCTCCACGAGGACGGCGGGCCGCTGCAAAGCCGCCCGATCCGAAAGCGCGATCCTGCCCAGCCGCGGCTACCGTTCGATCCGTTTCCGGCAAAGGTCGAAATCGCCCTGTGCGATCTGCGCATGAAGCCGCCTGTCGGCCCCGAATGGGGCTGGGAGGTGAAATGGGACGGCTACCGGGTGACGGCCTACATCGGGCCGAATGGCGTGCGATTGCTTACGCGCGGCGGCTACGATTGGGCAAGCCGATTTCCAGCAATTACTGCAGCCGCTCGCGCGCTCGGGCCAGCGACGATGATCCTGGACGGGGAGGCGGTCATTCTCGATGAGCAGGGACGCTCGGATTTCGGGGCTCTGCAGAAGTCGCTCGGCGCCGTCGGCCGTCGTTCGGGGAGCCTGCAGTCGGGTGCGGTTCTGATGGTCTTTGACCTGCTGTATTTCGATGGCCACGATCTGCGGGGCGTCGAATACAGCACGCGCCGGCATTTGCTCGAAGATGCTTTAGACGGCCTGGAC
>NZ_RZTT01000831.1 GCF_003996995.1 Mesorhizobium sp. M7A.T.Ca.US.000.02.2.1 | reverse complement strand
GCGCTGACGCGCCGATCCACCTTCCCCCACAAGGGGGGAAGGCAAGGGCGTTCCGCTGTATGCGGCGCTTGCGCCTCTTTCTTTGCGGCCATCCTTCGCGTAAGGCGCCGGGCAAATCCTTTCACGCAAGCATATAGCCCGGACACCGCATGATCAGACTTGAAAGCATCAGCAAGCAGAACGGCCGTCAGCTTGTCTTCATCGAAGCGTCGGCCTCCCTGCAGAAGGGCGAGAAGGTCGGCCTCGTCGGGCCGAACGGCGCCGGCAAGACGACGCTGTTTCGCATGATCACCGGGCAGGAGCAGCCCGACGAAGGCCAGGTGCAGGTCGATCGCGGCGTCACCATCGGCTATTTCAGCCAGGATGTGGGCGACATGGAAGGCCACAGCGCTGTCGCCGAAGTGATGAACGGCGCCGGGCCTGTCAGCGAAGTCGCGGCCGAAATGGCAGCCCTCGAGGCGGCCATGGCCGATCCCGAGCAGGCCGACCAGATGGACGAGATCATCGAAAAATATGGCGAGGCGCAGCACCGCTTCGAGGAACTCGACGGTTATGCGCTGGATGGCCGCGCCCGCGAAGTGCTGGACGGTCTCGGCTTTTCGCAGGAGATGATGGACGGCGATGTCGGAAAGCTTTCCGGCGGCTGGAAGATGCGCGTGGCGCTGGCCCGCATCCTGCTGATGCGGCCCGACGCCATGCTGCTCGATGAGCCGTCGAACCATCTCGACCTGGAAAGCCTGATCTGGCTGGAATCCTTCCTGAAAAACTATGACGGCGCGCTGCTGATGACCTCGCACGATCGCGAGTTCATGAACCGCATCGTCAACAAGG
>NZ_RZTT01000830.1 GCF_003996995.1 Mesorhizobium sp. M7A.T.Ca.US.000.02.2.1 | reverse complement strand
ACATGCGCCGTCGAGCTCGTGATGCCGCGCGCCTTTTCCTCAGGAGCAGCGTCGATCTGGTCGTAGCGCTTGTATTCGCCAAAATACTTGGTGATCGCCGCCGTCAGCGACGTCTTGCCATGGTCGACGTGGCCAATCGTGCCGATGTTCACGTGAGGCTTGTTACGCTCGAATTTACCTTTGGCCATAATCGTTCTCCGTCTATTCTACCCGCTAAGGGGAAATTGTTATTCGCTCTTCAGATCCGGCACCGCGCAAGGAGCGCGACCCGGTGGCTAAGAAACCCTTAGGCGTATTTCTTCTGGACTTCCTGAGCCACTGCGGTCGGAACCGGCTCATAGTGATCGAACTGCATGGTGTAGGCCGCACGGCCCTGGCTCATCGAGCGCAGGTTGTCGACATACTTGAACATGTTGGCGAGCGGCACCATCGCGTTGATGACGACGGCGACGCCGCGCGCTTCCTGGCCCTGGATCTGGCCCCGACGACCGTTCAGATCGCCGATGACGCTGCCGACGTAATCTTCCGGCGTCACCACTTCGACCTTCATGATCGGCTCGAGCAGCTGCACGCCAAGCTTGGGTGCGGCTTCACGGAAGCAGGCGCGGCCGGCGATTTCGAAGGCCAGAACGCTGGAGTCGACATCGTGGTAAGCGCCGTCGATCAGCGTCGCCTTGACGCCGATCATCGGGAAGCCCGCGAACGGACCCGAGGTCATGACGCTGTTGATGCCCTTTTCCACACCCGGGATGTATTCCTTCGGCACGGCGCCGCCGACGATCTTGGTCTCGAACTCGAACTCGCTGCTGTCCGGGTTCGGCTCGAAGACGATC
>NZ_RZTT01000082.1 GCF_003996995.1 Mesorhizobium sp. M7A.T.Ca.US.000.02.2.1 | reverse complement strand
TCAGCGTGCCGGTCCCCCGGCCGACCCCTCCCGAAAGGCTGGTTCCTCCGATCACCACCGCCGCGATCGCGTCCAGTTCATAGGCAATGCCGGCCTGCGGCAGCGCGGAGCCGGTGCGGGCGCTGAGCAGCATTCCGGCGAGGCCGGCAAGACCGCCGGAGATGACATAGACGACGAACTGAATGCGGGTCGTGTTGATGCCCGAGGTCCTGGCGGCGTGAGGGTTGCCGCCAACGGCATAGATGTAACGGCCGAAGCGGGTCCGGTTGAGGATCCACCAGGAGACGGCGAACACCACCACCAGAATGATGACCGGTGTGGGCAAGCCAAGGACGTCGCCCGTGCCGATCCAGCGAAAGGCCGGCGTCAGCGCGGGAACAGGTCGGCCGCCGCCATAGATCAGCGTCAGTCCGCGTGCCGCCGACAGCATGCCGAGCGTCGCCACGAAGGCCGGCACGGAAAACCGCGACACAATCACGCCGGAGACGGCGCCGCAGGCAACGCCGACGAGCAGGCCGATGCCGAGGCCGAAGACGACCGGATAGGGCGCGCCGGCAATCCCGGCGGTGGCGGACGTGGTGACGAAGCTGGCGCTGATGAGGCCGGCCAGCGCGACAACGGAACCGACAGAGAGGTCGATGCCGCGCGTGAGGATCACGAACGTCATGCCGATGGCGAGGACACCGTTGATCGAGGTCTGCAACAGAACGTTCGAGATGTTGCCGGCGGTCAAAAAGAACTCGTTGGAAACCGACAGCACGGTCGCCAGGATAAGGAACGCAAGGAAGATGCCGTATTCCTGGATCAGCATCCGGCGCTGCTCCGAACCGAGCCAGCCATTCGTATTCTGCTTGTCGCCAACCGACATTACTGACTCCTCTGCTGCCGCACGGGCACCCAGTCCTTGCTCATGTTGAAAGGTGGACGAGTGATTGGGCATCCGTTTCCTCCCGGCTGTAGATGCCGGCGCTTCGGCCGGCGCGCATCACCATGATCCGATCCGACATGCCCAGAACCTCGTCGATTTCCGACGAGATCATGACCACCGTGCCGCCGGCAGCGGCGAAGTCGCAGATGATCCGATAGATTTCACGCTTGGCGCCCACGTCGACGCCGCGGGTCGGCTCGTCCAGAAGAAGGACCTTCGGATTTCGAAGGAACCATTTGCCCAGCACCACCTTCTGCTGGTTGCCGCCTGAAAGGCCGGAAACCGGCATCGTGTCGCGCGCCGCCTTGATCTGAAACCGCTCCTGCATCTGCTGGCTTGCCTGCGCCTCCCGGGCGCGATCCATGGCAAAGGCAGGGCTCATTTCCGGCAGGCTCGCCATGCAAATGTTGGCACGAACGGAGGCGCTCGGATTGAGGCCGGTCAGCTTGCGGTCCTCGGTGACCAGTGCCAGCCCATGCGCCATGGCATCCGATGGCTTCGAAACGGCTATCTTCACTCCGTCGACCGAGACGCTTCCCGCCGAAGGCTTGTCGAGCCCGAACAGACAATTGAAGATCTCCGTCCGTCCGGCGCCCATCAGGCCGTAGATGCCGAAGATCTCGCCCTTGCGCACGGAGAAGGAGATATCCTCGATTCTGTTGGGGCAACTCAGCCCGGCAACTTCGAGGCCGGTTTCCAAGGTGGGTGCGTTGGTCTTGATGTATTCTTCCGACAGCTCGCGGCCGACGATCATGCGAATGAGACCGGGTCGGTCGATGTCGGCCAGCGTCCCGCTGCCGACATAGGCCCCGTCGCGAAAGACCGTGTAGGAATCGGCGATCTGGAAGATCTCCGACAGCCGGTGGGAAACATAGACGATGCCGCGGCCCTGGGCCTGCAGGCGGCGGATCGCGGCAAAGAGGTGCTGCGCCTCGCGTTCGCCGATCGCCGATGTCGGCTCATCCATGAAGATGACCTCGGCGTCGTGACTGAGCGCCTTGGCGATCTCGACGAGCTGCATCTGCGCGACGGAGAGGTTCATCATGTATTGCGTGGCTCGGATATCGAATTCGAGATCGTTCAGCAACTTTTGCGCGGACCGGTTCATCGCGCGGAAATCGATGCCTCCGAACCGCGCGGAAGGCTCGCGGCCAAGATAGATGTTCTCCGCGACCGTCATGTGAGGGACAGGGCTGAGTTCCTGTTCGATGATGGCAATGCCCGAGGCCAATGCGTCGGCCGGGCCTCCGAATTCCACGTCCTTGCCACGGCGGCGGATTGTGCCGGCATCACGCTTGTAGATGCCCATCAGTATCTTGAGAAAGGTCGACTTGCCCGCGCCGTTGCCGCCGCAGAGTGCGTGAACCGTGCCGGCGCGAAGTTGAAAGCGGCCTTCGCGCAAGGCTGCGACGCCGCCGAAGGATTTCTTCAGCCCTTCTACTTCGAGCAGAAATTCCAATTTTTTCTCCTCCCACGGATGCTCGACACCCCTCCCTGGCGCGAGCCGATCGACAGAAGAATTGCTACTCCCTGTCGATTTTTACAATAGTCGATTAGCGCTCGACAAATGTCAATCTGGGCAGGTGAATTTATCTTAGTTGCTCGGGCGTGGACCGTGGTTCGAATTCCCGATGAATGCCTAGCCCAGAAAGCCAAGCCCCGTCCCGCACCGGCGCCATGGCGGAGGGACACCAAACGAGGGAGGGAGCCTATGAAAATTACTACCCGCACCGACAGGGCGGGAAAGCCGCTTCTGGACGTGATTGCAGCGCATCTGGCCGCAAGACCGCATCACGCGGACGGATCTCATTGAGCCAGTTTTGCCGAGGTGTTGCAGAGGGCCGCGCAATGGCGTTGATAGCGATTGACTATCAGAGAGGGGCAAGGGGAAGGCTTCAGAAGGGCAAACACACTGGCGTCTATAGAGGCGTTAGCCTGCTTGGAGAATGCCAGACCATCGAAGGCCGAACTAAGCCTAAGAATAGCCCTCGCCTGCCCCGCCTATTCTCGCAAGCCGCTCTCGCCGCATCGGCGAATACCGGTCGGATTACCAATGAACGACAGGATTGGGGCCAAGACCGGACGGTCCGCTCCCCGATCGGAACTGCGGTAAGCTGCCGAGCAATAGATTTCAAACTGACCCACTACCCGTAGCCCATTCGCCTTGCGGTTTGAGTCGAGACCTGAAAGGATCGAAGCGAGCCAGATGCGAGAGCACACCTTTGGCTGTGGGAGCACACCAGCGTGGTGACCACTCGACCGGAGCGGCGCTTGGCGGCCATTATGGCCGCCGACATCGTCGGTTACTCGCGCCTCATGGAGGCCGACGAGGCGGCGACGCTCGGGAGCGATCAAGGCGCTCCGGGCGGAGGTGATCGATCCACTACTCAACGAGCATAAGGGACGCGTCGTCAAGCTCATGGGCGATGGCGCCCTGGTTGAGTTCCACTCCGTCGTCGATGCCGTTGCTTGCGCCGTGGCCATTCAGACCAGCGTCGCCGCGCATCAGATCGAGGCACCTGCCGAGCGTCGCGTAGTATTTCGTATCGGCATCAATCTCGGCGACGTGGTGGTCGAAGGCGATGATCTCTTCGGCGACGGCGTGAACGTGGCGGCGCGCCTTGAGCAGCTTTGCCCGCCGGGCGGCGTTCTCATCTCGGGCACCGCCTACGATCACATGAAGGGCAAGCTCAGCCTGCCAATCGACTTTGCCGGCGCTCAAAAGGTCAAGAATATCGCCGAGCCGGTTCGCACCTACAGCGTCAGAATGCAAGGGGCAATGCGTGGATTCGAGAAATCGCCACCTCGATCAAGCCCTCAAGAGCGCGCAGCCGTCGTGAGAGCAACCTGATGTGCCGTCTCTGAGTCATCCGTTTGGCTTCGTCGGGATCGGGCACACCTACTTCCGCTTTCAAAGGAAGAAGGCGAGATGGACATTTGGGACCTTTGTAGGTATACAATAGCGTATAATTCCTGTCATAATCTGGAGCGCCGATGGCTTCTGAAAATCAAACGAACTACGACGTGGCCTATGCATCACTCAAGCGTGACATCCTCGCAGGTAGCTATCGGCCGGGCGTGTCCATCTCCATCGGCGAGGTCGAGAAACGTCTGGGGATGAGTCGTACGCCGATCAGAGTTGCGTTGCAGCGTCTTTCTGAAGAAAATTTGCTGGAGGTGCTGCCGCGCCAGGGCTTCCGCGTGCCCCTGATTTCGCGAAAGGAACTGTGGGACATCCAAGAGGTTCTTGCCGGCCTCGAATTGCTCGCGATCGACGTGATCCACGAGCGCTGTTCCCAGGAGCTGCTTCAATCCCTCGTGGTCGCCGTCGCCAAGATGCGGAAGGCGAACGAGATGGACGACCTGAAGCGGTGGTCCGAAGCGGACGCGGAATTCCATGGCGCATTGCTGGGACTGAGCGGCAACGAAGTCCTAATCAAATGCGCCAACCAGTTCCTCGAACAGATGTGGCGCGTACGGACCATAACCCGCACGTTTAGGCCAACTCCGGTGCCTTCGACGGAAGCTCACGGGGCCCTCGTCGACGCCCTTCTCAAAGGAGATCTGCTGTTGGCGCGATCCATACATAAACAACAGCGCCGTCGTAGCGCCAAGGAAATTGACGAGATCGTGGAGCGCCTCGAAACCAGCATGATGTAAGGACCTGAAGGCGCATTGGCCGCCGAATCGAGTCCTGAGCAAGCATTGCCTTGGCCACCAGCGCTCTGACCATCCATCTCCCTTGAGGGGATTCGGATGGCCGAGAGCTAGGCTTGGGAGGCCCATAGGAATGCATGACCAGCCTCCCTGCCGGACAAAGATAGCGGTCTCCAAGAACTGTTGGATCGGAGTAAGCGGAAGGCAGCAACAAGATAGAGACTACGCACATTGCGTATACGCTGTTGGCGTAGTACGGTCATCGTCTGAGCGGAAGGGATGACGTGAACGAGAATGAGAAGCTTGCGCGAGATGTGAAAGCCTGGCGGGCGAAGGGGGGATTCACTGCTGAAAGTGCAGCCAAGGTGTTGGGAATACCGAAACGAACATACGAAGGCATAGAGCAAGGCCGAGGTTTCCCGTACCCGATACTCCTACGCGTTGCTCTCGAAAGCAAATCCCTTTCGCTTCAGGCGATGATAGAGGCCTCTCCGCATGCGGAAAAGCGGCGGTAGAGGACTGGAAGGAGGCATTAGTGGCCCGGCCATTCAAGGATGACACTTACCCCGGCGTTTCGTCGCGCCTCAAAAACGGAAAAACAGTCTATCGTTATCGTGCAAAGGGAATGCCCGAAATCCGCCTTCCCGGTCAGCCCGGCGATCCGGAATTCGAGGCTGCCTATGAAAGGGCAACGCAAGGCCAGGGCCTGAAGGCAATTATTATCGACCTCCCCGGTCGGGCGTTGCCAAAAACGTTCGGTCATGCTGCGCGGCGACTTGAAGCGACGATGGAATGGCTGGACTTTGACGAAGCTACGCAACGGAAAAATGCCCGGCTTATTGAACGCTTCCTCCGGATGCAGGTCGATCCTGCCTATCCGCTGACTTGGCGCGATACGCCAGTAGAACATCTCGACGCCGACCATCTGCGCGCGATTATCGAAAGCGTCTTTGCCGCCAACCGGACGGTTGCCAAGCACCTGCTGGTCGCGATCAAGAAGCTCCTGTGGGTGGGGATCGAAGTTGAGAAATGGATCAAACCACAGGACGATCCCTCACTGTCGATCCGCGTCCGCATTCCTAAATCGACCGCCAATCCCGCGTGGCCGGTCCCCATTCGTGAAAAGTTCGAGGCGCGCCATCCGATCGGCTCCCCGCCGCGCACCTGTTACGCGCTCGCCTTCTGGCTCGGCAACCGACGCGGCGATATCGCCTCGTTGGAATGGGACGATTTGGTCTTCGAGGAGATCGAACTGTTCGATGGCTCTCTGGAGATGATCGAGGCCTTCGATTTCCGGCAGAAGAAGAACCGCAACCGTCACGGCGGGCGCGAGATGTTCATCCCAATCGTCGACAAACTGGCGCAAGCGTTGGCGCCGCTCGATCGTTCGGAAGGCGGGACGGTACTGAAGAATGCCTATGGGCATCCATTCGCCGAAAAGAGCCTCACCGGCATGATGGCACATTGGAACAAGCAGGCAGGCATTCCGGAGGGCTACACTCTGCACGGGCTCCGCCGCACCTTCGGCACGTATCTCGCCGAATGCAACATCCAAGCGCGCGCCATCATGGAGGCGATGGGGCATTCTTCCATGACGGTGACGGACGAATATGTCCGAGAGGCAAACAAGAAGCGAATGGCTGTCGACATAGCCCGCGCCATCAACGAGCGTGAGGCCAAACGCGATGCGATGAAGCAGCGAGCGGCCCTGCGCGTCGTCAAGTAAGCCAATCAACCGACCGTGCGCAGGATGGCATATCAACCGACCTTTCTCTTTGGGCCCATAATGGGCCCAAAACGTTTTGGGCCGAGGCATATTTTTATCAATAAAATCAATGGTTATGGTGGGCCCGGAGGGACTCGAACCCCCAACCAAGCGGTTATGAGCCGCCGGCTCTAACCATTGAGCTACAGGCCCCACGCGGGCTGGATTAATGTTTTTCGCATCGCGGCACAAGGCTTTCCCGACGGGCTTCCGCAGATCGCCCAAATCAACCCATAATCGCGCTCTACGCGACCCCATGCGACTTGATCGCAGACCAAGGAGATTTTCATGACCAGACATCTTTTGCCTCTCGCGCTCGCCACTGCAATCGCTTTTCCGGCGATGGCTGGAGCCGCCGATCTGCCGACGCCGCCCCGCATCATCGTGTCGGGCGAAGGCGAAGCAACCGTAGCCCCCGATCTGGCGGTCCTGACGCTGAGCGTCATGCGCGAGGCCAAAACCGCGCGCGCCGCGCTCGATGCCAACAATGACGCCATGGCCGCCGTGATCGCGGCGATGAAGTCCGCCGGCATCAAGGACCGCGATCTGCAGACCGCTGGCATCCAGATCAACCCGCGCTACAACTACACCAACAAGCCGGACGGCAGTCAGGAAGCCGAACTCGTCGCCTACCAGGTGACCAACACGCTTTCGGTGCGGGTGCGCGACGTCGACAAGACAGGCGAGATCCTCGACAAGGCGGTGTCGCTAGGCGTCAACCAGGGCGGCGGCATTGCCTTCACCAATGACAACCCGGCAGCTACGGTCACCGAGGCGCGCAAGAAGGCGGTCGCCGACGCCATGGCCAAGGCCAAGACGCTGGCCGAAGCCGCCGGCGTCAGCCTGGGCCGGGTGCTCGAGATCACAGACCAGAACATCAGGCCGGCGCCGATGCCGATCAATGCCAAAGCCTTCGATGCCGCGGCCGGCGCGGCTCCGGTACAGGCCGGTGAGAACGCCTACAATGTGCAGGTCACCGTCACCTTCGAGCTGAAATAAGCGGCTCTGAAGATCCGTGGCTGAGCCTGGCCACGGCAATCATCAACCAATAGCGTGCATGAAAAAACCCGCGGGATTGCTCCCGCGGGTTTTTTCGAGCCACACCCTTCAAACGGAAAGGGGCTCGGCTAGTCCAGACCAATCTTCGCAGAAGATTGTGTCTCCCGGCTGATCTTCGTAGAAGATCATGCCGCCGGCTGATCCTTGCAGAGGATCATGCCTCTTGATCGGCCAAACCCGAGCTTAGCGATAGATGACCGGGCAGCCGCGCTCATTGGCGAACACCACCACGACACGGTCGCCATCCTGGCGGCCCGCCACTTTTACCGTACGAGGGTTGACGTCGACGATCCGGACGCGGTGGAGGCCCATGCGTTCGGCCTTGTCGAGGGCGCGGTCCGGCGAGCAGCCACGGCGCCAGTTGCCACGGCGCTCGTCACGGCGATGGCGATAACCGTCGTCACCGGTATAGACGCCGAAACGCGGATCGTTGTTGTTGCCGAAGCCGAGATAGAGGCTGTCGGCGTGAGCGGGAACGGCCGCCAGCGTGCCGAGACCGACCAGGGCCGAAAGGGCTGCCGTCTTGATCGTGTTGAACATCGTCTTCTCTCCTTTTTGCGGGCCTTCGCCCGTCCTCGTGAACCGATGGTGGGAGAATGCGCCTGCCTGTCTGAACTCTTTACGAACCTGCCGTTCATCTCCGGTTCATATGGCGGGAAAAGGAAAGTTCCCGCCATTCGCCGTCGTCCCCAGCCCTCGGTGAAGGCCAGAACGCCTGACTCGGCGCCCGGTTCCGACCCCGCGGATTGGCCGAATGTCTTCAAACGCGAGGCTCTTGCTCACCGCCGCTGGTCCTACGGCTCCTCGTCCAGTACATAGTCAAAATAGTCTTCCGGCTCGGCAAGATCGGTTTCGCTCGCCTTGACCCGGCCGCGCATCGAGATGCCGGCTTCATGCACGGTCTCGGCGCTGCCCGACACCAGCCGGTGCCACCAGTAGAGGTCGCGGCCCTCGGCCACCAGCCGATAGGCACAGGTGCTGGGCAGCCAACTGATGGTTCGCACATTCTGTGGCGTCAGCCCGACGCAGTCGGGAACGCGCGCCAGCCGGTTGACGTAGTCCGAACAGCGGCAGGTCTCGGCATCGAACAGCCGACAGCCGACGCTGGTCCAGTATATCTCGCCGGTGTCCTCGTCCTCAAGCTTCGAAAGGCAGCATTTACCGCAGCCGTCGCACAGCGATTCCCACTCGGCCGGGCTCATCGCCTCCAGCGCCTTGGTTTTCCAGAATGGCGTTTCCATTTCCGGGATGTGGCCCCAGCCGCGGGCAAGGTCAAGCGCGGCAATGGTCGCAATTGCGGCTATCGCCAGGTGAATGACATGAAGTTGCCTTCAAAAGGTCGGTCAATCGCCCCGTACGGCCTCTATCCGTGCCAGACTGGAACCAATCGGCACAAGATCGGTTTCGGCAAGGATGGGACCCCACAAGGAGAATTTCGATGAAACGCCAACCACGGATTCTGGCAGGCACGGCACTCGGCCTGCTTATGGCATCCGCGCCGTTGGGCGCGTTCCCGCTTCAGGGAAGTGTCGCGTCCGGCCTTGCCCAGCGCACGGCAGCCCCATTCATCCTGGCGCAAGCAGCATGCGCCGAAGGCGAAGCCTGCGCACAACAGCAGCAGGCGGAACCCGAACAGAAGCGCGAGCGCAAGAAGGCCGAGCCTGAACAGCAGGCCGCGCCTGCCCAGAGCGAACAGCCCGCCGAGGAGCAGCAGCCACGCCGGAAGAAGCGCGACCAGCAGCAGCAGGCTGAGCAGGCGCCGGCCGAACAGGCCGCTCCGGCCGAGGAACAGCAGCCGCGCAGGAAGAAGCGCGACCAGCAGCAGCAAACCGAGCAGGCGCCGGCCGAACAGGCCGCGCCAGCCGAGGAACAGCAGCCGCGCAGGAAAAAGCGCGACCAGCAGCAACAGACCGAACAGGCGCCGGCCGAACAGGCCGCGCCAGCCGAGGAACAGCAGCCGCGCAGGAAGCGCGACCAGCAGCAGCAGACCGAGCAGGCGCCGGCCGAACAGGCAGCGCCAGCCGAGGAACAGCAGCCGCGCAGGAAGAAGCGCGACCAGCAGCAGCAAACCGAGCAGGCTCCGGCCAACCAGGCGGAACCGGCCAACGACAATCAGCCCGGCGAGCAGGCCAAGCCGCGCAAGAAGAACAGGCAGGACCAGCAGGCCCAACCTGAAGTCGCCCCGGCACCGAAAGAGGCTCCCGCTGGAGAGGCGACGGCCCCTGCCGGCGAACAGCCCGCGGCCCAGGGCGAGCAGCCCCAGGACACGACGAAGAAGCGTGTCAGGAAACCTGTTGGCGAGCAGCCGGCCACAGCCGAACAGCCAGCCACCGGCGAACAACCGGCCAATGGTCAGACGGCAGCACCGGCACAGGGCGAAAACCCGGTGCAAGGCGAAGCACCGGCCGATCCAAACGCCGCTCCCATCCTGGACAGCCAGAAGGACGCCGAGCGCAGGGGCGGCCGCAAGCAGGGCGACAAGATCGTCCCCCAGGATGGCGAGCAGCAGAATGGCGGGCAAAATGCCCAGCAAGGTGGCGATCAGGGCCGCAAGCCGGTGGCTGCTCCCATCGACCAAGGTCCGCCGCCCACCGACGACAGGGCCGCACAACAGGAGATCAAGCCCGAGAAGATCGCGCCGGTGACCGAGGAAAAGGGCACGCGCGTAGAGCGTGCGCCCGATGAGAACGTCCGTGACCGCCGGCGTCCGAAAGGCGTCGACGTCGTCAGGGAACTCGGCGACCGCGTCATCCTGCAGTTCAACAACCAGACATTCGTCGAGAGCAATGACGCCCCGCGCATGGCCCGCGGCGCCAGGAACGTCTACTATGAGGATCTGTCGGGCGACCGCACCCGGGAAATCGTCGAGCGTGACAACGGTGTTCAGATCGTCACCATCCGCAATCGCTATGGCGACGTGATCCAGCGTTCGCGCATTGCGCCGGATGGACGCGAATATGTGCTGAGCTATGTCGATGAGCGGCACTATGAGGACGACAGCGACTGGCGCGATCCCGGCGATGATCTGCCGCCGATGCGGCTGACAATCCCGCGCGAGGAGTACATTCTGGACTCCGAGGATGTCGAAGATCCGGACGACTACTACACCTTCCTCGAACAGCCACCGGTGGAGAAGGTCCAGCGCCTCTACTCGATCGACGAGGTCAAACGTTCGGCCCGCGTGCGCGACATCGCACGGCGCGTCGATCTCGACACGCTCAACTTCGAATTCGGCTCGGCCTCGATCTCCGACACCGAGGTGCAGAAGCTCGAGGGCGTCGCCACCGCAATGGAGAAGCTGTTGAAGAAGAATCCGGCCGAGACCTTCCTGATCGAAGGTCACACCGACGCCGTCGGCACACCGGAGGCTAACCTGGCTCTTTCCGATCGCCGCGCAGAATCGGTGGCCGAGGCTCTGACCAACGCCTTCGGCATCCCGCCGGAGAACCTGACGACACAGGGCTATGGCGAGGAGTATCTGAAGGTCAATACGTCGGCGCCGAACCGCGAGAACCGGCGCGTCGGCATTCGCCGCATCACCTCGCTGGTGGCACCTGTGGCCAACAACAATTAGGTCATGATTTCAAAATCATGTCCCGGTTTGTGGAATCGGCACGAGAAGCATCCATCCCCGGCACCGCCGGGGATGGATGGATGTGACGGGTTCAACAAGAATTGTACGGGCATTAGACACGGCTCATTGAATCGTGGGCCCAGCCACCCCAGATTCGGTGCTGGGCGTTCCCTGCCCCGTCCCGACTCCAGCGGGACGCATTGAACCCCGCCGGACCTTGTTCGGCGGGGTTTTTTGTCTTGCAAACGGTGGCGGCGTGGCCGAATACGACCATTGTCTGAGAGATAACCAGCCGGAATCATCCCGTGAAGCGTCTCGAACTCGCCATCGAATCGATCATTCTCGCTTCACGCTGGTTGCTCGTCGTTTTCTATATCGGCCTGGCCCTGGCATTGGCCGTCTATGCGCTGTCATTCGGCAAGAAGCTTTATGAGTTCATTACCCTGGCGTTCACGCTCGGTGACACCGACACTATCCTCAAGATGCTCGGCCTGATCGATGCCACACTGGTTGCCTCGCTGGTGGTGATGGTCATCATCTCGGGCTACGAGAACTTCGTCAGCCGCTTCGACGACCAGGAGGGTGGCGTGCACTGGCTGGGCACCATCGATGTCGGCTCGCTGAAGGTCAAGGTTGCCTCGACCATCGTCGCCATCTCGTCCATCCACCTTTTGCAGGTGTTTTTGAACTCGTCGACCTACACGACCGACCAGCTGATGTGGCTGACCATCATCCATCTCGCCTTCGTCGCCTCGGCCCTCATGCTCGCCTATATCGACCGGCTGATGGGCCTCGGCAAAGGCAAGAAGGATGAGGCGTAAGCAAGCGCCTGCCGGACCTTGAATCACCCCGGCAGGGTTGGCGCCCTATCGCTTTGTTTGAACGAGGCTTTGCCGTGGCTCAGCCACGGCGGACGGCTTAGCTCGACGCTCACAATGACGCGGATCTAGTAGATACTCTTGATCTTGCTGTCCGTGCGGGCAAACACCTCGTCAGGGACAAAAAAGTCACCGGCCAGAGGCCCCGTCGCAGCTGGCGCATAGGCTGAAAAGTCACTGACGCCCTCGGCGCGCAGCACCTCCTCGTCGATGTAGAAATTACCTGTTGTCTCGCGCGCCGGGCGCATGAAGATGGCATGCGCGGCGTCGGCCATGATGTCGGGCAAACGGCTCATCGCCGCCACCGTCGCGCCGCCGAGCAGATTGCGCACCGCCGCCGTGTCGATGGTCGAGATCGGCCACAGTGAATTGACAGCGATGCCGTCCTTGGCGAACTCCGCACTCATGCCCAGCGTGCACATCGACATGCCGAACTTGGCCATGGTGTAGGCGACGTGATTCCTGAACCACTTGGCCTTCATGTCGAGCGGCGGCGCCAGATTCAGGATGTGAGCATTTTGCGCCAACTTCAGGTGAGGAATGCACATTTTCGAGACCAGGAAGGTACCGCGCGTGTTGATCTGATGCATCAGATCGTAGCGCTTCATGTCGGTCTCGAGCGTGCCGGTGAGTTGGATGGCGCTGGCATTGTTGACGCAGATGTCGATGCCGCCGAATTTTTCCACGGTCCTGGCGACCGCCTCGGCCACCTGCGCCTCCTCGCGGATGTCGCACAAAACAGGCAGCGCCTTGCCGCCAGCCTGCTCGATCTCTTCGGCAGCGCTATAAATCGTGCCCGGCAGCTTCGGATGCGGTTCGGCGGTCTTGGCTGCGATCGTCACATTGGCGCCGTCGCGCGCCGCGCGCAGCGCGATCGCCAGCCCGATGCCGCGCGACCCGCCGGAGATGAACAGCGTCTTTCCCTTGAGCGACATTTCCTTGCGCCTCCCTTGCAACACAACAGGCGCAAACCTTTGCGCGGCGGGCGACCGCAGCGCAAGACCCGACACGCTGGACACCGCGTTACGCAGCGTAGGGTTTATGACTAAACCAGCACCAGCCCTTGGCGCATCGCAATGGCAATCGCGTCGGTGCGGTTGGCGGCGCCGAGCTTGATCAGGATTGCAGCGACATGGAACTTCGCGGTGTGCACCGAAATGTTCAGCCGCCGCGCAATCACCTTGTTTGGAGCGCCCTCGGCCAGCAGCGCCAACACTTCCGCCTCACGCGGCGACAGCGAAGGCCGGGCGGCATGCTCGTCGGAGGCCTCCTCCTCGAACGGCTCGCCATCGCCGGCACGGAAATCCTCATCGCGTCCGCTTCCGCGCTCGCCCGAGACGCGATAGCCGGCCGCGGCCAGCCGCGCCGCCGCGGCGATCAACAAATCCTCCGCGCCAGCGGACATCACGGCCAGCACCTCACCGGCGGGCCGCTCGCCGCCAGCGCGTCCGGTCAGCAGCACCCGTGGAATGAGGGCCGGCACGCCATCACCAATGCTGTCGTCAACGATGGCGACGTCGGCTCTTCCACCGCCGGCCACGACCGGCAGCAGGTCATCGCTCGCGGCCAGCGAGGCCGCCAGGCGCTCGGCGCGTGACGCATCGCCAAGCGCAATCAGCACCACCAGCCGCCGCGAGACGGCACCGTCATGCATGATCCTGTCGCTGGTGAGCGTGTCCATGGATGCCTCAGCTCAGTGGCTTTTCGCCGATTGTCAGCACGACATCGCGCTGTTCGCCGCCGCGCACGACACCGAGCGTCACCGAAGCGCCGGCACTGTCGGGTCCGAGCCTGCAGATCAGGTCCCGCGGGCCGTGCACCGCCTCACCGTTCCACGCCACGATGATATCGCCAAGAGAGAGACCGGCGGCCTTCGCGGGACCATCGTCATCGAGACTCATCACCATCGCGCCCTGCGCGTCGCGGTCGCGTACCGGATGCAAGCCGGCGCCGAGATAGCCGCGCGCGACATGGCCCTTTTCGCGCAAGGTCGCGACCGCCCGCTCGATCGTCTCGTAAGGCATGACCAGCGCCCGGTGGCGCGGTCCAAACAACAGCATGCCGATCAGCGCACCCTTGGCGTCGAGAACCGGGCCGCCCTCGAAACGGCCGCCGGCGCCGACGGCAAGATTGATGCGCCGGTCGATGGTGCCGCCGCGCATCGAGCGCCAGGCCGGGCCGACTTCGCCCACCGAGCCCGAAATAGCCAAAGCCGAACCGTCGCTGCTGCCGATGGCAATGGCGATGTTGCCCGGCCGCACCGCATCGGCCTTGGCCAGCGGCGCGGCGCTGACGGCCTCCGCCGGCTTCAGCAGGGCAACACCGGTCGAAGGGTCGCGGCCAACCAGCTCGGCCTTCACCGTTTCCCCCGAGGCCAACACCAGATCGATCTCCTCGCCGGCCTCGACAGCCTCTTCAGCGGTGACGAAATAGCCGTCACGCCAGTGGAAGGCGCTTGCCGTGCGGTGATGATGCGTAGCGAATCCAGCCGTTGCCGGCGCGGCCTTGGCGGCGAGATCGGCGACGGCTTGCGAAAACGCGCTCAGATTGAAATCGCTCATTAATGGTCTCCTGGGTTCATCCATGCCCCAGATATCGCTCGACAGCGCGTCCGCGGGTACTCGCCTGACGGCTAGTTGCCGGTTTGACTGGCCATCTGGTCAGGTCGCTGCGGTTCCAGCCGCTCCGCACATATAGTCACGATCAAGCCTGAACACACGGAGCCCTCCCATGGCCCTCGCCGCCGCCAAATTCCAAACCGATGATACGCTGCTCGACGCCTATTCGACTACGGTTGCCGACGCTGTCGACCGCATCGGTCCGGCCGTCTGCCGCATCGAGCGCGTTGGCGGTCAGGGCGGCCATGGCTCCGGCTTCGTCATTGCGCCGGACGGGCTGGTGGTCACCAACTTCCATGTCGTCGGCGATGCCAGGACAGTACGCGTCTCGATGCCGGACGGCGCCTCGAGAGAGGGTCGTGTTCTTGGCCGCGATCCCGACACCGACATCGCGCTGGTGCGCGCCGACGGCAGCTTTGCCGACGTCGCACCGCTGGGCGATTCCAAACGGCTGCGGCGCGGCCAGATCGCCATTGCAATCGGCAACCCGCTCGGTTTCGAATGGACCGTCACCTCCGGCGTCGTCTCCGCGCTCGGCCGCTCGATGCGCGCCTCCACCGGCCGGCTGATCGACGACGTCATCCAGACCGACGCAGCGCTCAATCCCGGCAATTCCGGCGGACCGCTGGTATCGTCGGCCGGCGAGGTCATCGGCGTAAACACCGCCATGATCCATGGCGCGCAAGGCATCGCCTTCGCGGTTGCCTCCAACACCGCCAATTTCGTCATTTCGGAGATCATCCGCTTCGGCCGCGTGCGCCGCGCCTTCATCGGCGTCTCGGCCGACACCGTCAATCTGCCGAGACGCGCCGCGCTCCTGTCGCAAGTGTCGACGAATACCGCGGTGCGGCTGCGCAGCGTCGAGAAGGATGGCCCGGCGGCCAAGGCCGGCTTGAAGGAGGGCGATATCATCGCCGCAATAGACGGCCGCCCGGTCACCGGCGTCGACGACCTGGTGCGCGTGCTCGACGCCGAGCGCATCGGCCGCGAGACACAATGCACCGTGGTGCGCCGCACCGGCGTCAGCCAGGTGACGGTGACGCCGGTGGCGCGAAGCTAGTGCATGTCGCCCAGAAGTGTGCCGCGGTTCTGGGAACGAAGGCTTTAAGGCCGCCGTTGCTCAATCCCCCTTCGAGGGAGCAACGGGGACATAGGCTCCCTTCAGGAGAGCTACGAGTTGCGCCTGATGATGCGTGCCTGTCTTGTCGAAGATACGACCAAGATACGTGCTGGCCGTGCGATAGGTGATGTTGGCGCTTGTCGCCGCCACACCAAGGCTATCCCCCGATACCAATGCCGCTGCCAATCGCGCCTCGGCCGGCGAGAGGTCGAAAAGGCCCGTCAGGATGGTCGGCGAAGGCACCAGATTCGTCGGGTTGAGAGCCGTGGCTGCGATCAGTATGTCGGCGCCTGAGAGAAGTTCGTGCGCCAGACGGCGAAGAGGGATGAGGTGAACGATCATGGCCTCGCTATTCTCGCTTGGCGCTATGGGCACGGAGCGACCCGACGCAGCGTCACCAGTCCCGCTTGCAATCGCCTGCTGAAACAACTTGTTTGCCTTGGCATCGGCAAGGGCGAGCCCATCACGGGCCGTCGGCACGAACACAAGGGGCAGAGCGTCAAGCAGTTGATTGGTCGCCACAACGCGTCCCCTGCTCGTCATCACCGCGGCCGGCAGGCCGATCGCCCCAAGCGCCGTAGTCGTAGCGCGCGCTCGTTCCAGCCGCAGGCGCGCACCAATCAGGCCGGCGCGCGCCAAATGTGGCCTCATGCGGTTGAGCTGGTCCAATTCGTCTCGGGATGGCCGATCATTGGTCAGCCAACGCTCCATCGTAAACAACAGAACTTCGCCTGTAGGCAGGGATATGAACGTACCGACTTCGCCACCGATTCCCAATGGCAGCGTCCGGTCGAGCCGCGTCCGATTGTTCTCGAGCGCCTCCTTGGGGAAGTAATCCGCGTCGTAGACGAATTCCGAGGGTGGGGGCAGCGTCAGCAGGAGTTGGGAGACACTGCTGCTCTTGACCCCGCCTTCCGCAGAGATGCCCTCCAGTATCGGCCGGACCAGGTCCGACGCGATGAGCATCGGGTCCAGCCGATCATCGAATAAACCCATACCGCCTCCGGCCGAGTTCGACAGTTCGCTCAACCTGTCGAAGACGTCTGGCCATAAATCGGGGACGAACGCCGCTTCATAAATTCGATCGACAAGATCTTCGGTCATTCAATGGTCCGCTCGCCACCTGCACTCGCATGATTGCATCGCACATCTGCTCAGAAATCAAACCTTTCCCGGCTTGGCATTACCGGATGATCATAAATTGCGTAGGAAACAGCCAACACGAAAACATCGTTCAGGTGCCCACAGCCCCCTCCGCGTACTGCGCCAGAAACGCCTCGCTGGGCGGAATCGGCTTGATGACGTCGACCAGCACGCCATTGGGATCCCGCGTGATGAAATGGCGCTGGCCGAAAGGTTCGTCGCGTAGAGAGCGCAGGATCGGCAGCCCGGCCGCGACGATCCGTTCATAGACCGCATCCGGGTCCCTCACCTCGAAGTTGATCAGCAGGCCCGACGCGCGGCCTCGCCCCTCTTCCGGGAGCGTCTCATGATCGCCCTGGACGATGCCGAGATTGACACTCTTCTGTCCTCCACCGATTGCAGATGCACATACCAGTCGCTTTCGAATAGCGGCTGGAAGCGAAAATGCTCGATATAGAACGCCGCCGTGCCGGCGACGTCGCCGGTCATCAGCACCGGGTAATAGCTCGTCGTCCTCATCTTTCCTTCTCCCATCAATTAACATACAGTCTGCACGTAACTTCAGTTAACATACAGGCTGCATGTATGCAACGCGATTCCGCGCGTCGTTCCAACCGTGACCGCACCGAGGCGACGCGCGCCGACCTGATTGCCGCGGCACGAAAGCTGTTCACCGAAAAATCCTATGCCGAGACCAGCACGCCGGAGATCGTCGCTGCCGCCGGCGTGACGCGCGGCGCGCTCTATCATCACTTCGCCGACAAGCAGGCGCTGTTTGCCGCCGTGGTCGAGCAGGAGGCGATGGCGGTGGCTGAGGAGATCGAGCGCGCTTCGCCGCCATCGCTCAATGCCCGCGACGCGCTCATTGCCGGCTCCGACGCCTATCTCGCCGCGATGCGCGCACCCGGCCGCACGCGGCTGCTGCTGCTCGACGGCCCGGCCGTGCTTGGCCGCGCCGCCATGGACGCGATCGACAACCGCCACGGCAACCGTTCGCTGCGCGAAGGGCTGGTCGCGGCGATGCGGGCGCAGACGATGGCGAGATTGCCGGCCGACGCGCTGACCGCACTGCTCGGCTCCGCCTTCGATCGTGCCGCCTTGGCCATTGAGGCCGGTGCGTCAGTTCAGGACTACCGCGCCGTGCTCATGGCACTGATCGATGGCCTGTCTCTTCCTCAGGCACCTCGCCCGGTTCGAACTCGTTGAAGCAGCCGAGCTGGCGCTTGAACTGGTCGATCAGCCAGGCCGCCGCGGGCTTCGGGCTGCGATCGTTGCGGTGCATGGCAAACAGCGGCGAACTCACCTCCCTGAAGGATTCGAGGTCAATTTCGACCAGCCGGCCACTCGCCAGGTCGTCTGCTATC
>NZ_RZTT01000829.1 GCF_003996995.1 Mesorhizobium sp. M7A.T.Ca.US.000.02.2.1 | reverse complement strand
CACCTGCGGTGCGCCGACATTGGCCTCGACCTTGAACTCGCGACGCATACGGTCGACGATGATGTCCAGGAGAAGTTCGCCCATGCCGGAAATGATGGTCTGGCCGCTTTCCTCGTCGGTCTTGACACGGAAGGACGGATCCTCGGCGGCCAGGCGGTGAAGGGCGAGGCCCATCTTTTCCTGGTCGTTCTTGGTCTTCGGCTCGATGGCGATCTGGATGACCGGATCGGGGAATTCCATGCGCTCGAGAATGACCGGATGCAGCGGATCGCTCAGCGTGTCGCCGGTGGTCGTGTCCTTGAGACCGGCAAGAGCAACGATGTCGCCGGCAAAAGCCTCTTCGACGTCGGCGCGCGAGTTCGCATGCATCTGCAGCATGCGGCCGATGCGCTCTTTCTTGCCTTTCACGGTGTTGTCGACCGAGATGCCCTTGGTGAGCCTGCCCGAATAGATGCGGGCAAAGGTCAGCGAACCGACGAACGGGTCGTTCATGATCTTGAAGGCGAGCATCGACAGAGGCTCGTTGTCGTCGGCGTGACGCTCGATCTCGGCGTCGGTCTTGGCATCGACACCCTTGATGGCGGGAACATCGGCCGGCGACGGCAGATATTCGACGACGGCGTCGAGCAGCGGCTGCACGCCCTTGTTCTTAAAGGCCGAGCCACAGAACATCGGGTAGAACTTGACCGCGATGGTGCCCTTGCGGATCAGCGCGCGGATCTCGTCATTCGACGGCATCTTGCCTTCGAGGTAATTTTCAAGCGCCGTCTCGTCCATTTCGACGGCGGCCTCGATCATCTTCTCGCGGTATTCTTCGGCACGAGCCTTGAGGT
>NZ_RZTT01000828.1 GCF_003996995.1 Mesorhizobium sp. M7A.T.Ca.US.000.02.2.1 | reverse complement strand
GAACGGCGCTCGCGCAAGGAAGCGATCCGTTCGGAAAACACCGAGCGCAAATCATCCGATCGCAATGAACAGCGCGCACCCGAACGCGGCGACACCCGGCCGCAGCGCGACAACAGCCGCCCTGCCCGCCAACGCCACCAGGAAGACAACGATTCCACCGTTGGCTTCGGCGACGACATGCCGGCCTTCATGCGGATCGTCGCCAAGGTCTGATTCCCGACCGCTTCGAAGGCGAGCCGGCCACTCGGCTGCCTTCTGGCAAAGCTTGCCGGCCACTCGGCTGCCTTCTGGCAAAGCTTTCAGCCTGGCTCGCCCGTTACATCGGCCCAGGCATCATCTTGGTCGGTTTTTCCAGCATCGGAAACTCGGCCTTGTTGCATTTCACGTTCGGGTTCGTCGGACTGAACATGCCGTTCGGGTTGTCCCCGAGCCAGGCATGAAGGTCGTAATGGACGAACTCCTTCGGGATGAGAGGGTAGTGCCCCTCCATAGGTCCCATGAAGGTTTGGCCAAACAGCTTGGGCGGCTCCTTGGTGTCCGGCGTCAGCGGCACCAGCCATTCCACTCCGACCAACTTCAGGCCTTCCTTGGTCGGCTCGTAGATCAGCACGTTCGGCCTCATCGGATCGAGCTTCTGGCCGACACTCGGGACATTGACGAAGTGGATGCCCATGGCGCCCTTCGGGTAGTCCATCGCGCCCGGTATCTTTTCTCCGCTGTAGTGGACGCAGCCGACGGTCGACAGATAGAGGTCGCGGACGGCAGCGGTGTAATCCTCATATTTGGCGAGCGACTTCTTCAAGGCTTCGATGTCGGCCTTGTTGGCGTCCTCGG
>NZ_RZTT01000827.1 GCF_003996995.1 Mesorhizobium sp. M7A.T.Ca.US.000.02.2.1 | reverse complement strand
GGTCTTTGAGGTATTTGCCCGCCGAAACCGCCGTGCCGCCCTGGTCGTCGGTGGTGACGTCGAGGTCGTCGACACCAATGGCGCTGCGCAGGTTTTCCAGCAGCGACGTCGAGCCGCCGACGCCGGCCAGTTGCCCGGCGGCCTCGGCCAACTGGGCGATCTGCAGCGGCGACAGGTTCGACATCGAGCGCCCGAAGATCAATTGCGCCAGCACCTCGTCCTCGGGCAGCGCCGGCACGGAGGAGAAGGTGAACTTCGGATTGGTCGCCTCGCCCGACACCACGATGGTGACGGTGGCGCCGGTCGTCGTCGTGGTCGCCGTCAAATTGAGATAGGGCACCAGCGAGCCGGAAAATCCGACCGTGCCTTCGGTGAAGGTCAGCCGCTTGCCGAGAATCGACAGCCGTCCGCGCTGCAGGGTGAAGGTGCCGACCGCTTGCGGCGACGAGGCCGGGCCGGTCAGCTTCAGCGAGCCGCCAAGTTCGGCATCGACGCCCCTGCCCTGGATGAAGATCTGGTTCGGCGCGTTGACCGTGACATCGAGTGCAAGGCCGCTACCGCCGCCCTTGCCGCTGGTCGTCGGCGGCCGCAGCGCCTTGTCCTGCGCCTTTACCGCACCTGGCGCATTCTTGTGCTTGACGTCGAGCGCCGCCAGCGAGCCCGGCAATTTGTCCGGAACGGTGATCACCGTCTTGGCGAGATTGACGGTGCCGGCAATGACCGGTGCGGAAGTCAGCGGTCCCTTGATCGTTAGGTCGCCGCCGAGATTGGCGGTCACCACCCTTCCGTCCGTATAGCGGCCGTCGACCAGCTTGATCGACAAATCGGCCGGAAAACCC
>NZ_RZTT01000826.1 GCF_003996995.1 Mesorhizobium sp. M7A.T.Ca.US.000.02.2.1 | reverse complement strand
GGGCAGGGGTGGCCACCGGCTGCGTCGAGGCGGGACGGGCTTCGATGGCCCGGCGCGCCTCCTCGGCACCACGGCGGGCAAGGCGCATGTTTCAGCCCCCCAGGACGTGCGCGGGCGTGAACCAATGTTCGCGCTCTTCCAGCGTGAGTGAATTGCCGACGATGACCACGGCGGGAATGTGCATCAGCGAGAACTGGACATAGGCCATGTGAACGGCGCGGGGGTCAACGTCGATGGCCGTCACGTGCAGGTGCTGCTGGTAGTTGATGCCGGCGTCCTGCATTTCTTGGGCTAAGGCGATGACCATCGCGCCTGCGCCGCAGGCTGGCTCCTGCGCCAGGGCAAAACCGTTGCGGTCCACGATTTCGCGCAGCTGCGCGCCGTCACCGATCTGCAGGCGGGCCATGAGGCGGCAGACCTCGTAGGGCGTGAAGAACTGGCCACGCGCGGTGTTGTGCAGCTCCAGCTGTCCGAACACTGCACCCAGCACGTCGCCGGGGGCGGCTTCCATGGCCATGGTGACCTCGGCCAGGATCTTCGGGAACGTCTCGATCACGTCGCGCTCGTAGCGCCGGACGATTTCCAGATAGCGGGCCTCGCGGGCGTCGCGCTGGCGCAAGTCAACGGCGTTGGCGAACGAAATGGCCATCGCCTCCATGCAGTCGGAAAACACCTGGTACATGTCGTGGCGGTACCGGGCGCTTTCGAGCAGCTTGACGATGTTGCGGATGTGCTGGGCGTTCGCGCTCATTGCCAGCACCCTCCCTCGGCCCCGCCTTTCAGCACTGCTGACCGGATGCGATTGACTGCCTCGCGAAGTGAAGTCGCAGTAGCCCAACC
>NZ_RZTT01000825.1 GCF_003996995.1 Mesorhizobium sp. M7A.T.Ca.US.000.02.2.1 | reverse complement strand
TCGCAGGCGTCCAACGGCGTCAGTTCAACGGAGAGAACACATGTTCAAATTCACGGGGAAAGTGCTTTCCCTTTCGGCCGCGGCGCTTTTCGCGTCGACGGTGATTTCGTCCGCGGATTCGATGGACGATCTCGTCAAGGCCGCCAAGGCAGAAGGCCAGCTCACCACCATCGCGTTGCCGCATGACTGGTGCGGCTACGGCGACGTCATCGCAGGCTTCAAGGCGAAGTATCCGGAAATCACCGTCAACGAACTCAATCCGGATGCCGGTTCCGGCGACGAAATCGAGGCGATCAAGGCCAACAAGGACAACAAAGGTCCGCAGGCGCCCGACGTCATCGACGTCGGCCTGTCCTTCGGCCCGACCGCCAAGGCCGATGGCCTGATCCAGCCCTACAAGGTGTCGACCTGGGACTCGATCCCCGACAGCGCGAAGGATGCCGAAGGTTTCTGGACCGGCGACTATTACGGCGTGCTTTCCTTCCAGGTGAACAAGGATCTCGTCAAGGAAGCTCCGGCCGACTGGGCCGACCTGCTGAAGCCGGAATTCGCCAACTCGGTGGCCCTTGCCGGTGATCCGCGTGCCTCGAACCAGGCGATCCAGGCGGTTTATGCCGCCGGCCTGTCGTCGGGTGCCGCCGCTGGTGAAGCTGCCGGTACCGCTGGCCTCGACTTCTTCAAGAAGCTCAATGCCGCCGGCAATTTCGTGCCGGTCATCGGAAAGGCCGCGACGCTCGCCCAGGGCCAGACCCCGATCCTCGTCACCTGGGACTACAACGCGCTCGCCGGCCGCGACACGCTGAAGGGCAATCCGCCCGTCGACGTCGTCGTGCCGAAGACCGGTGTC
>NZ_RZTT01000824.1 GCF_003996995.1 Mesorhizobium sp. M7A.T.Ca.US.000.02.2.1 | reverse complement strand
GTGTAGCGCCACCGTTCGGGGAAGAAAGCATGTCCGAAAAACCCGTTGGTGCCCTGACCGAAAGCGAGGCCGAAGCCGAGCTGAAGCGGCTGGCGGAAGAGATCGCCGAGCACGACCGGCGCTACCATACCGAAGATGCGCCTGTTATCACCGACGCCGAGTACGACGCGCTGGCACGGCGCAATCTTGCCATCGAGGAGCGCTTTCCGGCGCTGGTGCGCGAGGATTCGCCATCGCTCAGGGTCGGAGCGGCACCTGCGGAAGGCTTTGCCAAGGTGCGCCATGCCGTGCCGATGCTCAGCCTTGCCAAGGCATATACCGACGATGACGTCACGGATTTCATCGAACGCGGCCGGCGGTTCTTCGATCGCGACAAGGAGCTCGACATCGCCTTCACAGCCGAACCGAAGATCGACGGGCTGTCGGCTTCGTTGCGTTACGAAAACGGTGTGTTCGTGCAGGGCTCGACGCGTGGCAACGGGGCCGTCGGCGAAGACATCACCGCCAATTTGAAGACCATCGCCGACATCCCTGCGAAGCTGAAAGGCTCGGGCTGGCCCGAAACCATCGAGATCCGCGGCGAGGTCTACATGACCTATGCGGAATTCGAGGCGCTGAAGCAGCGATCGGCTGCGGCCGGCGGCCAGGACTACGTCAATCCGCGCAATACGGCGGCCGGATCGCTGCGCCAGAAGGATCCGTCCGTCACCGCCAGCCGCAACCTCAAATTCTTCGCCTATGCCTGGGGTTACACAACGGCGGATCCCGCTCCGACCCAATATGATTCGGTGCAGAAATTCGCCGAGTGGGGGTTCAAGATCAGTCCGCTGATGGTGCGGGCCAAATC
>NZ_RZTT01000823.1 GCF_003996995.1 Mesorhizobium sp. M7A.T.Ca.US.000.02.2.1 | reverse complement strand
ATGGCGGGGATTTTGGAAGCCCTCTACAATTCGCAGACCATCGTCAACGGCAAATACGAGAAGAACCGCCAGTCCGGATTCAAGCGCTGTCTCGACGCGGTTCTGGTGCGGGTTTCCGGCGATCAGCGCCTGCCGGCGAAACCTGAAATGACGGCATTGCGCGACAAGGCCGGCAGCTTCGTCGCAGGCTTTCGCTACCGCGACCGCATGGAAGGCATTCCCAACCATGACGATCAGGGCACGTACGATCGGCCCCACGACCTTTCCTGCCAGTACAAGCCGGCTGAAATCGACCCGGTGCTGGCTTCGCTCGGCAGCAGGCCGTGGCTGGCTGAGCGGCCGCAGCTGGCGGTGTTTTTGACGACCGAGCGCGGAACAATGCATTATGCGCTCGATGCCGACGACGACCGTGGCGTGCCGATGCGCGAATCGTTCGGCAATGCCGCCGTACCGCTGGCCATGCAGGTGGCTTTTCCCACGGCGGCGCAGCTGTCGCGGGCCGGATTGGACGATCAGGAGCTTCGCAATGCCGAGATGACGAAGCTCGACACACTGGCGAAGAAGACCGGCGCCGACCAGGCGCTTTCCGGCAGTCTCGTCTGGAGCGACAAGGAACTGGGCTGGATCGCCGACTGGCGGCTGGCCGCGGCCGGCAAGACCTACATCTGGCAGGTGCGCGGTGTCGGCTTCGACGAGGCTTTCCGTGTCGCCATCAGGGGCGCAGCACAGATTCTGTCAGGCAATGGGCAACCCGAATAGACTTCGACCGGATCGCTGGCACAATCGTGCCGCATTGGTCAGCAGCGGGAGCTCGTGGTAAAAGCCTGCCCGAACGAGAGTATTGGCGATGAAC
>NZ_RZTT01000822.1 GCF_003996995.1 Mesorhizobium sp. M7A.T.Ca.US.000.02.2.1 | reverse complement strand
CTGCAAAGGACAGCTTTTCGATCATGGACGTGGCGGTGTTCCGGCTCTCTAAGCGGGATAAGCGCAAATCCGACATGATTCGCTACGAGCTGCCCGACGGCATGGTCGAAGTCTCCGCCGGTGCCTATGGTATGGCGACGGTTTGGGACTACGACATTGTGCTGATGTATCTCTCCCACCTGGTCGAAGGGCTCAACCGTCATCGCAAGTTTGGCGGTCCGCTGCCCTCCCGTGTTTTTCGTCCGCACCCTTCTGAAATCTTGAAGTTCTGCCGGATGAGCGATGGCGGTCGGCAATACGAGGCAATCGAGGGCGCGATCGACCGCCTGCGCACTACCGTCGTCAAGAACATCCGGACGATCAAGGGGCGCCAGCGCACCGCCTGGGCGCCGGAAGGCCTGATCGCCGAAGGCAGCCGCACCGTGTCTGACCCAAACACCGGGCGCGTGACCGAGGTCGAAATCGTTGTGCCGGCATGGATCTACAACGAGGTCGTCAACACCGAAAAGCCTGAAATCCTGACGATGCACCGCGACTACTTCCTCCTAGACGGCGGCATCGCGCGGTTCGTCTACCGGCTCGCTCGCCGCGCTGCAGGACGAACTTCCGCAGAGTGGCTGTTCCGCACGCTGTACGAACGCAGCGGCAGCACAGGCACGTTCAAAGAGTTTTCGCGCAGCCTGCGCACGCTGATCCAGACCAATGAACTGCCCGAATACATGCTGTCGGAAGTCGCCGGCAAAGCCGGTCCGCTCCTACGCATGGCCTATCGCGGTACGATCCTGGAAGGCGAGGCCTAGCACATGTGTGCTGTGGCATCCGTGCTAATGGTCAAACATCCGGGTGGGTAATAGAC
>NZ_RZTT01000821.1 GCF_003996995.1 Mesorhizobium sp. M7A.T.Ca.US.000.02.2.1 | reverse complement strand
CCCTTGTTCGTAGGTGCCACCCGACCGGCGACGGTCGGGGGCATCACCTATGAGGCGATCGTCTTCATCGCGATGGCGGTGGGCATGGGATACGTCATTACGTCGAATTTCCTGTGGCTGCTCGCCTACGCGCCTCTCCACGGCATCGCCTACGGCATCTGCAAGAAGGACCCCCGGGCCTTCCGTCTCTTGTTCCTGATGATTTCGAGCAAGGGCCGCTGCCTGAACCGCGCGATTTGGGGATGCGCCTCCTATTCACCGCTCGAATTCAGGAAGAGAAAAGGATGAATCGCACGCAAGCGGCAACCAATCGGGAAGTGCCGGTTTCGCGCACGATCCCCTACAGCTCGCACATTGCCGAGCATGTGGTGAGTACCGTGGGCGGCGACCTGGTGACCGTGTTCAAGGTCAGCGGGATCGCGCATGAGAGCGCCGACGTGGAGGACATTGACAGCTGGCACAACCGGCTCAATGGCCTCCTGAAAACGATCCAGTCGCCGAACGTGACGCTCTACACGCACACCGTGCGGCAGGAGCGTGGCGAGTATCCCAAGGGGGAATACGAGCCCGGTTCGTTCGCCGCTGAGGTCGATGAGGTCTATCGCGCCCGCGTGATGAAGGACCGGATGATGGTCAACGACCTGTATCTCACGGTCGTTTTCTCGCCGGACAGCCACTCGGTCAAGAAGCTGATCGCGCGCATTTTCGACCGTCTGGACCCGGCCGAGGCGCGGGCCAAGATCCAGGACGCTCAGGAAGCGCTGGAGGACGTGGCGCGGCAGGTGATGGCCGGCCTGAGCGATTGGGGTCCGGCGCGGCTTGGCTGGTATGAGCATGAAGGCGTCATGTTCTCAGA
>NZ_RZTT01000820.1 GCF_003996995.1 Mesorhizobium sp. M7A.T.Ca.US.000.02.2.1 | reverse complement strand
GATCATTCTCACTGCCGCAGCCCTTCTGGCCATTTCCGGCAGCGCCTTCGCTGGTAGCGACCACTACGGTTCGAACGCCGCGGCAGCCACTGCTGTCGACAGCTCGTACACCGCTTCGACCAAGAAGTCGGAACCGGCTGCTCAGGCGCCTGCCCAGGGTGCTGACCACAACCTCTTCGGCAACAACTAACAGCCGATTCCCAGTCGACGACGGGCTCGCCCGTCGCCCTGGCGAAATTCAGACATTCGAAATTCAGACATTCAGGAGTATTTAAGATGAACAAGATCCTCATTGCTGCCGCCGCCGTTCTGGCCATCACCGGCAGCGCCTTCGCGGGCAGCGACAACTACGGTTCGAACGGCGCCAACCAGCCTGCCGCCGCTGTGGACCAGTCGTACACGGCTTCCACCAAGGCCTCGGAACCGGCTGCCCAGACGCCCGCTCAGGGCAGCGACCGTAACCTCTTCGGTCGCTAATTACCAATTTCGCAAGCGACGGCAGCTGTGTCTGCCGTCTGGCGAAATCCAGAATTCAGGAGACTAAAATGAACAAGATCCTTATTGCTGCCGCCGCCGTTCTGGCCATCACCGGCAGCGCCTTCGCCGGCAGCGACAACTTTGGCTCCAACGGCGCCAATCAGCCTGCGGTTACTTCGGTTGACAGCGCGCATACGAGCTCGGTCCGCAACAGCGGTGGCCTCGTCGAGAAGCTGCTCAATTCGTCGGGCGACGTAGAGAAGTCCGCCCCTCAGGGCAGCGACCGGAATCTCTTCGGCCGTTAACAGCCGAAGCTGATCTTCAACAAAAGAGCGGCGGGCCCGGCCCGCCGCTCTTTTTTCGTCCCAAAAGCGGGCCTGA
>NZ_RZTT01000081.1 GCF_003996995.1 Mesorhizobium sp. M7A.T.Ca.US.000.02.2.1 | reverse complement strand
CTGTTCACGCTTGCTGCCGTCAATCGCTGGAAACTCACCGCATCGGCCGAGGCGGGATCGACGGAAGTTCAACGCAGGCTGGTCCGCTCGATCGGCGTCGAGATGTTGATCGTGTTGGCGATTTTCGGCGTTGCCGCGGGCTGGCGCTTCACACCGCCGCCCCGAGCCCTGGCGATTGCGGCAGCGCAACCGGTGTCGGTTCATATCCACGCGCTGCAAGCGATGGCCGATCTCAGCATCACTCCCGGCCATGCCGGCCCGGTCGTTGCCTCGATGGTCATCATGAGCGGCGATTTCGGCCCGCTCGACGCCAAGGAGGTGACGCTTGTGCTGTCAAAACCCGATTCCGGCATCGAGCCGCTGAAGCGCGCTGCGAGCAAGCCCGGTGACGGCAGCTGGCGCGTCGACAACCTCTTCATCCCGGTGCCGGGCCGGTGGACGGTGCGCATCGACATACTGGTCTCGGACTTCGAGATGGTGAAGATCGAGGCGCCCGTCGATATCAGGCCGTAAGGCCGGACCGACACGAGCTTGGCTAGGCATCCGTGCAACACAATTCGGCGAGGCGGTTGACGTGGCCCAAAAGGCCCGTCAATCATCCCGTGAAGAATGGCATCCCGCCGAAGAATGGGCATCCCCGCAAGTCGCGGGCTCGAACCAACAAGATCCGAAAGCAGGGAAGAAACGATGGAAAAAGCCGAAATCGGCCTGATCGGCCTTGGCACGATGGGCTCCAACCTGGCGCTCAACATCGCCGAGCACGGGCACCGCATCGCCGTCTTCAACCGCACCAGGGCGCGCACCGACGCTTTCGTCGAGAATGCCGGCGCGCTCAGGGACATGGTCGTGCCCTGCTACAGCCTGGAAGAGCTTGCCGCCGCGATCCGGCCGCCGCGCCCGATCATCATCATGGTGCTGGCCGGCAAGCCGGTCGACGAACAGATCGCGGCTCTGCGCGGCGTTCTGTCGGCCAACGACATCGTCATCGACGCCGGGAATGCCAATTTCCGCGACACGATGCGGCGCTTCTCCGAGCTTTCCGGCTCGGATCTCACCTTCATCGGCATGGGCGTGTCCGGCGGCGAGGAGGGCGCGCGCCACGGGCCGTCGATCATGGTCGGCGGTACGGAGGACTCGTGGAAGCGCGTCGAGAAGGTGCTGACGGCGATCTCCGCCAAGTTCAAGGACGAACCCTGCGCGGCATGGCTCGGCACCGACGGCGCCGGGCATTTCGTCAAGACCATCCATAACGGCATCGAATATGCCGATATGCAGATGATCGCGGAGATTTACGGCATCCTGCGCGATGGCCTGGGCATGGGCCCGAAAGAGATCGGCACGGTGTTTGCCAACTGGAACAAGGGCCGGCTCAATTCCTACCTGATCGAGATCACCGCCAAGGTGCTGGCATCAGACGATCCGAAGACCGGCAAACCGGTGGTCGACATCATCCTCGACCGCGCCGGCCAGAAAGGCACGGGCAAATGGTCGGTCATCGAGGCGCAGCAACTCGGCATTCCGGCGACGGCGATCGAGGCGGCGGTGGCGGCGCGCGTGCTTTCGTCGATCAAGGACGAGCGGCTGGCGGCGGAAAAGGCCTATGGCAGCGCCGGCGTGACGAAGATTTCCGGTGACAAGGATGCCTTGCTGAAAGATCTGGAACTGGCGCTGTTCGCCGGCAAGATCGCCGCCTACGCCCAAGGATTCGCGGTGATGAGCGGCGCCTCCAAGGAATTCAACTGGAACCTGCCGATGCCGACCATCGCCAGGATCTGGCGCGCCGGCTGCATCATCCGCTCGCAGATGCTCGACACCATGGCGGAAGCCTTCAGCAAGGGCGGCGCCTCGACCAACCTCCTGATGGCCCCGGCCTTCATCGCGCTGATGCAGGAAGCGCATCCGTCGCTGCGCCGCATCGTGGCGAGGGCTTCGGAGGCCGGTTCGCCGGTGCCGGCGCTGTCTTCCGCACTTGCCTATTTCGACAGCTACCGCCAGGGCCGCGGCACCTCGAACCTGATCCAGGCGCAGCGCGACTTCTTCGGCGCGCACGGCTTCGAGCGCATCGACGACAGGGGCGCTTTCCATGGGCCGTGGGGGAGCGGTGCGGCTGGCTAGCCCAAGGGCCTAAACGGAAACCGGCGGGCTGAACGCCTGAACCTCGCCGGTGGCGACCAGGCGCTGCAACGAGCCGGGTGCGGCGCCGCCGATCCAGCCGAGCACGGAGCGGGCGAGATCGGAGCCGGCCAGGCGGAAGTTCTCGTTGACGACGAGCAATTCCGGCCGGAACAGGTGCAACAGGTCCGACGACTGCTTGGACACGACATCGACGTCGCGGCCAAGCTTGAGGCCGGCATCCTCGATGCCGGCGACGATCGCCAGTGTCGCGGCGGCAGCGCTGCTGACGAAGCCGTCCGGCCTGTTCTCGCGACGCATCACCTGCGCGGTCCTGGTCCTGATCTGCTCGATCGTGTGATCGATGGAAACGGTGTTGAACGGAATTTCGCTGGCTCCGACCTCGCTCAGCGCATCGGCAAAGCCGTTCAGCGTGTGGCCATAATAGGTCAGCCCGGGCGGCGGCGACAGAAGCGCCAGCTTGTGCCTGCCCATGCTCGCCAGGCGGCGCACGGCTTCCATCGCGAAAACATGGTTGTCGAAGTCATGGTAGGGATGGACCAGGCCCATGTCGGTGCGGCCATGCGTGGCAAAGGGCATGCCGTGCTCGAGCATGTAGCGGGCGCGCGGATCGTTCGGTTGGGTGCGCGAAATGATGACTCCGTCGGCCGAGCCGGTCTCGACGAGATAGCGGATCGGCTCCATCGGATCCTGCGAGCGGGAATAGGGCGTGACGATCAGGTGATAAGGCGTTTCGGCAAGCACTTCCGAAACGCCGTAGATGATGTCCGAGACGAAGCTCATGATCTCGCGGTCGGTGTTGAGCACGAGGCTGATGACATTGGTCCTGCCGGTGCGCAGACGCACGCCGGCGCGGTTCGGCCGGTAGCCGATCTGCTTGGCGACGAGCTGGACGCGGCGCCTGGTTTCGGCGCCGATTTCCGGGGCATCCTTCAAGGCGCGTGACACGGTGGTGACGCCGAGCCCGGTCATGAAGGCAAGCGTCTTCAACGTCGGCCGTCCCTGTGCCGAGGTCTCCCCGCTCTTGTCCGTACGTTGTCTGTCCATTCGTCCCGCCCGTCAGGCGCATAGCAGCCGCGAGCCATGTCGGCAATCGCCGTCATGGCGATACGATATGCGTTCCAGCCCCGGTAAAGTCTCAATATACTGAAACGTTACAGATTGCCATATCGAGTTACATGTCCCTCGCCCACGAGGTGGATGGTTCTTTTGCGAAACGCTTGGGATTCCAGGAGAAATCGCCTCTGCCGCCGCCTTTTGCCCGTATCAGGCGGCATTTCGGTGTTTGCGCCGCAGCAAACCATGCTGCAGTGCATGAGAAGCGCGATCATTCATGCGAATTTGTTCGCTGTCCGAAAAAATATCGGGGGCGCTTCGTTGATGGGTTGCACAGCCCGCGCAATTGCCGTATCGAAAATCTGTAACGTTTCAGATTCTGGGAGGAGCCGAAATGCGATACAAACTTTTGACCGCTGCGCTGGCAGCGACGGCCGCGTTGCAGTTTGCCGGCCAGGCGGCCGCGACGGACCTGGAAGTCACCCATTGGTGGACGTCGGGCGGCGAGGCGGCGGCGGTTGCGGAACTTGCCAAGGCATTCGATGCGACCGGCAACCACTGGGTGGACGGCGCCATTGCCGGCTCCGGCGGCACGGCGCGGCCAATCATGATCAGCCGCATCACCGGTGGCGATCCGATGGGCGCCACGCAATTCAACCATGGCCGGCAGGCGGAAGAACTGGTGCAGGCCGGCCTGATGCGCGACCTCACCGACGTCGCCACCAAGGGCAAGTGGACTGATGTCGTCCGGCCGAAGAGCCTGCTCGACGGCTGCACCATCGACGGCAAGATCTATTGCGTGCCCGTCAACATCCATTCCTGGCAGTGGTTGTGGCTGTCCAACGAGGCCTTCGAGAAGGCCGGCGTGCCGTTGCCGAAGGACTGGAATGAATTCGTGGCGGCAGCGCCGGCGCTGGAAAAGGCCGGCATCATCCCGCTCGCCGTCGGCGGACAGGCCTGGCAATCCTCCGGTGCCTTCGACGTCCTGCTTGCGGCTGTGGGCGGCACGGACACATTCCTCAAGGTCTACAAGGACAAGGATGCCAAGTTCGCCGCCGGGCCCGAAGTCGCCAAGGTCTTCAAGGCCGCGGACGATGCCCGCAAGATGGCGAAGAACACCAATGTGCAGGACTGGAACCAGGCGACCAACCTGGTCATCACCGGCAAGGCCGCTGGCCAGATCATGGGCGACTGGGCACAGGGCGAGTTCCAGGTTGCCGGCAAGACCGCCGGCAAGGATTACACCTGCCTGCCAGGCCTTGGGCTGAACGAGGTGATAGCCACGGGCGGTGACGCCTTCTACTTCCCGCTGCTCAAGGATGCCGACAAGAGCAAGGCGCAGGAGGTGCTGGCCGAGACGCTGCTCGATCCCAAGACGCAGGTTGCCTTCAATCTGAAGAAGGGATCCCTGCCGGTGCGCGGCGACGTCGATCTCAATGCGGCCAACGACTGCATGAAGAAGGGCCTCGCCATTCTTGCCAAGGGTGCCGTCATGCCGTGGACGGACCAACTGCTTTCGCAGGACACCCAGAAACAGAAGGAAGACCTTTTCGCCGAATTCTTCGCCAAGCCGGAACTGACCGTCGAAGACGCGCAGAAGCGCTTCGCCGACCTCATCGCTTCGGCGGACTGACGCTGGAGGCAACCCCGCCTCGCTCCCGGCCTTGCGAATGCGGGGCCGGGAATGCACCGCCCTTACCCAGCCGGCTGACGAGATGAGCAAGAGCGCACGCCCCAACCTTCTGTTCCGCAACCTCAATGCGAAGGTCGCCTCGATCCCGATGATCCTCACCGCCATGGTGGTTTTCGTCGGCGGCACCGTTTGGACGGTGCTCTATTCCTTCACCAATTCGAAGCTCCTGCCGCGGCTGAATTTCGTCGGGCTGGACCAGTATTACCGGCTGTGGGCGGCGCCGCGCTGGCTGATCTCGATCGAGAACCTGTTGATCTACGGCGCGATCTCGCTGGTGTTCTCGCTGGTCATCGGTTTTCTGCTTGCCGCGCTGCTCGATCAGAAGATCCGCTTCGAGGACACGTTCCGCACCATCTTCCTTTATCCTTTCGCGCTCTCCTTCATCGTCACCGGCCTGGTCTGGCAGTGGTTGCTCAACCCGGATTTCGGCATCCAGCATGTCGTGCGGGACTTAGGCTGGACGAGCTTCAGCTTCGACCCGCTCTATAATTCCAGCATCGTCATCTACGGCATATCGATCGCTGCGCTGTGGCAAGGCACCGGGCTCATCATGTGCCTGATGCTGGCCGGCCTGCGCGGCATCGACGAAGACATCTGGAAGGCGGCGCGCGTGGATGGGATCCCGATGTGGAAGACCTATCTGTTCATCGTCATCCCGATGATGCGGCCGGTCTTCATCACCACGCTCGTCATCATCGCTTCCGGCATCGTCAAGGTCTATGACCTGGTCGTGGCCCAGACCAGCGGCGGCCCGGGCATCGCCTCCGAAGTGCCGGCCAAATACGTCTACGACTATATGTTCTTCGCCCAGAACCTCGGCCAGGGTTTTGCCGCCTCGACCATGATGCTGCTCTCGGTGGTGATCGTCATCGTGCCTTGGGCCTATCTCGAGTTCGGGCGACGCAAATGAGCATTGCAGACATCACCGCTCAAGCAAGCGTTGCCGCCGGCGCGCGCCAGGACATCGCCGGGCCCTACGGTCCAAAGCCGCGCCGCGTGATTTCGCGCCGCAACGTCTTCCTCTACGGCACATTGTTCGTCATGGCGGTCTACTACCTCTTGCCGCTCTATGTCATGATTGTCACCTCGCTCAAGGGCATGCCGGAGATCCGGCTCGGCAACATCTTCTCACCGCCGCTCGAGATCACCTTCGAGCCGTGGGTCAAGGCGTGGTCGACGGCCTGCACCGGCCTTAACTGCGACGGGCTCTCGCGCGGTTTCTGGAATTCGGTGCGCATCACCGTGCCGTCGGTGCTGCTGTCGATCGCCATCGCCTCGGTGAATGGTTATGCACTGGCCAATTGGCGCTTCAAGGGCGCCGATACGTTCTTCATCATCCTGATCGTCGGCGCCTTCATTCCCTACCAGGTGATGATCTATCCGATCGTCATCATCCTGCGCGAAATCGGCCTCTATGGCAGCCTCAGCGGGCTGGTGATCGTCCATTCCATTTTCGGCATGCCGATCCTGACGCTGCTGTTCCGCAATTATTTCGCCTCGATGCCGGAGGAGCTGTTCCGGGCGGCACGCGTCGACGGCGCCGGCTTCTGGGGCATCTTCCTGCGCATCATGCTGCCGATGTCGCTGCCGATCTTCGTCGTCGCCATCATCCTGCAGGTGACCGGCATCTGGAACGACTTCCTGTTCGGCGTCGTCTACACCCGCCCCGACACCTATCCGATGACGGTGCAGCTCAACAACATCGTCAATTCGGTGCAAGGCGTGAAGGAGTACAACGTCAACATGGCCGCAACCATCCTGACCGGGCTTGTGCCGCTCATCGTCTACTTCATTTCCGGCAAGCTTTTCGTACGCGGCATCGCCGCCGGCGCGGTGAAGGGGTGATGGCGATGACGGCAGCCAATGATACCAGCGTTTCGATCCAGGACCTGTCATTGAATTTCGGCGCGGTGACCGTCCTGGAGACGCTCAATCTCGATGTCGCCGATGGCGAGTTCATCGTGCTGCTCGGGCCGTCCGGCTGCGGCAAGTCGACCTTGCTCAACTGCATTGCCGGCCTGCTCGATGTCTCCGAAGGCCGCATCTTCATCAAGGGCAAGAACGTCACCTGGGAAGAGCCCAAGGACCGCGGCATCGGCATGGTGTTCCAGTCCTATGCGCTCTATCCGCAAATGACGGTGGAGAAGAACCTGTCCTTCGGGCTGCGTGTCGCCGGCACGCCAAGAGAAGAGATCGCCAAGCGGATCGCGCGGGCGGCTGAGATCCTGCAGATCGAACCGCTGCTGCAACGCAAGCCGGCCGCACTTTCCGGCGGCCAGCGCCAGCGCGTCGCCATCGGACGGGCGCTGGTGCGCGATGTCGATGTGTTTCTGTTCGACGAGCCGCTGTCCAATCTCGATGCCAAGCTGCGCGCCGAACTGCGCGTCGAGATCAAGCTGCTGCATCGCAAGCTGCAGAACACCATGATCTACGTCACCCACGACCAGATCGAGGCGATGACGCTGGCCGACCGCATCGCGGTGATGAAGGGCGGCGTCATCCAGCAGCTCGATGCGCCGCAGACCATCTATAACAGGCCGGTCAACCGTTTCGTCGCCGGCTTCCTCGGCTCGCCCGCAATGAACTTCGTCGATGGCCGCCTGGAAGACGCCGACGGCGGCTGGCGGTTCGCGGCCGAGGATATCAAGATCCCGCTCGGCACTTACGACTTTGCCAAGCCTCCGGCTCCCGGAGCCGTCACATTCGGTATCAGGCCCGAGCATGTCAGTCTGAACAGCGGCACCGGTTGGCCGTTCTCGATAGCCGCCAATGTCGAGGTGGTCGAACCCATGGGCTCCGACACGCTGGTCTGGCTGAAGCTTGCCCAGCAGAATTTCAGCGTCCGAGTGACCTCGGAACGCACGCCCAAGAATGACGAGGCGGTGACGCTTGGCTTCGATCCGATGCGCGCTTCGCTTTTCGACACTGCAACGGGCACACGCATCTAGCTTTTGAGAACCAACCTTCCAACGACAATCCCCAAGCGAAACGGACAGAGACGATGAATTGGTCATTCCAACTTTACAGCGCCCGCAATTTCCAACCCTGGGACGGTGTGCTCGCCATGCTCGGCAAGCTCGGCTACGCCCAGGTCGAAGGCTTTGGCGGCGTCTATGATGATCCCAAGGCATTCCGTGCCGAGTTCGACAAGAACGGGCTTGCCATGCCGACTGGGCATTTCTCGATCGATGCGCTCGAGAACGATTTCGACGGCGTGCGCAGAACCGCCGACGCACTTGGTATCACGCTGCTCATCTGTCCCTTCCTGATGCCCGACCAGCGGCCATCCGACGTGGCCGGCTGGCGCGGCTTCGGCGAACGCCTGGCCAAGGTCGGCGACGCCGCGAAAAAGGCCGGCTACGGCTTTGCCTGGCACAACCATGATTTCGAGTTCAAGAAACTTGCCGACGGATCGGTGCCGCAGGATCACATCCTGTCATCCGCGCCCGATGTCAGCTGGGAGATGGACGTTGCCTGGGTGGTGCGCGGCGGCGATGATCCGTTGTCGTGGATCGAAAAACACGGCAAGCGCATCAGCGCCGTCCACGTCAAGGACATGGCCAAGCCCGGCGAGGGGCTGGATGAGGATGGCTGGTCGGATGTCGGCCATGGCACCATCGACTGGGCCGGTCTGATCAAGGTGTTGCGTGCCAAGAGTGCTGCCCAATACTACGTCATGGAACAGGACAACCCGAACGACATCGAGCGTTTCGCCCGCCGCTCCATCGCAGCCGCCAAAACATATTAGGAGCAATCAGCATGGCAAAGAAACTTGGCATCGGCGTCATCGGCTGCGGCAACATCTCGAAAGCGTATTTTTCGCTGGCGCCGCTGTTTCGCGGCATCGAGATGCGTGCCTGCGCCGACATCAACATGGAGGCGGCCAAGGCGCGGGCGAAGGAGTTCAAGCTGCGCGCCGAGACCGTCGAAGACCTGCTCAAGGCCGACGACATCGACATCATCGTCAACCTGACCATCCCGGCGGTGCACTATGAAGTGTCAAAGCAGATCCTCGACGCCGGCAAGCACGTCTATTCGGAAAAGCCGTTCGTGCTGTCGGTCAAGGAAGGGCTCGACCTTAAGAAGCGGGCGGAGAAAAAGGGCCTGCGGATCGGCTCGGCGCCAGACACTTTCCTCGGCGGCGCGCACCAACTGGTGCGCAACCTCATCGACACCGGCAAGCCTGGCAAGGTCACGAGCGGTACCTGCCATGTCATGGGCCACGGCATGGAGCATTGGCATCCCAATCCGGATTTCTTCTTCCAGCCGGGCGCCGGTCCCGTGCTCGATATCGGGCCTTACTACATCACCAATCTGATCCAGCTGATCGGACCGGTGAAACAGGTCGCGGCCTTCGCGACGACGCCGGCCAAGGAGCGGACGATCAGTTCAAAGCCGCGCGCGGGTGAAAAGATACCGGTTAACACGCCGACGACCATCCATGGGCTGCTGGAGTTCGAGAACGGTGCCGTTATAACGCTCAACACCAGCTGGGACGTCTGGGCCCACGGCCACGCGCCGATGGAACTCTATGGCGAGGCGGGTACGGTGTTCGTGCCGGACCCGAACTTCTTCGGTGGTGACGTTCGCTTCACCGACGCGGCCAAGCCGGTCAAGAAGCTGCCGAACTGGCCGCATCCGTTCGGCGTACCCAACGAGATGCATTCGCAAGGCATGATGGCCAACTACCGCACATCGGGCCTCGCCGACATGGCAGTGGCGATCGCGGAAGGCCGGCCGCACCGCTGTTCGATGGAGCTGGCGCTGCACGCCGTCGACGTGATGACCGGCCTGCTGCGCTCGGGCGAAACCGGCAAGTTCGTCGCCATGCAGACCACTTGCGAACGGCCGGCCGCACTTGGCGTCAAGGAAGCCAAGGCGCTTTTGGCGAAGAAGAAATAGGGCAGCACACCTCAACCCTCTCCCCGTTCCGACGGAGAGAGGGTAAAGGTGAGGGGCAGAGCCAACTCGCCGCGCTGTCGCGATGCAGCCGACCGGCTCGCTTCCATTTGAGGATTTTCCGATGCCCTACACGCCTGCCGAAAACCGCTATGAAAAGATGATATACAACCGCTGTGGCCGCTCCGGCCTGAAGCTGCCGGCAATCTCGCTCGGCCTGTGGCATAATTTCGGCAACGACACGCCGCACAAGACCAAGCAGGCGATCGCGCGCAAGGCCTTCGACCTCGGCATCACGCATTTCGATCTTGCCAACAATTACGGTCCGCCGCCCGGTTCTGCCGAGACCGCCTTCGGTGAAATCCTGCGCACCGACTTCGCCGCCTACCGCGACGAGCTGATCATCTCGACCAAGGCCGGCTACGAGATGTGGGCCGGTCCCTACGGCGAATGGGGTGGGCGCAAATACATGCTGGCCAGCCTCGACCAGAGCCTCAAGCGGATGGGGCTCGACTATGTCGATATCTTCTATTCGCACCGTTTCGATCCCGACACGCCGCTGGAAGAAACGATGGGTGCGCTCGACCATGCCGTGCGCTCGGGCAAGGCGCTCTATGCCGGCATCTCGTCCTACAATTCGCAGCGCACGCGCGAGGCCGCCGATATATTGAAGCAGCTTGGCACGCCTTGCGTCATCCACCAGCCGAGCTATTCGATGCTGAACCGCTGGGTGGAGGAAGATGGCCTGCTCGACACGCTCGAAGGGCTCGGCGTCGGCTCCATCGTGTTCTCGCCGCTGGCGCAAGGCATGCTGACCAACAAGTATCTCGGCGGCATTCCCGATGGCAGCCGTGCCTCCCAGGGCAAGTCGCTGAAGACAGCCTTCATCAACGACAAGACCATCGCCAACATCAAGGCGCTCGACGCCATCGCCGGCAACCGCGGGCAGACGCTGGCGCAGATGGCGCTGGCCTGGGTGCTGCGCAAGGGCAGGGTGACATCGGCGCTGATCGGCGCCAGCCGGCCGGAGCAGGTCGAGGACTGCGTCGGCGCGCTCAAGGTGCTCGACTTCAGCGATGCCGAACTCGCCGAGATCGACACCTATGCGCGCGAATCCGACATTAATCTGTGGGCGGCTTCCGCCGAGCGCAAAGGCCCGCCGCGAAAATAAGTCCTCTCGATAAGCCGGTAAGGAAAACGGCGGGAACCTCTCCCGCCGTTTTGCTTGAAAGCGAACAGCGCTGCTTCAGGGCGTTTTCGGTTTCTGGGCGGTGCCCAGTCCCGCCTTGGGCTTTGCCGGCGCCGGAGCCGAGGTCTTCATCTTCGCCTCGATCCAGCCGGTGTAGTTGGCCAGCCGCGTGTAGATGCCGTAGGCCTCCTTGTGGCCGCACGCCGCGCTGCCGTCCGCCGGGCCTTCGCCCCAGCTGACGACGCCGACTTGGACCGGGCCTTCGGCACCGGTCATGAACAGCGGGCCGCCGCTGTCGCCGTTGCAGGCATCGCGCACGCCGCTGGTGGTGCCGGCGCAGATCATGTTGCCGGTCAGCGGGTCGGTCATGTCGGCGGCGATCGCATTGGCGGCCGCGTCGATGCCTTTTTCCGAATAGCGCATACGGCGGGACAGATCACCGAGCGCTGCCTTCAGATCACGCGCATAGATGGCCTTGATGCCGCTGTTGCAGGCCTGGTTCGGCTGCAGGTCGAGATCGACAACCATCAGCGTGGTCGGAAAGGTGCCGTCCTGCATCTTGCCCCAGCCGGTGACCGTCGTCTTGCCGGTCTCGGGGGTTGCCTCATGGGCGACCTTGATGGTCGGCGCATCGGCCGGTTCGGCAAGCCGGAGCAGGCCGATGTCGTTGTCGAGCGTTTGCTCGCTGTAGGCTTCGTTGACGATGACCTCCACCACCTTGTGGCGCTTGCCCTCGCTGAGATCGGTTGCACCGGTCAGCACGGTGACGCTCTCCGGCGAAACCGGCTGACCCTTGTCGTTGAGGCAGTGTGCTGCCGTCAGCACCCATTGCGGCGCGATCAGGCTGCCGCCGCAGAATTGGGCATTGGCCTGCGAGGCCGGGTTCTCGTCCAGCCTGTCGGTGGTGAGCAGCGCGACCTGGAACGGATAGGCTCCCTTTTCGGCCTGGTTGCCGCCATAGACGCGGTCGGCCGCGTCGGGGTTCTCCGCCGCGGCTTTCGCCCTGGCTTCCGTCACGCGCTTCATTGGCGAGACTGCTGCCTCCGGTCGGGCGACCGCTTCGTCGGCCTGGGTGGAATTGGCTGCCGCAAGGGCGGCTGCGATGCCGAGCAGCGATGCAGCGGCGATCGGCCTGAACCGATGGATGATGTTCATCTGAAGCCCTCCTGATATGTACCCGAGCGGACCAGCCCCGGCGCATGATCAACAAAGCAAGCCTCAGACTGGTGGTCAGGCCGCGCAGCTTTCGTTGTAGCGGCACGGCAGGGACACCAAGTCAGGCACTGCTTCGCGTATCGCGTTCCTGTGCAGACCCCGTTCAAAACCCTATAGCCCCCCACGGGCTATGTGGAAGCTAATTGTCATTCCAATGTTGTATTAATTTAGGCAATATATCCGCGCCGGTGTCTTTGGCGGGGGCTTTGACCGACCGCATAGGCGATGGTCATATTTCAAGTGCGGTAACCAAACTCCTTTTTCGACGCCACCACGATCTCGACAATATTTCTGTATTTTGATCCAGTCCTTGCTGACTTTTGGGAGAGTCTCACCATGACAAAACTGACAAACGCACTCATTGCGTCCACATTGCTTTCCACCGCAATGTGGGCGGTTCCAGCTTTCGCCGCCGATCCTGGCTCCGCCAGTGCCGGCAACGGCGAAAGCGCGCGCGACGCGACTTCAGGCGACTACAAGCCCGGGCGGGCAAAGCCGATCGCGCCACCGAAGCTGACCGACGAAGACAGCCGCGCCGCGCCGCTTGCCGACGAGGCAACGGCTGTCAAATCCTACGGCATCGTCGGACGGTCGGCCGATGGCAAGGAGATCAAGATCGAGCCGAGCGAAGCGCTGCGGGAGCTTATCATCAAGGAACTGAACGCTCCGGCCACCGGAAAAGACGGGGCCGAGCGCAAGACCGAGGATCCGGACCTCGGCGAAGGCGAAGCCGGCCGCCAGGTTTTCGGCACCGACGATCGCGAGCAGGTCAAGAACACCAAGACCTATCCGTTCTCGGCAATAGGTTATCTCGAAGCCAAATCGCCGAAGACGGGCAGCTTCGGCAGCTGTTCGGCAACGCTGATCGGTCCGCGAACCGTACTCACCGCCGCGCACTGCCTCTACAGTCATGAGGACAAGGATTGGCTCTCCGACTATTTGTTCGTGCCGGGGCTGAACGGCAGCACGGCCGACGACGCACCGTTCGGCGCCTTCGCCTTCGAAAGCGCCTATGTGCTGCAAGGCTTCATCGACAACTACCAGGGTTATTATGGTTCGGTCCTGCTGTGGGATCTCGGCGTAGTCACGCTAAAGCAGGATGTCGGCACCAATCTCGGCTGGCTGGGCTATGCCAACTACGAGGATCTCGGCGATTTCACCGCCAATCTCGTCGGCTATCCCGGCGACAAGCCGATGGGCACGATGTGGAAGGCAAACTGCGAAGTGCACGCCGAAAACATCGCGCCGGAATATTTCCAGTATGACTGCGATACGTTCCCAGGGTCGAGCGGCAGCTCGGTCTATGCTTACGACAACAAGGCCAAGCAGCGCATCGTCACCGGTGTCAACGTGGCGGAAAGCCCCGACGCGAACACTGCCGTGCGCCTGAACGCTGCCAACGTCCAGTGGATCAACAGCCTGTATAAATAATCGCTGCGCATTCGCGGTGGAGACAAAGGCGGCGGCGCAATCCCGCCGCCTTTTTGGCGCCGCTATTTGGCTTCGGCCGTGGGCGGCCCATTGCGCACATAGGTCTCGATTGCCGAAGCGAAAGTGGGAGAACCCGCCTTGCGCTGCTTGTCTATGTAGCCGGCAAAATAGCTCCAGAAAGAGACGGCATAGTCACGGAAATAAGCATCGGTCACTTTGCGCGAACACAAATCGCCGTCGATGCAGAATGACAGCCGGTTGAGGAAATAGACGATGCGGTCGAAATTCTCGCTGAAATCGGCGAGCGGCATGTCGCCGCCGGAGGCGGTCATCGCCTCGATGCCGATCCGTTGCCGGAACACCTGCTCCTCGGTTGGCGAGGGGTTGGCGCTGAGCAGATTGTCATATTTGGCGTTGAGGCCCGTCAGACGATCCTTTAGGGCACGCTGCGCCTGCTGGTAGTCCTTGTTTTCCCAGAGCTCGACAAGCGACATGGTCTGCTCGACGCGCTTCTGTTCCTGGTTGGCCAGGAACTGGTAGACCGAGAACATCAAGGTGAAGATGATGGCGAGACGCACTGCCATGCCCGACCAGGCATAGACCAGCATGCGCCAGTCGCGGTCTGTGAACGGGTTGCTCTCCTTCTTGATCTCGTGGCTGCTTGGCCACGGGAAACCTTCGGTGGTTTCCTGCAGCACCGGTTTGCCGGCCTGCGCCTTTGCGGGTGCGGTCACTGCCGTCTGCCTGGTGTTGCCCGTTGGCTTCTTCATCCGCAGCTGTCCAGTTCAATGGTGGCGGAGGGATCCAGCACGATGCCCGGCGTCTCCAGCTTCCGTTTCAGGCATTCCAGTTGCAGGCGCGAAATCATGAACTGTACGTCGGGCTCCGCCGCCCCCTTGTTGGGGGACGGCAAGGCTTCGACGACGCCGCGCGAGGCGCAGTTGCTGAGATCGACGATAACCGCGTCGCTGCCGCTTTTGGCGAACTGGTCGTACTGATCGAGAAAACACGTCGCCAGTTCCGAGTTGGTGACGATCTGCTTGACGCACAGGCCGCAGGCCTCGTCCGCCGAAGCGTTGGCGATCAGCAACAGGCCGCCGGCAAGGCCGGCTACCGTTCCACGCCAGGAAAACACAGAATTCTTCACAATCGATCCTATCCGTTTCATCCGGCCGTCATGCGCCAGGACGCGGCCGGGAATGTTCTCATATCGCGCCGATCGCGCAAGAGCCGGCGCAACAGAGCCGTGAGGCTTTGGCGCCGACATCCGGTCAGGCGCGCGGCACTGTCTCCATCGGGAAGATCATCACCGCGCCTTTCGGGCCGCTCTTGTCGGCAAGCCGCATCACCGAGCGGGTTGCCGGCGCCATGCCGAGATCGGTCAGCATGTCGGAGAAGCCGGCGGAGCCCGTTCCACGCGTCGCCGAGGCGACGCCGTCCTGCGCCAGGAAACTCAGATCCTGCTTCTCGCTCTCCGGCGGCGCCTCGGTCAAAACCGCGATCATCCGTTCCATGCCGAAGCTGGTGTCGGTGAAGGCCAGCAGTCCCTCCTCGATCGTGGCCTGCGGGGCGAGGCGTTCGGCAACGATATGAGTGATCGAATAGTCGCTGCCGACATAGAGCACGTTGATGTCGACCAGCAGGTCCGAGCCGTTCTTGGCCAGCACATGCACTTCGTCACCCGGCGAGACGCGCGGCACAACCGAAGCCTGCAGCGGTTCGAGGCCATCCTTGTCGCGACGTTTGACCTGAAACTGGACGTCGACGTCCTCGGGCTTGTAGTCGGAGGCCGCCGCCAGCCGCGAAAGCCCGGTGGCACGGAAGATGGTGCGCAGGTTCCTGGTCGTTGCATCGGCCAGCTTGTGGCGGTCGTGAATGATGATCAGCGGCGGTTTGCCGCCCTCCTTCAGGCTCACGTCGCCCGACGCCGGCAGGAACCACAGCGCCGGCTTGTCGGTCGCATCCTTGACGCCGGGAACGGCATTCTCGCGCATCACCGCAAAGCGGAGGTCGGCGCTCTTGCCGGGATCGACCAGCTCGATGTTGAAGCCGGTCTCCCTGGCTGTGGCCAGTTCGTCGAGAACCGAATTGACCAGAGCGGTTTCCTTCTCAAGTCCCTTGGCTATGGCCGGCCGCGCCAAGACGAGCTTGTAGTCGACGGCGATCTCCGCCACCCGCGCATAGGCGTTGGCGGGAATGTCGGCGACTTTGAGCGCCGGCTTCTTGTCGAACTCGACCGGCTTGACGCGGCTTTCCAGGTTTTTTGCCGACTGCACTTCCAAAAATCCGACAGCGTCGGACAGCGGCGATAACGCCGACGGCAGGATGGCGAGCTTGCTGCCGGGGGTGAGGCGATGCAGCAGCCCGGCGCCGATCGTCGCTTCGCCGTCCTTGATGACGACAGGCCACTGCATGACTGCATCGGTCTTGTCGGTGCCGAAGACGCGGGCATCCAGTTCGCCCTCGAACAGCGGTGTCGGCCGGGTGCGGCTGTCGGCCGAATATTGCTGCAGCACGGCCTGGCCGAGTTGGCGATAGGTGACGTTGGGATTCTCGGCCAGTTTGGACAGGATGGTGAAGGTGAACAGGCCCAAGCGCGGCGCATCCGCGATGCCCTTGGGCAACGGCATCTCGGGCGTCGTCTCCACCGTCTGCGCGGCATAGAAGGCGACCAGCTTGCCCTTGGTGATCGGTTCGCCACCGGTCGGCGTCAGGGTGAAGGCGGGCTTGCGCGTGCCATTGTCGTCGATGCCGCGCGAGCCGGCGACCGAAATCACCTCGTCATAGGCCTTGATCGCGGCAGCCCGCTCGGCCTCGTTGCCGCCGACCAGGTCGGCGAACTCGACCTTGCGCTCCAGCTCGTCATCGACCTCGACGGCGCGTGTCGCGGTTCCGGAATGGCAGCAGTCGAACACAACCCAGACGAAAGCACCCTTGTCGCGGATGGCGTCGAGTGCCGCGCCGATTTCGTTGTCGATCAGCGCATTGGGCACGCCGGCATCGCGGTTGATCCATTTGCCGATATCGACGGGCAGAAAGATCTCGTCGAGCCCGTCGGTCTCGTCGCCCTTGACCATCTGCGGCTGCTGGGCACCGTGACCGGACAGATGCAGGTAGACGAAATCGTCGCGCTGAACCTTGGCGGCAAGGTCGGCCAATGCAGCCTTGATCGCCGCATGGGTCGGCAGGCCACTGGCGCCGGGGACATCCTTGGCGAGCAGCGTGACGTTTTCCGGCGCGAACCGCACGGGGTCGGGCACACTCTTCAGCAGATAGTCGTGGACGAGGGCTGCATCGTTCTTCGGCCCGACAAGCCAGTTCCTCTGCGGCAGGTTGGGATATTCGGTGCAGGCGACCAGCAGCGCATGGTAGATGCGCGATGCGGCCATGGTTCGGAACGACACCATGCCGGCCATGGTCAAGGCGGACGTGCCGACCAGCAGCGTCCGCCGCGTCAATTTGATCATGATTGCTTCCCCAAGCCCGACCGAATTTCCAAGCGCGGCAATCCTTGCCGAAGATATTGTCAGTATTTTGAACGTCACATCGCAGAGCAACCTGCCTGTTGCCCCGCTCCGATCGATGTTCTCGACAGCCTCGCGGGCAGAATGCTGGAAACAGTAGCAAAAATGCCTGTTCGTCGCTATCTGGATGGGACATGGATCGTTTGTGCGCGGCACAAGCGACGCAAGGCGAGTTGGAAACAGGATCATGGCGGCAAGGGATGTGCTGACGAAGAACCAGCTGTGCGTGCTCGAGAAACTCGAGACCGCCAGCGGGCCGCTCAGTGCCTACACCTTGCTCGACCAATTGCGCGAGCGCGGTTTTCGCGCGCCGCTCCAGGTCTATCGCGCGCTCGATACGCTGGTGAAGTCAGGTTTCGTGCATCGGCTCGAAAGCATCAACTCCTTCGTCGCCTGCGCCGAGCCGCACGACCACAGCCATTCGATGACCGCCTTCGCGATCTGCGACACATGCGGGCAGGTCACCGAAATGTCCGACCACGATGTCGGCCACCAGTTGGACGAATGGGTGCGCTCCACCGGCTTCGCCGCCAAGAAGGCGGTGATCGAATTTCGCGGGACGTGTGCCAAGTGCCTGGCCGAAGCGGCCTAAGGTGTGTTGATATTCAGGTGATGCCGGCCTGCAAATGGCTGATACCTGCGCTTCCGGTGCTCACGTACGAAAAGTACGCTCCGCTCCGGTTCTCGGAATCCACCATTTTCGGCTCGGCCTGACATGAATCTCAACACACCTTGCGTTGGCGCTAATGCGCCTCGTCCCAGTTGTTCGCCGCCCGCGCGTCGACGTGCAGCGGCACCGACATCGAGACCGCCGGCATCGCCGCGTTCTCCATGACGTGACGCACGACCGGGATCGTTGCCTCGACTTCCGCCTCGACGGTCTCGAAGATCAATTCATCATGCACCTGCAGCAGCATGCGTGCCGAAAGGCCTGCTTTTTCCAGCGCCTCCTCCATGCGGATCATGGCACGGCGGATGATGTCGGCGGCGGTGCCTTGCAGGCG
>NZ_RZTT01000819.1 GCF_003996995.1 Mesorhizobium sp. M7A.T.Ca.US.000.02.2.1 | reverse complement strand
GGTTTGCGCCGGGCCGGTTGAATTTCATCGTCGGGCCGTCCGGGTCTGGAAAATCGAGCCTGTTGCAGATCCTCCTGGGCATCAACGGCGCGTACACGGGGGCGGTAAGGGTTGCCGGGCTCGATCACGGCAGTCTCGATGGCGACGCTTACCTGGGCGCGGTCGGCTATGTGCCGCAAGAGCCCATGCTGATGAACCTCAGCATTCGCGACAACGTGCTGTTCGGCCGCTCGTACCCCGACGCGGACGTGGCCGCGGTGCTCGATGCGGTGCAGCTGACGGCGAAGTTGGCAAGCCTGCCCGAGGGGCTGGATTTCGTCATCGGCGAGCGTGGCCAGCTGCTCAGTGGCGGTGAGCGCCAGCGGCTGGCGATTGCGCGAGCGCTGATCGGCAAGCCGCAGATCCTGGTGCTCGATGAGGCAAGTTCCGCCCTGGACGAACAGACCGAGCGGGGGATTTTCGCCAGCTTGCGCAGGCTGGCCGGGACCGCGACAGTGGTCGCGGTTACCCACCGCTTGGGCGTCATCGATCCTTCGGACCAGGTGCTGGACCTGTCGAAGCAGGTAGAGCCGAAAGCCGAGCCTCTGCCTGCGTGATTTCGGCCGCCCGCCGCGTGAAGTACCGCTCCACAGCGGCCCTGATGCTGCGTCGGTCGCCATGGTGGAGGCGTCGGCCGAAGTCGTGGAATTCACCGGCCAGGCGGCGGTAATAGGTGTCGGTCCCAACGGTGGCGGCGGCGTGTGCGAAGGTGACGTCGCCGAGGCGATCGACAATCGCCCGGTACGGCCTCGCCAGCAGGACGCGACGGCAGGCGGCTGCGTAGTAAAGGCACTGTTTGGCGGCTGGCTGTCCGGGATCGATGGCGGCCAGCTCGTCGCGGAACTGGCGGGCG
>NZ_RZTT01000818.1 GCF_003996995.1 Mesorhizobium sp. M7A.T.Ca.US.000.02.2.1 | reverse complement strand
CCGATATTGAGGTCTCCGGGGCTGGGGGCGGCGCACCGCGCCGGCCGTGGACGACTTATGGACGGCTGCGCACTTCTTTTCCGTAGCACATTTGTGCTAATGGCAGGTCACCCCTGCTGCGTGAGACCTCTCGGTTAACAAAAAATTGACCATGCGAGGGGGAAACGCCGCATGAAATTATTGAGTGAAATGGAGTACCGATTGGCCAATGGTCTCGGGCAACTATTTGGCCTGCGAAATCCGGGAGATTTCGATACAGAGCGCTCACAAGCCATAGTCCGGGTCGTGATCGTCCTGGCGCTCGGAATGTATATCCTGCCCATGGCAGCGTCGTCGGCGACACCGGCTGAGGCGAAATGGCTTTTCGCTGTCTACGCCTTCTATATCCCGTTCTCTTTCACGATTTTGGGCTGGGTGATCCGACGCCCAGGCGTCAACCATTGGCGCCGAGCGCTGACAATCACCCACGACTACGGATCGATGACGCTCGGAATGATCGTCGGCGGGGCCCCGCTCGTGCCTGTGTTCGCGATCGTGGTGTGGGTGACGGTCGGAAACGGTCTCCGGTATGGCGGGCTTTACCTGCGCGGATCGACGGTGATGGCCCTGCTGTCCATCGGCGTCGTGACCTATTACAGCGACTACTGGCGTGCCAATCCATACATGGTGTTGACGCTGTTCTGTACCGCGTTGCTGGTCCCTATGTATATCTACCTGCTGCTGGCGCGGCTGCATCGCGCCTACGAGGCGGCACAGGAAGCGAGCCTGTCCAAATCGCGGTTTCTGGCACAAGCGAGCCATGACCTGCGCCAGCCGATCCACGCCATAAGCCTGTTCACTGCGTGTCTGCGTGAGGCGGGCCTGCGGCCGAACGAACTGCAGATGGTGGACAAT
>NZ_RZTT01000817.1 GCF_003996995.1 Mesorhizobium sp. M7A.T.Ca.US.000.02.2.1 | reverse complement strand
CCCCAGCCGGTGCGCGAGCCAGTTCGAGGCGAATGTCAGCACCGTCGTGACGCACAGCAAGCCGTCGGCCCCGCCACGCGCCGCGGCATAGGCCTGACCGAGAATGGCAAAGGCCTCGCTGACCGCCGGCGCGAGGCGCTGTCCAGCCTCGGTGAGTGCGATCTGGCGCGGTCGTCGCAGGAACAGCGGCGCGCCGACCCGTTCCTCCAGCACCTTGATCTGATAGCTGACCGCCGCTTGCGTCATGGCAAGTTCACTGGCGGCCTTGGTGAAGGAAAGATGCCGCGCCACCGCTTCGAACACCCGGATCGCCTGCAGCGGCGGAAGCTGTGCAACCTGCCGAGAGCTGAGGTCCGGCATAAAGCCTCCTTATGGGTCCTTATCGACGTTCGATTGGCAAAGACTGCCGTCAAGACCGACATTCCCAGTCAACCCGTCATTCGGGTTCAGGATAGCGAAGGTTGACGATCATGACCATGGCGCAGCAAAAATGCACTCCCGCACCCGATCACCGCTGGTTTTCGTGGCTGACGGATGGATTCGGCTGGTTCGCGGCCAAAAAACGAGCACATCTCGACATCAGGGACCTGTCGCCGCATCTGCAGCGCGATCTCGGTTTTCTCGATGGCAATGACCCTTTCGGGCGGCACAGCTAGCGCGGTTGGTTTTATCGCAAATCAGGTGTGGTTCCGGTCAGATGTTGGCCAGCAGGGCGGCGGCGGTCCGTTCATCGGTGATGAGGCCGTTGATCAGCCGCCGGTTCGCGGCCGCCAGGATGCCTGGCAGCTTTCGTTCGCCCATGGCCAGTGCGATGACCAGCGATTTCTCGCGTGACGGAAGCGACGCCGACGACACCCGGTCGTTGGTGATGCCCTCGATCATGCGGCCCTCCCTGTCG
>NZ_RZTT01000816.1 GCF_003996995.1 Mesorhizobium sp. M7A.T.Ca.US.000.02.2.1 | reverse complement strand
GGTCGTGTGGGTGCAACCCACCTTGATCGCGGAGGCCGAATATCGTGCATGGACCGACGACGGGAAGCTGAGGCACGCCACCTACAAGGGGCTGCGCGAACTGCAGGACAACGCCGAGATTTACCGGATCGAGGACTGATTGGCGTTGAGCGGCACGGCCGCGAAATGACGAAAGCCCCGGAGCCGGGGCTTTCTTGTGCTGAGGGCCGAGCGGTTAGGCCGCGAGGCGCGAGGCGGTGGCCTTGCGCTCGGTCAGGCTCCAGATGTGCCCGAAGGGATCGAACAGGCTGGCGGAACGGCTGCCTGTGTCGTCCTCTTGGACTGCATCACGCACGGCCGCGCCAGCGGCCCGCGCTTGGGCGACAACGGCGTCAATGTCGTCCACGGTAAGGCGCAATACCGCGCTCACAGCGCCGGCGCTTTGCGGATGGAACGGCCCGCCCAGGGACGGGTCAGCCTGACGTCTCGGATTTGCCCCGGCGACGGAAATTGGCATCGAGCCAAGCAGCAGATCCACGGCGATCAGCTCGCCGTCGTTGGTGTGATCGTGAACCTTCTGCGCACCGAAGGCGGTGGCGTAGAAGTCGGCTGCGGTTTGCTCGCGTCCGTGTTCGACGAACAGGGACAAAGTAACGCTGATTTCGCTCATGGCATTCTCCTTCCGTGGGTTTGAATCACCGGTGCAACCTAGCAGGGCGGAGTCCGGATAGACAGTTGCGTTAGTGTGGATAGCTTCGTGGTTATTGGGCATGGATGGCTCCTTTCTGGACCGCCTGTGCGGCGGGAGCTTCCAGCAGCGGAAGGCCTGTAGCGGCGCATGCACCCGAAGGGCTGCAACGGAGTGGAAGAGGGCGAAGCCCTTGCCTGCGGCGCGGCCTGTAGCAGCCTGCTCCCGTTTGCCGCACGGTCCAGTAA
>NZ_RZTT01000815.1 GCF_003996995.1 Mesorhizobium sp. M7A.T.Ca.US.000.02.2.1 | reverse complement strand
CGACACCCGGCCGGCTGCTCGATCACCGCGAGCGCGGCAAGCTGTTGCTCAACGGCGTCGAGATCCTCGTCATCGACGAAGCGGACCGCATGCTCGACATGGGCTTCATTCCCGACATCGAGCGCATCTGCGAAATGATCCCGTTCACCAGGCAGACGCTGTTCTTTTCGGCGACGATGCCGCCCGAAATCACCAAGCTCACCGAAAAGTTCCTGCACGCGCCGGTCCGCGTCGAGGTTTCGAAGGCAGCATCCGCCGCCACCAACATCATCCAGCGGCTGGTCAAATCAGGCTCCAAGCCGTGGGACAAGCGCGAGACGCTGCGCAATTTGATCAAGGCCGAAGACGCAGAACTGAAGAACGCCATCATCTTCTGCAACCGCAAGGTCGAAGTGTCGGAGCTGTTCCGCTCGCTGCTGAAGCATGATTTCGACGCCGGTGCGCTGCATGGCGACATGGACCAGCGCGCGCGCATGCAGATGCTGGCCAATTTCCGCGACGGCAAGCTGCGCTACCTCGTCGCTTCCGACGTTGCCGCGCGCGGCCTCGACATCCCCGATGTCAGCCATGTCTTCAACTATGACGTGCCGATCCACGCCGAGGACTATGTCCACCGTATCGGCCGCACCGGACGCGCCGGACGCTCCGGAAAATCCTTCACCATCGCGACCAAATCTGACACCAAATACATCGATGCCATCGAACGTCTGATCGGCAACAAGATCGAGTGGCATGACGGCGACTTGTCGACGGTGGTTGCCAGCGAAGGCGAGGACGATGCTCCGCGCCGTGGCAAGGGCGCGCCGCGCCGTGCCGGACGCAAGGACGACGACCGCAGCAGGGAAAAGAGCGGCGAGCGCAAACCGCGCGAACGCCACGCCAAGCGCAGCGAAGATGCCGCACCGGAAACAGTCCGCGAGGATCAGCCGGTG
>NZ_RZTT01000814.1 GCF_003996995.1 Mesorhizobium sp. M7A.T.Ca.US.000.02.2.1 | reverse complement strand
AATCATCAGCTTGCGAAACCGGCTGGCTCCCTGGCAGGCCGTCGAGGTCGAAGCCGGAGGCGTCGGCATAACCCGTGGGCGCCGCCGCGCGGGCGGACATGTCCATCGGCCGCGCGGCATAGGTCCGCGCTTCCGGCTCATAGCCCGGCTTGACCCCGTCATAGCCCGGCTTGACCCCGTCATAGCCCGGCTTGACCCCGTCATATGCCGGCTTGAGGCTGTCATAGCCCGGCTTGAAGCCCGCGGCATAGGAGTCATCATCGTAAGACGCGCTGGCCACATTGCCCGTGGGAACAGGAGCGACCTCCACCGCGTTCATCTCGGAGAGAAGGCTGGAGAACTCCGCATCGAGATCGTCGTAGCCGGACGACGCCGGCTGGTCTTCCTCGAAGTGCAGTTCGGGAATATCGAGATCGTCGGCCAGCGCGACGACACGCTCGGGTACATCGACCGTTTCGACGTCGGGCATGTCTTCGTAATGCGCAGGCTGGCGCGATTGGGGCGCCGACACCGGGGCAGCGGGAGCCACGGCCTCGACCGGCTCGGACGAACGGTAGGACGTCATGGCGGCGACTGCCGGCGCGGCGGCCACGGATGCCACCGAAGCGGCCGGCTGAGCAAACGCAGGCTGGGCACTGAATGACGGCTGATGCGGAACGGGCGTCACGCGGCTCCACGAACGCGTCGGCTCTGCCGGTTGGGAACGCTCCGCAAGCCAATCGAGAGAATCCGCCGAATTGTCCCGGTCAGCGGCTTCGTCACGCGGATCAAGATCCTTGGGCAAAGCCGCGTCGAACGCATCATCGTCGAAATCGACATCGCCAGCCGTGTGCCAAGTCGTATCCTGGAGTTCATCAAGCATAAGGTCGTCAATATCCGCATCGGCCGCTTGGGCCGTGCCAACATGCCGGTCCTGCTCAGGCGCGGGTTCGTC
>NZ_RZTT01000813.1 GCF_003996995.1 Mesorhizobium sp. M7A.T.Ca.US.000.02.2.1 | reverse complement strand
GGGTTATGCGCATTATGCGCTTTATCCCGAAAGCTATTTGGACGCGGCGCAGAAGTCGGGGCTCGATGCGAACACATGCGTGATCGGCGTCCGCAGCATCGGCCTCGGGCTGGCAGCTATGGTGGCGGCCTCGATTGGTGCGCCGGCACCATTCAGCGTTCGCCCGATCGGCCATCCCTTCCGCAGGTATATCAACGCCGATCCGCAGTCGATCGCCACTTGGATGAACAATCCGTCGGCGCGTTTCGCCGTTGTCGACGAGGGTCCTGGCCTGTCCGGCAGTTCGATGCATGCCGTTATCATGTGGCTGCGTGAACTGGGTATCGATACGGACCGCATTCACCTGTTTCCCAGCCATTCAGGCGGCCCGGGCATCGAAGCGTCGCGGGAGGCTCGGGAGACATGGTCGCGCTGTCCGAAGCATGTGGCGACGGCGTTTGAATGCACCTTCTCCGAAAGCTCGAAAATTCCCACGTTGCGCGATTGGGTGGCCGAGGCGGTCGGCAGGCCGGAATTAGGCCTGACCGAGCTATCTGGCGGCGAGTGGCGGGCCGCCCACTACGCCGACGAAGGGCGCTGGCCGCCGAGCCCTCGCGGTACCGAGCGGCGTAAATTCCTGGCGTCCGCCGGGCGTGACCGCTGGTTCGTCAAATTCGCGGGCCTCGGCGAAACCGGTCGGCGCAAGAAACGAACCGCGACGATGTTGCATGAAGCCGAGTTCGGATCGCAAGTTGTCGCGCTTTGCCATGGCTTTCTGGTTGAACGGTGGATTGACGGCACCACGATGGATCAGGCGCCGCTACCCAGGGAAAGACTGATCGCGGAGTTCACAAATTACCTGGCCTGGCGTGCGCTCAATCTTCGAACTTGCGAACCGGGTGCATCATTGCTTGCACTCGCGGAGATGGCTGTTTCCAATACGTCGGAAGCCCTGGGCGAAAAACGCGCGGCAGCCTTG
>NZ_RZTT01000812.1 GCF_003996995.1 Mesorhizobium sp. M7A.T.Ca.US.000.02.2.1 | reverse complement strand
CACCTCCGGCGAGCTCAGAATAGCCGGCGAAGTGGTGAACGACGTGCCGCCGTCGAAACGGGGCATCGCCATGGTGTTCCAGTCCTATGCGCTCTACCCGCACATGACCGTCTACGACAACATGGCGTTCTCGATGAAGATCGGCAAAGAGAACAAGGCCGAGATCGACCGCCGCGTGCGTCAGGCCGCCGAGATCCTGCAGCTGACCAAATATCTCGACCGCCTGCCCAAGGCGATGTCGGGCGGCCAGCGCCAGCGCGTCGCCATCGGCCGCGCCATCGTGCGCAATCCGAAGGTGTTCCTGTTCGACGAGCCGCTTTCGAACCTTGATGCGGCGCTGCGAGTCGCCACCCGCATCGAAATCGCCAAGCTCAAGGAATCGATGCCCAACACGACCATGATCTACGTCACCCACGACCAGGTCGAGGCGATGACGCTCGCCGACCGCATCGTGGTGCTCAAGGACGGCCATATCGAGCAGGTCGGCACGCCGATGGACCTCTATAAGAAGCCCGGCAATCTATTCGTTGCGCAATTCATCGGCTCACCGGCCATGAACATCCTGCCCGCGACCATCGACAAGACCGGAAACCCGACTGTCGTCAGCCATGTCGGCGGGCGCAAGGCGACCGTGCCGATCGCGACGCCGGCTTCGGCGAAGGGCGCTGCGGTGAGTTTTGGCGTGCGGCCGGAGGACCTGATCATCGCCAGCGGCGCGGACTATCTGTTCGAGGGGGCGGTCGACTATGTCGAGCAGCTCGGCGAGGTTCAGCTGGTCTATGTCGACATCGGTCGCGCCGACCTGCCGCTGGTGACCAAGCTGCCCGGCAATGTCGAGGTCAAGCGCGGTTCGACATTGCGGCTGAGCGCCAATGGCGAGGACCTGCATATCTTCGACACCGATGGGCGGTCGTTTGCCCTTCATGAGGCTGAAGCGAAGGCGGCCTGAGTCAGGACC
>NZ_RZTT01000811.1 GCF_003996995.1 Mesorhizobium sp. M7A.T.Ca.US.000.02.2.1 | reverse complement strand
TCCGGCAGCCGCTCGAAATCGAAATTGCCGCCCGAAACCACGGCAACGATGGTCTTGCCCCTGATCTCCTTCTTGGAGAAATCCTTGAGCGCATCGATCGCCAGCGCGCCAGCCGGCTCCAGCACGACGCCTTCGACGTTGAGCATTTCGATCATGGTGGCGCAGAGCCGGTTTTCCGGGATCAGCCGCACTGTGTCGGCCGGAAAATCCTTGAGACGACGCAACGGCTCGCGGCCGATCTCGGCCACCGCGGCGCCATCGACGAAATTGTCGACCTTGGCGAGTTTGAGCCTTTTTCCCGCCGCAAGACTTTCGCGCAGGCTCGGCGCGCCTGCCGGTTCGCAGAAGACGAAGCGTGCTTCCCTGCCCTGATCGGCGAAATAATGGGTGACGCCCGCGGCAAGTCCGCCACCGCCGACCGGCAGCATGACGATATCGGGCATGCGGGCGCCCGGCATCTGATCCGCGATCTCGTAGGCGACGGTTGCCTGGCCCTCGATAATGTCCTTGTGATCGAAGGGCGGCACCATATGGGCGCCGGAACTGTCGGTGAATTCCAGGGCCGCGCGATAGCAGTCGTCGAAGAAATCGCCGACCAGCCTGATCTCGATGAAATCGCCGCCGAACAGCTTGGTCTTGTCGATCTTCTGCTGCGGCGTCGTCACCGGCATGAACACGACGCCTCGCCTGCCGAAATGGCGGCAGACGAAAGCAAAACCCTGCGCGTGGTTGCCGGCGGACGCGCAGACGAACAGTTCAGCCTCGTTGCCGGCCGCCAGTGTCTTGCGGAAGAAATTGAAGGCGCCGCGAATCTTGTAGGAGCGGACCGGCGACAGGTCCTCGCGCTTCAACAGCACCCGCGCACCGGTCTTTTTCGACAGATAATCGTTTTCCTGGAGCGGCGTTTCAGGAAAGATCTGGCGGATCGCGGCGGCAGCGGCAGCAACGCGGGAAGAGAAACTG
>NZ_RZTT01000810.1 GCF_003996995.1 Mesorhizobium sp. M7A.T.Ca.US.000.02.2.1 | reverse complement strand
GGCAACGCTCGCAGCCACGGTGACGTCGAGGCCGGGCAACGTCATCAGGCGGCGGATTGTCTGATCCTGGAGGGCATGTACGGCGATATCCGCCTCGACCACCGTCAACGCCTCGTTGATCTGGTTAATCAAGCCGAGGTGGCGCTCGATGGCGGCGCGCTCAGCCGCAGGCAATATTTGCCTCGTCAGCCATTTGCGCCCGCTGATCCCGACGAGGTCCCATGCGGACACGGCGGGATCAGGTGGGCGTGGAGGATTGACTGGATCAGGTTCTTTAGCCGCGAACGCTGGCGAACCAGCTGTGTCCGCCTGGTGACCTGTCTTCGGAGGGCAAGGGTCCCCGGATCCGGAACCCAGACCTCCGGCAGAAAGCCCGAGGCGTAGAGCTTCGCAAGGACAGTGGCGTCGATCGTGTCAGTCTTCACCTTCGCGTGCGCGATCATGTGCACCTGCTTAGGATTGGCGATCACGATCCGATCGACGTAGGGCGACAGCACTTCAGCGACGGCCGCGGCATTGCCGGTCGCCTCGATCACCACATGATCATCGCGGGTGAGTTCCCTCCTGGCGAACTCCTCGAGCTTATTGCGCAGCATTTGAACGCGGCCGAGCTTGACGATCTCGCCATCAAGCAACGACACGACCTCGGCGGCTACGCGGTTTATGTCCATGCCGATAATACGCACGGTTCCCTCCATCGTTGGTCACGAACAGGGAGCCAGCGGGCAACACGACAAATACGGATCCGCGCTCGCAGCGCATCCGGGCGAGTCGTAGGGGCGGCCAGATAACGTGCTCGAACTCGCAGTTCATCTGCATACGACGGCCTGCCCGCACTTGCGTGCTCCCGGTGCCCCGTGGCCCGGATGCGCCAAGCTTAACGAACCTGACAACCGAACAAACGATGGCACCAAGAACATCATGCCGGATAATGGCTTCATCGAGAGCTTCAACGGCCGACTGCGCGA
>NZ_RZTT01000080.1 GCF_003996995.1 Mesorhizobium sp. M7A.T.Ca.US.000.02.2.1 | reverse complement strand
CTGCTTGAGGCCTTCGGCGGCAAGGATCTGGGCACGCTTGTTGCGTTCCGCGGTCATCTGCCGGCCCATCGATTCGATAAGGTTGGCCGGCGGGTTGATGTCCTTGATTTCGACGCGGGTGATCTTGATGCCCCACGGGTGGGCTGCCTCATCGACGACACGCAGCAGGCGCTCGTTGATGGCGTCGCGGTTCGACAGGAGTTCATCGAGATCCATCGAACCCATGACGGTACGGATGTTGGTCATCGTCAGATTGAGGATGGCGTTCTGCAGGCCGGAAACCTGGTAGGCGGCCTGCGCCGCGTTGAGGATCTGGAAAAAGGCGATGCCGTCGACACCGACAATGGCGTTGTCGCGGGTGATGATTTCCTGGCTCGGAACGTCAAGCACCTGCTCCATCATGTTCATCTTGGCGCCGATACGGTCGATGAACGGGAAAATGAAATTGAGGCCTGGGCTCAGTGTCTTGGTGTAACGGCCAAAGCGCTCCACCGTATAATTGTAACCTTGCGGGATTGTCCTGATGCCTTTGATCAGCAGCACCAATACCAGAAGTGCAAGTGCACCAATCGCAATATCGAAACCACTGAAATCCATTTGGCTCTCCCTCAGACGAAGGCCGCACAAGCCATTCTCGCGCCGCCGACTTCACCAAAGACTTAAGTGTATTTCAGATGCGTTACAATCAGGTGATGATGGATTGTTTATAGGGTTGCACTCAGCGGTTGAAGGCAAACAATCTTGCATCCATGTCATCCAGCCCGTTGATCGAAGCCGGGACAATCTCGGAAGCGACCTGCGAGAAGGTGATGCCGTTGCCGCCGTAGCCCATCACCGCATGGATGCGCGGGTGGCGGGGAATGGCGCCGATATAGGGCAGGCCGGTGGTCGTGGTGCCGAACGAGCCGGTCCAGGCAAAATCGGGTCTGGTGTCGAGATGCGGAACTATCAGGCCGAGCTTCTCGGCGATGCGTGTGCTCTTGTCGGCGATCAGCGCGTCGCGCCGCGCTTCGTCGATAAAATCCTCGTCCTCGCCGCCGCAAATGACCCGGCCGTCGACCGTCGTGCGCATTTCGCGGTTGCGGGCGTGTCGCAATCGCCCATGTCGAGATGATCCGGTGGGCGGTGGCCGGCACGATGTCGACAAGTTCGTAGCCGGTGGCCAGAACAACATGTCGTGCGGTTATGGTCGGGCCATCCCTGGTCGCGACGACAACAGCTTCGGCGCTGTCCTCGATCATTGTGGCTTCCACGGGGGCATAGAAGCGTGCCTTGCGCTCCAGGGATTTCAGCAGCAGCCCAGCCGTCAGCTTCCGTGGGTCGAGGGCGATATTGCCGTGGCCGAGAATGGCGCCTTCGCGGTCGATGCCGAATTTCTCGGCTAGCTGTTGTCGGGTTAAGCAGATGGCGCCGATGCCGGCTAGCCGACGTGCCTCGGCCTCGTCGCGCAGTTCCGGCGGACCAAGCATCGTGCCGGCCAGATAGAGTGACGGCATGCGGCTTAGGCCACAGTTGATGCCGAGTTCGGCAATGCGTCCGGCGAGATTGGAAACGGCGAGCCGCGAGCGTCGCCAGGCCTGCTGGGCCGAAGCTCTGCCGACCATCTTCGAGAGCGTGGAGAGAGGCTGGTCTATTTCGAATGCCACCAGTGCGGTGGTTGCGGCCGTCGAGCCCTTCAGCGGGCCGCGCCGGTCGATGCAGATGACCCGATGGCCATCGGCCGTCAGCGCCTCGGCCATCATGGCGCCGCTGATGCCCATACCGACGACCAGCACATCCGTGTTGACGTCCCGGATCAGGCCGTCCGTCGGCACCGCAGGCGCGCGATAGGCCGACCAGACGGGCTGGCCAGTTCTGAGGTCGAGTTTGCGGGGCATCGCATTCTCCGGAGGCGCGCCTTAACGCCCCGGAGCTTGTGTTGTTCCGGGTTAGACCCAGCCGGACAGTTCGCGCCGCACCATCACCTCGATCACCGCCATCCCTTCCGCGCTATCGTTGAGGCAAGGTATATGGGCGAAATTTTTGCCGCCGGCATGGTGGAAGGTTTCAGCCGCCTCGCGGCCGATCTCGTCCAGCGTCTCGATGCAGTCGACGGAAAAGCCGGGATTGACGATAGCGATCGACTTGACGCCGTCCTGCGCGAGTTTTTCCACCGTCTTGTCGGTGTAGGGCTGCAGCCATTCCTGCGCGCCGAAGCGTGACTGGAAGGTGATGATCAGTTTCTTGTCATCCCAGCCGAGCCGTTCGCGCAACAGCCGCGTCGTCTTCTGGCAATGGCAATGATAGGGGTCGCCCTTCTCGAAATACGGTTTTGGAATGCCGTGATAGGAGGTGATGACCACCTCCGGCTCGAAGTCCAGCGTCGCCAGATGCCGTTCGATCGAGCGCGCTAGCGCCTCGATGTAGACCGGCTCGTCATAGTAGGGCGGCACGCTGCGGACGGCCGGTGCGCGGCGCATCTTCATCAGCGCGCGAAACAGCTGGTCGTTGGCGGTTGCCGTGGTCGTCGCCGAATATTGCGGATAGAGCGGAAAGGTAAGGATGCGGTCGCAGCCCTGGTCGACCAGACGCTGGGCAATGCTTGCAGTTGAAGGGTTGCCGTAGCGCATCGCCCAGTCGACGACGACATCAGGCAGGTCGCTCAGCGCTTCGGCCAGCTTTTCGGCCTGGGCGCGGGTATAGGTGCGCAGCGGCGACTCGTCCTTCTCCCGGTTCCAGATACGGGCGTAGTTGGCGCCCGACTTCTTGGGCCGCCTGGTGAGCACAAGGCCATAGAGGATCGGATACCAGATCGCCCTGTTGAGCTCGATGACGCGCGGGTCGGACAGGAATTCACGGAGATAGCGCCACATCGGCTTGAAATCGGTGCCGTCGGGCGTACCCAGATTGACCAGCATGACGCCGATCTTGCCCGCCTTGACCGGCGGATGCCCAGCGGGCAACGGGCCGGGCGCCTTTGCGGCCTTGGGTTCGGCAGGGGTGGGAAGCGTCATAAGGGTTCTCCGGAAGACGCGAACCTAACCATCTTGCGCGCGCATTCAATGCAGCGTCTGGCCGCACCTTAAAGCGGATTGTCTGAATGGATTCAGACGACCCGCTTTAAGTCTTTGTTTTATGCACGTCGTTCTCCCAAAACCGAGGTCACTTTTGGGCGACATGCATTAGTCCGAAAACAGGACGCCCGTCCGGTTTTCGGACGGGCGGTGTCATTCAGGCATATAGCGGGGCTATTGCGGCGGGATGGTCAGCGTTGCGCCAACAGGAAGCCGGCGCGGCTCATAGCCCTTGTTGGCGCCCGAAATGACCTTCCATTTGGCACCGTCGCCATAGACCTTCTTGGCCAGATCCCAATAAGTGTCGCCGGCAACGATGACATGGCTGGCTTCGGCCGGTGCGGCCTCCGCTGGCTTTGCCGGCTCGGCGGCGGGAGCCGGTGCCGCCGGGGCGGGGGCTGCTTCAGCCGGTTTTGCCGCCTCTGCCGGTGGCGCCGGCGGGGGTGGCGCTCCCTCTGTCGATATGGCCGGGGGCGTGTTGGCGATGTCGCCCGAGTTGGCCGGCAATTCGGGCATTGCCGGCGCCGCATCGGCAGGCTTGGCGGCTTCAGCCGGTGCGGGCGCCGGCGTGGCCGGCGCTGCTTCGGCTGGCTTGGCCGGATCGGTTGCCGGGGCCGCAGGCGCCGCGGCGACGGTCGCGGCTATTTCGGTGATGCGGCCGTCGAGCTTCGGCGTGTAGGGACGATGGGCGCCGAGATAGTCGGCGACCACCTGTTCGAGGCCGGGGCCGTAATCGTAGGCATTCTTGGCCTTGTCGGCGAAGATCTTGTAGCCGTCGCCGCCCTGGCGGACATAGTTGTTGGTTGCGACCAGATAGTCCTTGTCCGGCTTGATCGGCGTCCAGGCGCCGCCCTCCATGACTTCCACCGATTTGACACGGCCGGCATTGGGCGCGACGGATTTGTCGAAGGAATATTTCAGGCCGGCGACCTGGGGGAAGCGCCCGGCGCCGTCCTCGACCTGGCTGAGGCCGCCCTCGAGGCCGGCCACCAGATCCTTGCCCGAAATCTGGAAGGTCGCCAGCGTGTTCTGGAACGGCAGCACGGTCAGCACCTCGCCCATGGTCACGGTGCCCTTGTCGATCGAGGCGCGCAGGCCGCCGCCATTGGAGATGACGATCTCGACGCCCTGTCCCTTGACGCGGTCGAGGATGGCGTCGGAGACGAGATTGCCCATCGCGCATTCGCGGGTGCGGCAGCTCTCGCGACTGCCGTCGATGACGTCGGTGGTTTCCGCCACTTCCTTGTTCTTCAACGCCTCGATCGGCGCGCCAAGCTCCTTGATACGGGCGAGCACGGCCGGGTCGGGGGTGATCGACTTGTCGAGATAGATCGGGTCGCCGCCGGCCGATTTGACGACGCCATTGTCGTCGAAAACCACCTTGAACTCGCCGAGGTATTTCGAATAGGACGCCGCCTGCACCACCGGCACCTTGTAGCCGTCCGGATTGTCGACCATCGTCGGGTAGGGGCCTTCCGCCTTGGGGTCGGTGTTCGACAGCAGCGAATGGCTGTGGCCGCCGACGACGACATCGATGCCCGGGATCTTGGCAATGACGTCACGCTCGCGCCTGTAGCCGATATGGGTCACGGCGATGATCTTGTTGACGCCTTCGCCCTTGAGCTTCTCGACTTCGGCGGTGATCGACTTGACGTCGTCCTCTATTGCGACGTTGGGTCCGGGGGAAGCGAGGTCCGGCGTGTCGTTGGTGATCGCGCCGATGATGCCGATCTTCTGGCCGCCGACCTCGACGACAACAGATGGCTTGACGCGGTCGCCGAGCTTGGATTGCGCATTGGCCTTCACATTGGCGCCGAGCACCGGGAACTTGATCATGTCGAGGAACGGCGCCAGGGCCACTTCGCCGTCGTCGAATTCATGGTTGCCGAGCGCCATGGCATCGAACTTCATGTCGTTGAGGAATTCGCCTTCGACCTTGCCCTTGTAAGTGGAGTAGAACAGTGAACCCTGGAAATTGTCGCCTGCGCTGAGCAGCAGCACGTTCTGGCCTTGCAGCTTCTTGCGCTCCTGGGCGATCGCGGTGATCAGCCGGCCCGCGCCACCGATGCACTCGCCCTTGGTTTCCTCGTCCGCCGAGCAGGTGGATTCATATTTGTTGTTGCCTTCGATGCGGCTGTGCCAGTCGTTGATATGCAGGATGTTCAGCGTGTAGTCGGCAAAGGATGCGCCGGCCGACAGGCCGAGGGCTGAGGCTGACAGGGCTGCAATGGCGGCAAGCTTCTTCATCTTCGTCTCCCGGAAAGCTGATCAGAGGCCATTAGCGCTCTTGCTTGACTGGAACATAACAGCCGGCGCTTCGGCCATGTTCCCATCGCGTTCCCGATGACGCAAGCGGAATCCGGGACCCTTTGCCGGCATAAAAAAGGACGGCGGCCAACCGGTCGCCGTCCTTGAAAAACGAATGGTCGTGGGTTCAGACGCGCCTTGTCAGCACGAAATTCTGACCGCTGGAGCTGGTGCAGTTGAGCTGGCTTGTCGACACCATCAGGCAGTTGAAGCTGACCGCGGTCTGGCGGATCAGCGAGGTGCCGTTGATCTGCACCGATGTGGCGCCGGTCATCGTGTAGCTGCCGTCGGCAAGCTTCTGGCCGGTGTCGGTGGCGACCGTCGTGAAGGTACCGCCGGCGAAGGTCGACAGGCCGGTGCCCTTGGCGTCGATCCATGAGCCCTCGACACCTTTCGGCGCCGCTGCCATCGGCGGTTCATCAGGGCCGCTGGTCGCACAGGCGGCGAGCATCGTCGCAATGGCACCCGCCACGCTCATCGAAAGAATTTTGCGCGCAATGATCATGTGAAAATCCTCTCCTCTCGCATCGGCCCGAAAATCGGAATCGATTTTCGACAAGCACGAGGCGTGCATCCAAGTTTCCAGAGCGACATGCGTCCAGATGAATGCGTGTCGTTGTGGTCCGCATCCCTTCAATCGCCCGATTTCCGGGCGATTGCAAGGCGGTGAGGCAGGTAGGCGGTGCTGCTATCGCACAAGGATGTTGCGGAACTGCCACGGGTCGTTCCGGTCGAGGTCATCCGGGAACAGGCCGGGACGGTTATCGAGCGGCGTCCAGTCGGTGTAGTAGCCCTTGACCGGTCCGAGGTACTGGGACTGCACTTCCAGGCACCGCCTGTAGTCCATCTCGTCGGCTTCGACGATGCCGGCCTCGGGGTTCTCCAGCGCCCAGACCATGCCCGAGAGCACCGCCGAGGTGACCTGCATGCCGGTGGCGTTCTGATAGGGCGCCAGCTTGCGCGCCTCGGCGAGTGACAGCTGCGAGCCGTACCAGTAGGCATTCTTGTCGTGGCCGTAGAGCAGCACACCGAGTTCGTCGACGCCGTCGATCAACTCGTTCTCGTCGAGCACATGATGCACCGGCTGAGGCTTGCCGGCGGCGCCGAACATCTCGTCGAGCGACAGCATCGCGTCGTTGCAGGGATGGTAGGCATAGTGGCAGGTCGGGCGGTAATGCACCTTGCCTTTCTTGGAACGCACGGTGAAGAAATCGGCGATCGAGATCGCCTCATTATGCGTCACCAGCAGGCCGTATTGCGCGCCGGGCGTCGGACACCACGAGCGCACGCGCGTGTTGGCGCCCGGCTGCTCCAGATAGATGGCTGCCTTCGAGCCGTGCTTGTGCTTCTTGGCGTTCTTCGGCATCCATGTCTCGTGTGTGCCCCAGCCAAGTTCCGCGGGCTGCAGGCCCTCGGAGATGAAGCCTTCGACCGACCAGGTGTTCCAGAACACATTCATCGGCTTCGGCTTCTTGGTGCGCTGGGTGTCGCGTTCGGCGATGTGGATGCCCTTGACGCCGGCCTTCTTCATCAGCTTGGCCCAGCCCTCGCGGTCGTCCTGCGCGGGCTCCGAGAATTCCAGGCCAAGATCGGTGGCGAGATTGACCAACGCCTGCTTGACGAACCACGAGACCATGCCTGGATTGGCGCCGCAGGTGGAGACCGCCGTGGCACCGCCGGGCTTGTCGTGCTTTTCCTTGAGCAGCGACTCGCGCAGCGCGTAATTGGTGCGGCTGGCGTTGTCCGCCTTGGCGTCGAAATAGAAGCCGAGCCACGGCTCGACGACGGTGTCGATGTAGAGCACACCGAGCTTGCGGCAGAGCCGCATCAGATCCACCGAGCCGGTATCGACCGACAGGTTGATGCAAAAGCCCTGGCCGCCGCCATTGGTCAGAAGCGGGGTCAAGAGCTTCTTGTAGTTCTTCTCGGTCACCGCTTCCTGGACGAAGGCGATGCCGCGCTCGTCGAGCAGCTTGCGGTCGGTGTCGCGCGGGTCGATGACCGTCATGCGCGATTTGTCGAACTTGAAATGGCGTTCAATCAGCGGCAGCGTTCCCCGGCCGATCGAGCCGAAGCCGATCATCACGACAGGGCCGTTGATCTCACCGTAAACGGGCCAGTTTTCATTCGCCATTTTATCGAGCACTCCTTCAAAACCCAGGAAACTGGGAAAACATGCGCAAGCCGGGGATTTTTTGCCCGGCGGCCATGCGCTACATCACAGATCATTGTCACAAACCAGCGAAAAGCGCCAACCAGCGGCTAGCTGCGTTGGCTACGTGGTTAAGGCTGAAACCGTGGATGAATGGCTCTACCCGAACCAAAGTTAGCTCATTTGCCAAGCGCAAGCGACGTGCCCCGTCCGTTCAACGGATTTTTGCCCTCGGCGCAGCTGTGGACGCCCGAACCACCAACTCCACGGGCAGAACGACTTGGCGGGGCGGTTGGTTGTCAAGAACCATGCGGGCGGCGAGCCTGCCTTTTCCGATCACGTCTTGCGCGACAGTCGTCAGCGGAGGTGTGGTGCGCGCGGATTCAGCAGTGCCATCGAAGCCAATGACCGACACGTGGCCCGGCACCTCTATGCCGCGACAAACCGCCTCGTCGAGTATTGTGATCGCCTGCCAATCCGACATGGTCAGGATCGCGGTTGCTTCAGGCACACTGTCGAACACCACCGCTCCAGCAGATGGATCGCCGGGCGTCGTCTCGATAATCGGGACATCGTCGATCGACAGGTTCGCCTCCGCCAAGCCCTGTTTGAAACCGTCAAGCCTTTCGTCATCGAGTGAGAAGCCGGCAAGAAGCGGGCGCTTTGCCTGTCCGGGCATGTGCACGATGGGAGGGCCTGGAGTTCTCCGTATAGACAGGATGGCAAAATGTCGGTGTCCCAGCCCAGTCAGATGCCGGACGGCAGCGACCGCGCCCCTCCTGCCGTCGATCTTTATCGAATTGATGTCGGGACCTGCGTCGCTTTCGAGAATGACGAAGGGCAGGCGCCGCCGTTGTGCCGATGTTATGAGACCGATGTCCCCGCTGTGACCAAGGATGAAGCCGTCAACGAGGGCCTCGCGGATGCTGGCGAAGCGGGTATTATCGGTGCCGTTTACAAGGCTGAGCGTCGTTCCGGCCTCGTCGCAGGCGAGCGAAACGCCCAGCACCAGTTCGCGGCCATAGGGACTTCTCATCACCTCGGCGATGGCGTAGGCGCCAGGTGGCATGAACCCGATGGCATTGAACTTGCCATCCCGCAGCAATCGTCCCTTTGGATCGGGGCCGCCAAACCCGAGCGCTCGCGCGGCCGCTTCGACACGTTGGCGCAACTCAGGCCTAACCAGTTCCGGCCGGTTGAAGACGTTGGAAACAGTGCCCCGGGAGACACCGGCAGCCTTGCCCACGTCGGCTAGCGTTGGCATTGCGATTCACCCATTTCCCTTCAGTTAGACCATTTTTTGGAGCGCTCCAAGAATTTTGTTGACTCGAAAGTGGAAAGGGCGGATCGTATAACTTGGAGCGCTCCAAGTAGGCGTATCTGGTATTTTCGCGACTGAAACCTCGAAGATCGTCAAATGGCTTGGTCCCAACGGCCATGCCCAGGGAGGGAGTTATGGCAGAAACCAATGTTTTTCCCGCCTCGCTTATCGGTAAGACTTTCGACTGCGTTTTCGGCCCGTTCATACCCCGGCTGACGTTTTTCTCGCCGGAAGAACTACATGTGCATGCGTCGATCGGAGCCACCAAAATTGACGAGGTGGTCAAGATCGACATGACCAGCGTACGCCCGAACCTCGTGCTCATGAGCTGGACGGAGCAGAGCGGCAACTTCATCGTGCAGTTGCAGGATCATGAGAAAGGGATCGTCCACAATTATGCGCGGCTGGCCGACGGGCAGCTCTTCTGTGCCCAAGGCGTCATTCAAGCCGTTGCGCCTGCGTGACGCTCCCGCGTCGGGGCCCGGCAAAGTGCGGCATCGACCGGCATACTGCTGTTTCCTAGTTGAAGTACTTCGGATTACGATCTGCTGAATTGCCGTCATCGATTTCCCTATTGAAGGAGGAAAGTGCGATGGAACTCGCTTACGACAGTCATCTGCTTGCCCGAATTCTGCTGAGCGTCGCGACCGTGGGCTACGGTGTGGTGACGATCAAAGCCGACCTCAACGCCACCCACGCCACCAATCCGCTGTGGACTCCGCACGCCCGGTTTCACGTCGTTTGGCAGGTGCTGAGCTACACCGGAGTCGCGCTGATTGCGCTGGGGCTTATCTGGATTGGAGGGCCACTCCAAGCCGAGCGGCTCTATCTCGCCGGGGGATTGGGCGTGGCCATGTATGGAGCGTTCTTCGTGGCCATGCTCTCACGACCGATCTATGGCGGCGTGCTCTACGACGAGAACGGCTACCTGCCATTCCGACCGCCGTTCGGACCGGCGGGTTGGCGGTGGGATGTCAACGTCACCGTCTTTACCGCGATGTCCGCGATCCTGCTGCTGGGCTTGGCCGCGATTTAGGACAGCGCCAGCACCCCGAGCCGGTCGACCAGCCGATCGCGGTCTGCGGTCAGGCCCTTGTAATCGAGCTGGGCGAGATCGAGCGCTTCGAGCTGGGCGGCGAAAGACACCGCGAGCTTCGCCCGATCAGGGTGCCGGGCCAGCACGGCGAGCGGGTCGAGATGGATGCGGATGGTGAACAGGATATCGCGTGAAACAGGCAGTTTGCGCAGGGTCTGCCGCTCGACGCGGATGAAGGCATGGGCGTCGATGTCGCCATCGGGAAAGCGCGACGGCCGGTTGGTGGCGCGGTCGATGCGCTGCAGGTCGGAGAGCGGATGGTAGAGCGCGTTGTCGGACTGGATCGACCAGTTGTAGCGCTCGACCGCCTGCCCCTGGAGGCCATCGAACATCCGGTTGATGAGTTCCGCCGGACGCGTGCCCGGGCCGAAACCCGGCACCGGCGCGTGGATGTCCTGCAGCGGCTTGCCGAATTTTTCCAGGAGCGACCAGGACGAGGGAAAGCAAAGCGAGCCGGCAACCAGCCGCCAGCCGCTGTCGCCACGGCGCATCAGGATGAGGTCTTCCTGGACGAGCTGTGAGGCCTTGGCCAGCGGCGCATCGGCGAGGGAAGCAGGCAGTCGGTTCGCCGCGCCCGCCACCTCGACGCCTGATCCGCCGAGCCGATGGGTTTCGGGGAACCTCTCCAGCAGATGCGCAGCGAGCAAGTCGAGCACTTCCTGCTGGGCATCGCGCGTGCCGTCCTCCTCGACGAAAACGCGTTCGGGAATTTCGGCATAGAGCCGGTGCTTTTCGGCGAGATACGGCAGCAGATGGCCGTCGATCTCGATCCAGTCCGCCGGATCGAGCGGCTTCAGCCCGATACTGAACAGTTTCGACGAGCCGTCATAGGGCGTGTGGGTGGGGAGCGTATGCTCTGGGGGTGTGTGAGTGGGCACAGTCGTCATGTTTCAGGTCAGTCTTGCGGGGATCAGTCCGCGCAGAGAATTGCCGACGAACAGGGACTTGGCGGATTTCAGGTCGTCCAAGCTGTAGATCGCTTCGCGGGCGCGGCCTTCATCCAGAAGCTGCGCGCGCAATACACCAGGCAGCAGGCCGCAGTCGAGCCGGGGCGTGGCCAGCACGCCGTCGCCGAGATCGGCAAAGACATTGGTGATCGTGCCTTCACAGATCTCGCCGCGCTCGTTCGCCATAAGCACCTCGTCGGCCTGGGTGATGAGGTGTTCGGCGCGGGCACGCGTGTAGAGCTGCCGCCGGCTGGTTTTGTGGCGCAGCAGCGTGTCGTTCGAATCCAGCCTCGTCCGCGCCAGCCGCAGCGTCCAGATCTTGTCGGCGGCGAGCGGTTCATAAGGCTGCGCCGAGGCCGCCACCTCACCATCGTGCGACAGGACGAGCCGCGTGCGCATGGCAACGCCGGAACCGCCGACTGCGCTGCTCAGTGCCTCGCCGACCTTGCCTGGAGCACAGCGGAAGCCGAGCTCCGCCGCCGAGCCATAGAGGCGCGCAAGATGGCGATCGAAGCGCAGGAAGCCCGGGCCGGGTTCCCAGCGCATGGTCTCGATCAACTGAAAGTCGGCGGTGTTCCCGTCGCGAAGCGCGCTTTCAGCAGACACTCCTGATACTCCTCCTGCGCCGTCGAATCGAAGACGACGCCGCCTCCGACATTGTAGACGGCCTCGCCGCCCGAAAAGAGCGAGATGGTGCGGATCGCCACGGAAAAGCGCATCGGGCCGCCGGGCGCGATCCAGCCTATGGCGCCGCAATAGGCATCGCGGGGCGTGCCTTCCAGGTCGCGCAGGATCTCCATGGCACGGATCTTAGGCGCGCCGGTGATCGAACCGCAAGGAAACAGCGCCGCGAAGATCTGGCGGATAGAGAGACCCGGCAGCAGTTTGGCCCTGACGTCGCTCACCATCTGATGCACGGTCGGGTAAGTCTCGATGCGGAACAGCGCCGGCACGTCCAGCGTGCCGACCTCGCTGATCAACGAGATATCGTTGCGCAGGAGATCGACGATCATGCGGTTTTCGGCCTGATTCTTCTCGTCATTGCGCAGGAAGATCTTCTGCCGTTCGTCCTCGGCCTTGGTCGCGCCTCGCGGCGCCGTGCCCTTCATCGGATGCGTCTCGATCATGCCCTCGGCGTCGATCTCGAAGAACAGTTCGGGCGAGCGCGACAGCACGATGGGTTCACCGAGCGCGATCAGCGCGCCATATTTCACCGGCTGACGTTCCGTCAATGCATCGAAGGCGGCCAGCGGCTCGCCTGACCATTGCGCATGCACGGGAAAGGTCAGATTGCCCTGGTAGCAATCACCTTGCCTGATGTGCTGGTGCAGCCGCGAGAAGCGTTTTTCATAATCCTCGGGCGACCACGTCGCACGGGCGTCGAAGATCGGGCCGTTGGTCGCCGTGGTGTCGCGCGGCGGCACCGCCTCTTCGACCGGGGCATCGAAAACCCCAAGGCACACGAGTGGGGCCCGGCGTCCATTCGGCAGCAGGGGAACGAGCTTGGGTTCGAGCAGGTAGCCCGCCTCATACGAGAAATAGCCGGCAAGCCATTTGCCTGCATCATGCGCGGCTTGTGCTGCTTCCAGAGCCGGTTCGAAATCCCCTGCTTCGTGCGCCACGATGATATCGGCCGGCCGGTCGAAAACGAGCTGGCGCGCGCTTTTGTCATTGCGAAAAATTGCGGCGGGCAGGGACATGGGACTCATGCTGCGGTCTATGAAGCATCAACCGCTCTATATGGGGTGCCGCCCGCGCGCAATCGAGGGAACGGCACGCTGCCTCTTAAAGCCGACGTTTGGGCCAACTCAGGAACCAAGAGCAAACGGCGGCGCCGATATGGCGCCGCCGCTTGCAATCTTCAGGTCGTGCCTGGCGATCAGCTGTTGCTGGCGGTTCCGGCTGTTGGAAACTGCTTGGCAAATTCCTTCTCGTTGCCGGCGGCGAGCAGCTTGGCCTGCTCGATCCAGCGTTCGCGCGCGATGCGGCCGTCGAAATTCATGACGTCCTCGATCCGTTTGATATCGGCCGCGGCCCAGGACGCGATCTGGGCGAAGCTGGTGACGCCTTGCGCCTTGAGCAGCTTCTCGTTGACCGGACCGATACCGATCAGTCGGCGCAGATTGTCGGGCTTGCCGGATGCTGGGCCGGCTGCTGGCTTGGCTGTTGCAGACTTGGCTGTTGCAGACTTGGCTGTTGCAGGTTTGCTCGTTGCGGATTTGGCTGGAGCCGAGGTTTTGGTGGCGGCGAGTTTCGCTGCCGGCTTGGCAGGGACCGCCTTGCCAGGGACCGCTTTCGCAGCGGCCGGTTTGGCCGGCGCCGGCTTTGTGGCGGCGGATTTGGCTGTCGCGGGGGTCGACATCAGGGCCGCCGGCGCCTGGCTTGCCGGCTTTGCCGCGCTGCTTCCGGCGGCAGGTGCGGCCGACGCTTCGCGCAGCCGGCGCTCGAGGTCGGCGCGGGTCTTGCCGCATGCATCGAGTTCGCCGGTCAGGCGGTCGCCGTCGGTGCGCAGCCTGTCGCGTTCGCTGCGTGTACGGTCGAGGTCGCCGCGCAAGCTGTCGAGTTCACCGCGCAGGCGCCCCCAAAGGAACCAGCCGACCAACACGCCTATCAGGAACGCCAGGACCACGTAGAAAAAAGTGCCCATTGTCTCTCTCCAGTCAAATCCGTCTGCCGTGGGTCATGACCTTCGGCGAAGGACTACTCTTGGTGGTTCCGCGGTAAGCAGAACAGCCGGCTTCGGTTCGAGCTGCGGCGATCGGCTTTGCTTGCCCATGGCCAACGGCCGTTGTCGCGTTCGCCTGAGCGACACGGCCGGCTGAGATTTCTCCTCGCCGATCCGCATGCGCTCCGGCTGAGCTTGGAGCGAAGGCTATCATAGAGCTTGTGGAAAGCTATCGGAAAACTTCGGTGGAGAGTACTTCAAGAACAGATATTTAGGGTGATAGTAGAGCTGTCCCAACATGCATTCCGGCTAAACTGTTAGAGCGATGCCTGAGGGACGCGTTTCAAGCGTCGAGCGCTTCCAGCTCGTCGATCAGGCCGCTGATGACGCCAAGTCCGATCTGCCAGAAGGCGGGATCGGTGGCGTCGAGCCCGAAGGGCGCCAGAAGCTCGGAATGATGTTTGGTACCGCCGGCGCGCAGCATTTCGAAATACTTGTCCTGAAAGCCGCGCTCGGCGTTCTGGTAGACCGCGTAGAGCGAGTTCACTAGGCAGTCACCGAAAGCATAGGCATAGACATAGAAGGGCGAATGGATGAAGTGCGGGATGTAGGTCCAGAACACCTCGTAGCCTTCGCGCAGCTTGATGGCGGGACCCAGACTTTCGGCCTGCACTTCGAGCCAGAACTGACCGAGCCTGTCGGAGGTCAGTTCGCCGTTCTTGCGTTCGGCATGCACCTTGCGCTCGAATTCATAGAAGGCGATCTGGCGCACGACCGTGTTGATCATGTCCTCGACCTTCTGGGCGAGCATGGCCTTGCGCTCGCGCCGGTCGGTGGTCTGGTCGAGCAGCGAGCGGAAGGTCAGCATCTCGCCGAAGACCGATGCCGTCTCGGCCAGCGTCAGCGGCGTCGAGGCCATCAGTGCGCCCTGGCCGCCGGCCAGCACCTGATGCACCCCATGGCCAAGCTCGTGCGCCAGCGTCATCACATCGCGCGGCTTGCCCATGTAGTTGAGCAGGACATAGGGATGCGCCGACGGCACGGTCGGATGCGCGAAGGCGCCAGGCGACTTGCCGGGCCGCACCGGCGCGTCGATCCAGTTGCGGTCGAAGAAGGTTCGCGCGATCTCGGCCATGTCGGGCGAAAAGCGCTGATAGGCGGACAGCACGGTGTTCCTGGCCTCGTCCCAGCCAATGATCGCCTGGGGCGTATCCGGCAACGGCGCGTTGCGGTCCCAGTGGTTCATCACCTCCATGCCCAGCCAGCGTGCCTTCATCGCGTAATAGCGGTGCGACAGGCGCGGATAGGCATCGCGAACGGCGGAAGCCAGGGCGTCCACCACGCTGCGCTCGACGCGGTTGGCGAGATGGCGTGAATCGGCGATGTCCTCGAAGCCGCGCCAGCGGTCGGATATCTCCTTGTCCTTGGCCAGCGTGTTGGTGATCAGCGTGAAGGTGCGCAAATTTTTGCGGAAGGTCGTGGCCAGCGCCTCGGACGCCCGGCGGCGCACCTCGCCGTCGGCGTCCTGCAAACGGTTCAGCGCCGGCTCCAGCGTCAGTTCCTCGCCGTCGATGTCGAAGCGAAGGTCGGTCATCGTCTCGTCGAACAGGCGGTTCCAGGCGCCGCGCCCGGTGATCGACTTTTCGTGGAAGAGCTGCTCGACGCGGTCCTCAAGCTGGTAGGGCTTGTCCTTGCGCAGATCGAGCACCCATGGCCGGTAGTGACCGAAGGCGGGATCGCCGGCGAGCGCGCCTTCGATCGACGCATCGTCGATCAGGTTGAGTTCGAGCGCGAAGAACAGAAGGTGCGCGCTGGCGTCGGTCATCTTCTCCTGGACGTCACCATAGAGCTTGGCGCGCTGGGGATCAGCGGTGTTTCCGGCATAAACCAGACCCGCATAGGAGACGATGCGGCCGATCAGTTCCTCCAGCGCTTCGTAGGCGACGAGCGCCTCGCCCAGCCTGCCGGCGCTGCCGCGCTCGGCCTCGGCGGCCAGCGTGCCTTTCCAGCGGCTTTCGAAGCTGACCGCATCAGCGGCGGCCTTGGCGATGTCGCGCTTCAGTTCTGGCGCGTCCATGCCGGCATAGAGGTCGGCAAGGTTCCATTCCGGCAGGTCGCCCAGCTCGGCCGCGCCCTGACCGGACGCCGGCGCCGCCAGCCGCCGTGCGGAAACCATGTGCCCAGAATCCTTATGCATTGCCGACACCTTCCGTGGCCAAGGTTCAAGGAGAAACGAGAAGCCGGTCAAATCCTAAGGAATTCATTCACCGGGTTTTTTGAAACCTTATTTAGAACCCTGTGCCAAGATGGTCCACAGGGCAGGATTCCTCGGGCGGGCATAGTCGTATCAGTCATGACAGGTTCCATACTCATAGTCGATGACGATCCGGTGCAACGCCGGCTGCTCGAAGCGGCGGTGACGCGGTTCGGCTACAGCGCAATCGTCGTCGACGGCGGCGCGGCCGCTCTCGATATCCTCGATGGACCCGGCGCCCGCGAGGTGTCGGTGGTCATCCTCGATCTGGTCATGCCCGGTCTCGACGGTATCGGCGTGCTGAAGGCGATGCGCGAGCGCGATATCCACGTGCCGGCCATCGTGCAGACCGCGCAGGGCGGCATCGAGACCGTGGTTTCGGCGATGCGTCATGGCGCCTTCGATTTCGTCGTCAAGCCGGCGTCTCCCGACCGGCTGCAGGCGTCGATCGGCAATGCGCTCAAGGTCGAGGCCGTCGAGGGCGAGGTCAAGCGCACATCGCGCCGGCGCGGCGGCCTCCTGACCTTCAAGGATATGATCACGCACAGCCCGGCCATGGACAGGGTGATCCGTCTTGGCCAGAAAGCGGCGGCATCCAACATCCCGATCCTGATCGAGGGCGAGTCCGGCGTCGGCAAGGAACTGGTGGCGCGCGCCATCCAGGGCAGTGGCGACCGCCGCTCGAAACCCTTCGTCACCGTCAATTGCGGCGCCATCCCCGACAATCTGGTCGAATCGATCCTGTTCGGCCATGAGAAGGGCTCGTTCACCGGCGCCACCGACAAGCACACGGGCAAGTTCGTCGAAGCGCATTCGGGCACACTGTTCCTCGACGAGATCGGCGACCTGCCGCTCGACGTGCAAGTCAAGCTGTTGCGCGCGGTCCAGGACGGCGAGGTAGACCCGGTGGGTGGACGCTCGACCGTCAGGGTCGACATCAGGCTGATTTCGGCGACGCATCGCAACCTCCTGCAGCAGGTCAAGGACGGCAAGTTCCGCGAGGATCTGTTCTATCGGCTGAACGTCTACCCGATCTTCGTGCCGCCGCTGCGCGACCGCCGCGACGACATCCCCTATCTGGTCACCCATTTCATGGAGAAGGTGGCGCCGGCCGACCCGCACCGTCGCCTGCAGGGTATTTCGGCGGCAGCGCTCGCCGTGCTGCAGGCCTATGACTGGCCTGGAAACATCCGGCAGCTTGAAAATGCCGTCTTCCGGGCCTCGGTGCTTTGCGAAGGCGATGTGCTTTCCGCCGAGGACTTCCCGCAGATACGGGCGCAAGTGGAAGGCACCGTCAACCTGGATATGGACGGCGATGCGCCGGCGCCCTCCCAGTCTTTGCAGGAGCGCGATGACGAAGCCTTGCCCGGCGAGGGCGGCCCAGCAATCGCGTTCGATCCGCCGGCAAGGCTGCAGCCTCGCTTCGGCACGTTGCGGGCGCTCGACGAGCGCGGCAATGTGCGGGCACTGGCCGATGTCGAACTCGAGATGATCAAGCTTGCCATCGATCACTACAACGGACAGATGAGCGAAGTCGCCCGCCGACTCGGGATCGGTCGCTCGACGCTCTATCGCAAGCTCAAGGAACACGGCATCGATCCGGAGACGGGCCGCGTAGACCGGCTCGCCTCCTAAGGGCGATGCCGGGCTGAGCTTCGGAATCCGGCTTGCCGCAAGGCCGACGCCAGCTTGCAATGCCACAGCAGGCCTTGTATCGCCGTTTCGGCGGCATTGTGGCTGTGTCATGGACAGCTCTGTTCACGCATTAAGGCTAACGGTAACAGATCGTGTTCGGGCCGAAGGCGGAAATCTGATCTAAACCAGCGGTTTACCAAGAAACCTTGTGAACAATTTTTGACGGGATATCGCCACGGTGTTACCGCATTTCGGCTTCAATAAGCGATGATTAACCATTAGGATCGATATTCGGGTGTGCTAATGCCACATCCGTTTGGACAAATCCGGGGACAAACGGCAGCCTGCAAGGCCTTTTGATTTGAACAGAATCGAACGACACACAAACAGGCGGCACCATCATTTGAGCGTCTGGCCGAAGTGGCTGGCAGTGTTGGTTGTCGCTTTTGGTTTTGTTGCCGCGGCTGCGAGCGGAGCCAGCGCCGAAACACGGTCGCTGAAGCTTTATCATCTCCACACCCACGAGAAGGCCGAGATCGTCTACAAGCGCAACGGCCGCTACGTTCCCGAGGGTCTCAGGAAGATCAACATCATTTTGCGCGACTGGCGTCGCAACGAGCCGACCAAGATGGATCCGCGCCTGCTGGATCTGGTCTGGGAAGCGTATCGGGAAGCTGGCGCCACGGACTACATCCAGGTCATCTGCGGCTATCGCTCGCCGTCGACCAACTCGATGCTGCGCGGCCGCAGCAGGGGCGTCGCCGAGAAGAGCCAGCATATGCTCGGCAAGGCGATGGATTTCTACATCCCCGGCGTGCCGCTGAAGAAGCTGCGCAACATCGGTCTCAAGATGCAGGGCGGCGGCGTCGGCTACTATCCGTCATCCGGTTCGCCGTTCGTCCACATGGAT
>NZ_RZTT01000809.1 GCF_003996995.1 Mesorhizobium sp. M7A.T.Ca.US.000.02.2.1 | reverse complement strand
GCTCCCGCACCGGCCATGGCCAGCGCAACAAACCCGCCTGATATCGCAATGTCCTTCATCAGCATCTGCTGGTGCAGGAAGGCGAGCATTGCGTCGCCGCCGCCCTGGCCGTAATGGCCGATGAAGCCGGCGGCAATGCAGAAGGCGGCAAGCAGCAGCGCCGCGATCCGGGTCTGGAAACCGACCAGGACGAGCAGCCCGGCGATCAGTTCGAACAGTCCCGTGCCCCAGGCAGCAAGTGTCGGCAGCGGCAGGCCGAGGCTGGCGAAATAGCCTGTGGTGCCGGCTATGTCGCTCAATGCATGGATACCGGAAGGCACGAACAGGGCGGCGAGCAGCAGCCGGGAGAGCAGGAGCAGCGCGTTGCGGGGCATGTTCACCTCCCTTATCGGCCGCAGGCCGGCCTCCCGATAACCCGATCCTATCAGAAACTCCGGCCGACAGATCGGCGGGCATGTACCAACAACGAAAAAGCGGCGCGGAAAATTCCGCGCCGCTTTTTGTCGGCTATTGCCGGTTCTTGGCTCAGCCGCGCTTAGCGTCGATCGAATAGGCGCCGGCGCCCGAGGAAGCCAGCACGAGGAAGCCGCCCGCAATGGCGAGGTTCTTGAGAAACTGGATCATTTGCATCTGGTCGGCCCAACCGGTGTGGGCGACCAAGCCGGTAGCGACGGTGAAGATCGCCAGCACCCAGGCAACAATCCGGGTCTTGAGGCCGACGAGGATGGCGAGGCCGCCGAGAAGCTCGATCAGGCCGACGACAATGGCCGTTACGGTCGGCAAGGGCAGGCCGAGGGCACCGAAATAGCCGGCCGTGCCGGCGATGGCGGTCAGCTTGCCGGCGCCTGAAAGCAGGAAGATGACGGCAAGCAGGACGCGGCCGAGGAGGATGGTGGTCGAGGCATTGGATGCGCCGGAACCGGCGACTGAAGTGTTGATGGACATGGTGGCTCTCCGGGATGGGTTGATAC
>NZ_RZTT01000808.1 GCF_003996995.1 Mesorhizobium sp. M7A.T.Ca.US.000.02.2.1 | reverse complement strand
ACATCTGCCTGGAGGCCGGCGTCAATTTGTTCGACACCGCCGACGTCTATTCGAACGGCGCCTCGGAAGAGGTGCTTGGCGAAGCCATAAAAGGCCGCCGCGATGCCGTCCTGATATCGACCAAGACCGCGCTGCCGATGGGCGACGGACCGGCTGACTATGGCTCTTCCCGGTCGCGGTTGATCAAGTCGGTGGACGCCGCGCTGAAGCGCCTCGGCACTGACTATATCGACCTGTTGCAGCTGCACGCTTTCGATGCCGGGACGCCGATCGAGGAGGTCTTGTCGACGCTGGACGAACTCGTGCGCGCCGGCAAGCTGCGCTATGTCGGCGTCTCCAATTTCTCCGGCTGGCAAGTGATGAAGTCGCTGGCGCAAGCCGACAGCCAAGGCTATCCGCGCTATGTCGCCCATCAGGTCTACTACTCGCTGGTCGGCCGCGACTACGAATGGGAGCTGATGCCGCTTGGTCTCGACCAGGGCGTCGGCGCGCTGGTGTGGAGCCCGCTTGGCTGGGGCCGCCTGACCGGCAAGATCCGCCGTGGCCAGCCCTTGCCGGAACAGAGCCGGCTGCACGACACGGCAAGCTTCGGACCGCCGGTCGAGGACGCGCATCTCTACCGGGTTATGGATGCGCTCGATGCGGTGGCTCAGGAAACCGGCAAGACCGTGCCGCAGATCGCCATCAACTGGCTGCTGCAGCGCCCGACCGTGTCGTCGGTCATCATCGGCGCCCGCAACGAGGAACAGCTTCGCCAGAACCTCGGCGCCGTTGGCTGGACCTTGACGCCGGAGCAGATGAAAAAACTCGACGCGGCGAGCGAGGTCACCGCGCCCTACCCGTACTTCCCGTATCGGCGGCAGGAAGGCTTTGCTCGACTGAGCCCGCCGGCGGTGTGAGCGCATCGGGTCGTCATGGCGCAAGGTTCGCGGGCCAGCGCCCCCCTCTGGCCTGCCGGCCATCTCCCCCTCAAGGG
>NZ_RZTT01000807.1 GCF_003996995.1 Mesorhizobium sp. M7A.T.Ca.US.000.02.2.1 | reverse complement strand
GCAGCGACAATGTCGTGGTCGTCGGCGGCGACAATGAGAGCGGCGTCACCCATGGACCGGGTCTTGGCCGGCTATCCTGCGAACTGGTCCTCGGGCACACCCCGTTCGTTTCCGCCGAGCGGTTCCGTGTCGATCGCTACGCCTCCGATGCCTTCAAGTCGGAGGCCGAGATCGAGGCCGCCATGCCGGCCTGGGGCGCGCGTCATGAAGCGTCGCGGTTTGGTCGCGAGGCCTGATCTGTTAGCTGTCGCCGACGCTGGCCAGCAGCGCCTGCGCCACCGCCCTGACCACCGGGCCGGCATTCTTCCTCATGACGATGTGGAAGGAGCCGGCGTGGCGACGCGAGGTTTTCGTCAGCCGGACGAGCTGGCCGCGGCGCAGATGCTCGTCGGCAAATCCCGCCCAGGCGAGCGCAGCGCCGCGCCCGGCGATGGTTTCGTGGATCATCGACATGTAGCTGGTGAACCGAGGCCCATCGAGCTTCCGCTCGGTTCCGATCCATGACTGCCAACTGTCGATCGCGCCCGGCGGCGTCACCTGGTGCAGCAGCGGCACCCCCAGGAAACCCTCGGGGTCCTCCGAGGCGAGCCCCGGGTAACGCGCCAGGAACGCCGGTGCGCAAACCGGGAACCATTCGCCGTCGAGCAGTTTGTCGGCCACGAATTCGGGCCATTGCCCGGCTTCGCCGAAACGGATCGACAGCGCCACTTCGGGCTGGTCGAAATCCCTGTAATCGGTGGATGTCTGCAAAAGCACCCGGTCGCCGGCCACCCGCGAGGTGATGAGGTCGAAGCGCGGCATCAGCCATGCCTGCGCGAAATCGTGGCTGCAGCCGACCACGAATGTATCGCTGTCGTGCGCGGTCAAATCCTCGACCGCTTGCCTGATGGTGCCGAGACCCTCGCGGATCGCTTCGGCCAGCGTGTTGCCGGCCCCGGTGACGGCGACGCGGTTGCCTTTGCGCGTGAACAGCTCGACCGACAAC
>NZ_RZTT01000806.1 GCF_003996995.1 Mesorhizobium sp. M7A.T.Ca.US.000.02.2.1 | reverse complement strand
GCCTTTTCCGGCCTTGTTCAATTGCCCGAGCAGATCGTTGATGACCCAATTGGCGGCAAGCTTGCCGTCGCGGCCGGCGGCCACCTTCTCGAAATAATCGGCGATCGGCTTTTCCGACACCAGGATCGAGGCGTCATAGACGGACAGGCCGAGCAACGCGATCAGCCGCGCCTTCTTGTCGTCCGGCAGTTCCGGCAATTCCTTGGCCAGCGCATCGACATAGGCCTGGTCGAATTCCAGCGGCAAAAGATCGGGATCGGGGAAGTAGCGGTAATCATGCGCCTCTTCCTTGGAGCGCATCGAGCGCGTCTCGCCCTTGACGGCGTCGAACAGCCGCGTCTCCTGATCGATCTTGCCGCCATCCTCGAGGATGGCGATCTGCCTGCGCGCCTCATAGTCGATGGCCTGGCCGATGAAGCGGATCGAGTTGACGTTCTTGATCTCGCAACGCGTGCCGAACTCGCCGCCTGGCTTGCGCACCGAAACGTTGACGTCGGCGCGCATCGAACCTTCGTCCATGTTGCCATCGCAGGTGCCGAGATAGCGCACGATGGTGCGCAGCTTGGTGACATAAGCCTTGGCTTCGTCGGCCGAGCGCATGTCCGGCTTGGAGACGATCTCCATCAGCGCCACGCCGGAGCGGTTGAGATCGACATAGGACATGGTCGCATGCTGGTCGTGCATCGACTTGCCGGCATCCTGCTCCAGATGCAGCCGCTCGATGCCGACCTCGATGTCCTCGAATTCGCCCTGGCGGTCCGGGCCGACCGAAACGATCACCGTGCCTTCGCCGACGATCGGCTGCTTGAACTGCGAGATCTGGTAGCCCTGCGGCAGGTCGGGATAAAAGTAGTTCTTCCGATCGAAGACCGACTTGTGGTTGATCTGCGCCTTCAGCCCCAGGCCGGTGCGGATCGCCTGCTTGACGCATTCCTCGTTGATGACCGGCAGCATGCCCGGCATCGCCGCATCGACCAGGCTGACATTGGCGT
>NZ_RZTT01000805.1 GCF_003996995.1 Mesorhizobium sp. M7A.T.Ca.US.000.02.2.1 | reverse complement strand
AGCCCATATTGGGAGCGGGATAGCAAAAATTGACGTTTGCGTAAACGTCAATTTTTTCGATGCGACAAGATTCCCCGCCCACTGGAGCAATGAACGTAGCGGCGCGACGTTGCGCAAGCCAGCGCCGAAAGGCCATGAGAGTGGGCCAGGACAACGAAAAGCCGCGTGGCAGGCCACGCGGCTCGACAGAACTCGGACAATCAGCAGACGACTTGGTCTGCCGCAAATCCGAACGGATTTGTTTTAGCTGGCGGCGCTCGCCTGCGGCGCCGAACGCTCGCTCAGCATCTGGCGCACCGCCGACATCGAGCCGCTCAGCTCGTTGATGGCGTCGTCGATCAGCGCCCTTTGCTTCTGCAGGCGGGCAAGCTGCTTTTCCGATTTGTCCAGCGCGAGCTTGAGCTGCTTGGTGTTTGAACCGGTCGGATCGTAGAGATCCATCATCTGCTTGACGTCACGCAGCGAGAACCCGACCTTGCGGCCGAGCAGGATCAGCTTGAGGCGGGCCTTGTCGCGGCGCGTGTAGAGACGGGTCGACCCGTCACGCTGCGGGTTGAGCAGGCCTTTGTCTTCGTAGAAACGCAGCGTGCGCAGCGTCACTCCATATTTTTTCGCCATCTCGCCGATGCGGACGAGGTCCTCGCCGGTTTCGGCAGATATATTGGTATTGGCCGCGGTCTCGCCGGCCGAGATAAGCTTCATGGTCACTGGCTTTCCCCGTCTGGTGGCGTCGCGGTCTCGGACCGTGCGTCGCCTGACTGGAAGCGGGGGCCTGCTTCCAGTCGTGGTTTCAACAAACAAATCGCAAACATGCGCTCAATGCGCCTTTTACGTTTACGTCAATTCTATACCGATTGCCGCATGATGACGCAAGGGCGTTCTGCGCGCCGCCCTTTTATGCCGCACCGTCAGGCCGGCAGCCGGCATCCTTTCAATTTCTTAAGTTTGGTTAACGCGTTGTTTACCACGTTGGGGGAAATGTGGGCGCGTCGGCTACCCGTGTTTATCC
>NZ_RZTT01000804.1 GCF_003996995.1 Mesorhizobium sp. M7A.T.Ca.US.000.02.2.1 | reverse complement strand
CAATGAACTCTCGCCAAAACCTTCGGCTGCCAGCGAGCGGCCGACGAAGATGATCGCCGTGCGCTCCATCGGATCGGCGGCGAGCAGCGCCTCGATGGTCGCCAGCGTACCGGTCAGCACACGCTCGTCCGGCCAGGAGGCGCGGAAGACGACCGCCACCGGGCAATCGCCGCCATAGTGCGGCGTCAGCTCGGCAACAACGCGGTCGATGGCGTGGATGGCCAGATGAATGGCCAGCGTGGCGCCGGTGCGGCCGAAGCCGGCCAGCGTTTCGCCGGGCGGCATTTTTGACGCGCGCCCTGAGATGCGGGTCAGCACCAGGCTTTGCGCGACTTCAGGAATGGTCAGTTCGCGGCGCAATGCGGCGGCGGCAGCGGCGAAGGAGGGGACGCCCGGCGTCAGCGTGTAGGGAATGCCATGCTTTTCCAGCCGGCGGATCTGCTCGGCGACGGCGCTCCACACCGACAGGTCGCCGGAATGCAGGCGGGCGACATCCTGGCCTGATTTATGCGCGTCGAGATAGGCGGCCTCGATCTCGTCGAGCGACATCGGCGCGGTGTCGATCAGTTTTGTCCCCGGCGCGCAGTGCTGCAGCAATTCGGGCGCGACGATCGAACCGGCATGCAGGCAGACCGGGCAGCTTGCCAGCAGCCTCGCGCCGCGCAGCGTGATGAGGTCGGCGGCACCCGGACCGGCGCCGATGAAATGGACGGTCATGGCGCATCTCCGCTGATGGCGATCGCGCAGGTGACGGGGCCGAGCACCGTGCGGGGGCCGAGCAGTCTGGCGCCGGCGCCGGCAACGGCGAGGGCGGATGCCTCGGAAACCGATGGCGTGCCGGCGAGTTCTTGCGAGAGGTTGCGCGAGGCGGCCCCCCCATCCGGCCCTCCGGGCCACCTTCTCCCCGCTGGGGAGAAGAGATTGGCACCGCCGCTGGCAATCTCCTCTCCCCCCGGGGGTCCGAAGGACGGGCGAGACATGTGGCTCGCCCCGGAATGGTCAGCCGAGCGA
>NZ_RZTT01000803.1 GCF_003996995.1 Mesorhizobium sp. M7A.T.Ca.US.000.02.2.1 | reverse complement strand
TACCGAGCCCGCTCAACCCTCCATCCGGCTGCCGTTTCCATCCCCGATGCCCGATCGCGGCGGAGCGCTGCCGTTCGGAGCGGCCACAGTTATGGGAATACCGGCCCGGTCGCAAAGTCGCCTGCCACTTCCCGACGACGTAGGCGACACTCACCACCGCACGGGTGATCGCCTTCGCCTGACAGATTTCTAAAAGATTCCATTCTTTATCTGGAACCAACCGGCTGTTGGCGCGTTTGGTGGGGTTCGATCGAGCGCATTGCGGTCGACCGGGAGGAAACGATGGATCAATTGCATTTCTTTTCGCCCGTGCGGATTTCGCGCGGGCAAGGACACCCTGTAGAAGAAATCGATAGTGTTGCCGAAGCCATGATGTTCTTGCGGAAATGGCCGACGGGACGGCGCGGTCCGGTTTATCAGTGCGCGCTGAATTGTTGCTCGGCCGCCTTGTCGGGCCAGATGTCGGCCGAGGAAGCAAGGAAAGCGTTCACCGGCTTTGCCCGCATCACGCGCCTTCTCGATGACGACATGGCGTTGCCGGTGCCCGGCGAAGGCGAGGCAAGGGTGCACGCGTTGCGGCGATAGGCTGTTGTCCTGACGGACCTACAAGGTCTCGCGCTGCAGCGGGGCGGGTCTTGTTGTGCAATGCGCTCGGTCTGGCGGGTCGAAAGTTCGTCCTGCGTGGCACACTTTCACAGCGGACGCTCGTCGTTCATGCTTACTTCAGTCACGAGCTTGCGGCGAAGCGCCATCGTGTAGTCGTCTGGCCCCTTCGGCGTCATGACGAAGGCCTGGGAACCGCCAATGACCGATCTGGCAAAATAGGATGCCAGAGGTTCGTCGGGATTCTCATCCTCCGTCGGGATGGCGATGGCATTGATCGTATATCCCTTGGCTATGGCGTTCGACCTGCTCGGCTGGACGGGAAGCCCGTCGTTGTTCTCGCCATTGGAGGAGATATCGATGACTTTCTTGGCCGCCTTTCCCGGAAACTGGTCGAGCAGGAGACTGCC
>NZ_RZTT01000802.1 GCF_003996995.1 Mesorhizobium sp. M7A.T.Ca.US.000.02.2.1 | reverse complement strand
GACAAGTACTATAACACGCCGACCGCGATCATCGGCCCCAAGGACCAGAAATTCGGCTCCGCCCCGGACGACCTCAAGGGTAAGATCGTCGGCGTGCAGGTTTCGACGGTGCACGCTGTCTACGCCAAGAAACATTTTGGCAGCACAGCCTCCGAGATCAAGGAATACCAGACCCAGGACGAAGCCAACAACGATCTTGCCGCCGGCCGCCTCGATGCGGTTCAGGCCGATTCCATCGCGCTTGGCGAATTCCTGAAATCCGACCAGGGCAAGGCCTGCTGCGACTTGAAGGGGATGGTCGCTCCGGACGACGAAGTGCTCGGACCGGGCGTCGGCGCCGGCGTGCGCAAGGAAGACACCGAACTGAAGGGCAAGATCAACGCCGGCATCAAGGCGATCCGCGCCAACGGCAAATATGACGAGATCTCGAAGAAATACTTCGATTTCGACATTTACGGCGGCGGCGGCGCGCAGTCGAACTGACGACCCTCGCATGAGCCGTGGGGCATGGCGTCAGCGCCATGCCCCACCTGCCCGATCTTTCCCAGGCATGTTTGCCGCCGACACAGCCGTCGGCGGTTGGCCAGCACTTCGGGGGCGACGCTGATCGACGCACTTCTTTCGGCCTCCGCGGCCGGCATCACCGAGCTTCTCTCGCCCTACCCGCCAGGCTGGGGCGGGACGCTTCTGGTCGGGCTGCTGCACTCGATCGAGATCGCGCTGGGCGCCACGTGCCTCGGCCTTCTGATCGGCACCGGCGGCGCCTACGGCAAGCTTTATGGCGGGCCGGTGGTGCGCGATCTCCTGGCGGTCTACACCACAATCGTGCGCGCCGTGCCCGAACTGGTGCTGATCCTGCTGCTCTATTACGCCGGAACCGACCTGATCAATCAGGCGCTGACGGCCATGGGCTATCAGCGCGTCGATGTGAGCGGCCTTGCCGCCGGCATCGCCGTGCTCGGCTTCGTCCAGGGCGCCTATTCGACAGAGGTGATACGCGGCGCGATCCTGGCC
>NZ_RZTT01000801.1 GCF_003996995.1 Mesorhizobium sp. M7A.T.Ca.US.000.02.2.1 | reverse complement strand
GGCCTGGACCTATGTGGCGCATTCAGACAGTTCCGTTTCGGCGATGATGTTCAAGTCCATCGTCCAGGGTTTCCAGTCGGTCGAGCCGCTGAAGATCGGCGAACTCTGGGCGCTGCCTTCGCTGTTGCGCTTCGTCCTGATCGAAAATCTCCGCCGGCTGGCTGTCAGGGTCAATCGCACCCGCCAGATGCGCCAGATCGCCAACGATGTGGCCGACAAGGTCCTGGCGACCGACGACAGCGCCGACCGGCAGTCGATCCTGTCCAATTTCAGCGCGCATGCGCAGGACACCACCTTCGCCACCCAACTGCTCTACCGCCTGCGCGATGGATCGCAGAATGCCGGCAAGGCTCTGGAATGGCTGGAAGGCGAGCTCGAAAAGACCGGCTCCGATGCCGAGGAAATCATCATTTCCGAACATCACACGCTGTCCAGCGGCAATGTGACGACGGGCAACATCATCCGCGGCCTGCGCCTCATCAACGACGTCGACTGGACGGTGTGGTTCGAAGGCGTCAGCCGCATCGACACCGTGCTGCGCGAGCGCACCGATTTCGCCGCGCTCGACTTCTTCTCGCGCGATCAGTACCGGACCGCGATCGAGGAATTGGCGCGCCGCTCGAACCTTTCGGAATATCGCGTCGCCGAAAAGGCTATCGAGTTGGCCGGCCACGCCGCCAGCGATGGCGACGGCGACGCCGTTTTAACCGGGTCCGCCCACACCGATGTCGGCTTCTTTCTCGTCGGCCCACGCCGGCTCGAGCTGGAGAAGGCGATCGGCTATCGACCCACCATCAGCCAGACAGTCAAGCGTGCCTTCCGCAAGACCGGGTGGCTCGGCATCGTCGTACCGGTGTTTGCGCTGACGGCCCTGCTTCTCGTCCTCTCCGGCAACGCGCTTGCCAATCTCGGCCTGTCGGTGCCCTCGATCGTCCTGATGCTGGCGCTTTTTGCCGTACCGGCCAGCGAGGGCGCGCTCGCCTTCTTCAACACGGTCGTATCGCTGTTCCTGAA
>NZ_RZTT01000800.1 GCF_003996995.1 Mesorhizobium sp. M7A.T.Ca.US.000.02.2.1 | reverse complement strand
ATTTGGGGCTTGAATCATGGGTTTCTTCACTGAAATGTTCGCCCGGCCGCGGCCGCAGGAGCATCTGAGATACCGCTCGGCGCTCGCGCTGCTTCATTCGATGAGCAATGCCGACCGCGCCGACATCGGTATCAAGCCGGCCGACTTCCCCCGCATCGCCCGCGAAATGTCCATTCGCTAGGTACTTCCGGAGATGTCCCGGATCGATCCGGGACATCTCCAAAAAACTCAATTCCCTAGCGCGTTCCCAGGAATGTCGCCTTGCCCAACGGCACGCCATTGTGGCGAAGAATGTCGTAGGCCGTGGTGAGGTGGAAATAGAAGTTGGGCATAGCCACATGCAGCAGATACTGCAGGCCGGGCATCGAACTTTCCCGTCCGCCAAGCTTCAGCTCGATGATCTTGTCGTCGGAGCCGTCGAACTCGGCAGCCGAAAATGTCGCCAGAAGGTCGAGCGTCTTCGTGATGCGAGCCTGGACATCGGCAAAACTCGCCTCGTTGTCCTCATATTTCGGCACTTCGCGGCCGGCGAGCCGTGACGGCGCGCCCTTGGCATGATCGGTGGCGATCTGCACCTGCCTCGTCAAGGCGAACATGTCTGGCGCCAACCGCGACGTCAGAAACACCTGCGGATCGATCTTGCGGTCAAGCGCACTCTGTTCGGCGGTCGCCAGCACATTGGAAAGCGCTTTCAGCCTGGCCGAAAACACCGGCACGGACGCCTCATACATCGATATCGTCACGTCAAATCTCCTGTCCGGCCGAACGCCGGCGGACGCGACGTAGCGCCTTCGCGCGCGATTCTTCAAGTCCGTCGAGCCTGCGTCACCACGTTGCCGCAATCGCCGTCGTAGAATCCTCTATCGAGCGGAGGTTCCCGATGAGACGCGCCCTTTTCGCAGCGACTGCCTTTCTCTCCCTGGCACCGATCGGCCAGACGGTATTGGCTGCCGACGATGCCGCCGAAGCGCCATATATCGATGATCGGTCGAGCGCCGACGCGGTTGTCCGTTCGCTGTAC
>NZ_RZTT01000007.1 GCF_003996995.1 Mesorhizobium sp. M7A.T.Ca.US.000.02.2.1 | reverse complement strand
ATACCAAACAAGGCGCCGCCGAGCGCCCCGTTTTCGCCGGGCACGACCAGCGTCCTGCCTGCCTCGCCGGAAAAGCCGTTGGCCCTGGCCCAGGCGACAGCGGCCGGCGCAAGGCCGGCCGCGTCCAGACCGTCCCTGGCGACCAGATGGACCGGCAGCGCGCCCGGCAATGTCTTCCCGACGAGTTCGACAGGCATGCGATGTTCTCCGTGTGAGTCGCCGTTCTTAACCGTCCGTTAGGGTTAACAGAATATTTCTGCGGGAGGGAAGACGGCCACGCAATGGCCGCGCATGAATGGAGGCTTAGGTGGCCATGCCGACCAACCGCAGGATCAACGCCAGGGGAAAACGGCTCATCACCACGGCCCTTGTGCTGGCGCTGGCGGCGGGCGTCGCCGGCTGCGGAACCGACAAGCTCTCCACCGGCTCTATCGCACGCACCAGCGGCAAACCGCTGGAAAGCATGTCGGCCGGGGAACTGCACAATGCCACCGGCGCACTCGGCCAATCCTACGCGAAGAACCCCAACGACAAGCGGATCGCGACGAATTATGCGGCGGCATTGCAGATGGATGGCGACGCCGATCAGTCGCTGGCAGTGATGCGCAAGCTCGCCATCGCTTTGCCCAAGGATCGTGACGTTCTTGCCTCCTACGGCAAGGCGCTGGCCGCCAATGGCCAGTTCGAGGCGGCACTCGACGCCGTGCGCCGCGCTCAAACACCGGAATATCCCGACTGGAAGCTGGTGTCGGCCGAAGCGGCCATCCTCGACCAGACCGGCCAGAAGGACGATGCGCGCCAGCTTTACCGCAAGGCGCTCGACCTTAAGCCGAACGAGCCTTCCGTGCTCTCCAATCTTGGCATGTCGTATGTGCTGGAAGGTGACCTGCGCACCGCCGAAACCTATATGCGCTCGGCCGCGCAGCAGCCGAATGCGGACAGCCGCGTCCGCCAGAACCTGGCACTGGTCGTCGGCCTGCAAGGCCGGTTCGACGAGGCCGAGAAGATCGCCTCGCAGGAGCTCTCGCCCGAACAGGCGCAGGCAAACGTCGCCTATCTCAGGCAGATGCTGGCCCAGCAGAATGCCTGGAGCCAGCTCAAGGACCAGGACAAGCCGAAATCCGCGACCAACTGAGACCACAATCCCAACAACCTCAAACGAAGAAGCCGCGCTGCATGCGCGGCTTCTTCGTTTGAGGGAATGCAGGAATTTGCCTTGCCGCTACTGGGCGTTTGTTGCCGGCGCCGGATGATCGCCGAAGATACCGCGCTGGCTGACCTGAATGCCGGCGGGACCCAGGATGATGGCGAAGAGCACCGGCAGGAAAAACAGGATCATCGGCACTGTGAGCTTTGGCGGCAGGGCAGCGGCCTTCTTCTCGGCCGCATTCATGCGCATGTCGCGGCTTTCTGCGGCAAGCACGCGCAGTGCATGCGCCACCGGCGTGCCGTAACGCTCGGCCTGGACGAGCGCCTGCGACACCGACTTGACCGAATCCAGGCCGGTGCGGCTTGCCAGGTTCTCGTAGGCCTGCTTGCGCTCCGGCAGGTAGGAAAGCTCGGCGTTGGTGAGGATGAACTCTTCCGCCAGCGCCACCGATTGCGCGCCGATCTCGTCGGCGACCTTGCGCAGTGCCGCTTCCACCGACATGCCCGATTCGACGCAGATCAGCATCAGATCGAGCCCATCCGGCCATGCCATCTGGATCGACTGCTTGCGCTTGGTGGCGCGGTTGTTGACGTAGATGACCGGTGCGTAGAAGCCGCCGTAAGCAACGAGGATGCAGACGAACAGCCTGATGACCAATGGCTTGTCGGGCAGTCCTCCGAGCACGAAGATGTAGATTGCGGCCAGCGCGAAACCGACAAAAGGAAGCACGAGACGGAAGAAAAGAAACCGCGTCAGCGGATTCTGTCCACGAAAGCCGGCCACCTTGAGTTTCTGCAAGGTGCCTTCATCGGCGAGCGCGCGTCTCAGATCCAGCCGGTCGACAATGTTGCGCATGCCGATCGACTGTTCCTCGCGCAAGCCCTTGCGACGGCGGTCGGCCTCGACCGCAAGCCGGGCGCGCTGTTGCGCACGCAGTTCGTCGCGTTCCAGCGCAACGGATTTCATGCGTGACTTGAGCTGGTTTCCGCCAAACGCCGGCAGCAAGGTGAAGACGGTCGCAAACACCGCTATCGCGACCAGCATCGCGATCAGGAAGCTCGGATCCGTCAGGGTCTTGATGACTTGCTCGGTCATGCCAGCATCCTAGACTTCGAAGTTCATCATCTTGCGCATCACCAGGATGCCGATCGACATCCAGACCGCAGAGCAACCAAGGATCAGGTTTCCGACGCTGGTGTTGAAGAGCGGCATCAGGTAGGCCGGGCTCGACAGGTAGACGAGAAAGGCGACGATGAAGGGCAGCGCGCCGATGATCGCGGCGGACGCCTTCGCTTCCATCGACAGCGCCGCGACCTTGGCTTTCATCTTCTTGCGATCGCGAAGCACGCGCGAAAGATTGCCCAGCGCCTCGGAGAGATTGCCGCCGGCCTGCGACTGTATCTGGATAACGATGCCGAAGAAGCTTGCCTCGGTGCAAGGCATGGTTTCGGGCATGCGCAAGGTCGCGTCGGGGATAGAGAGGCCCATCTGCTGTGAATCGACGATGCGGCGAAACTCGGTCTTCACGGGTTCGGGCGATTCGTTGGCGATCAAGCGCACGGCGTCGTTCAGCGGCAGGCCGGATTTGACCGCGCGCACGATGATGTCGAGCGCATTTGGAAATTCGTTGAGGAATGCCTTGACCCGGCGGGCGCGACGAAACGTGACGAACCAGCGCGGCAGGCCCAGCCCCCCGGCCAGCAGCACGCCCGGCAAGGCGATCAGCGGGGCTCCGGCCACAAAGGCGACAATCGTCAAAACGACGCCGCATATTGCGGAATATATATAGAAACGCTCGATGGTGGTCTTGAGGCCGGCCTGACGAAGCTGGGCTTTCAGCGGCGGTTTCTTGACGCGGCTGTCCTTGGTTTTCTGCTTGGCGTCGAGTTCGTTGAGCGAATCCTGAACCGATTTGCGCCGCTTGACGGCTTCCGCCACGCGGTCACGCGAGGCCTTGACGACGGAGCGATCCGTCTCGGCGGTCTTGATCGTTTCGAGCCGCTTGCCGACCTGTTTCTCGTTGCTGATCCGGGTGAACAGAAATGCATAGGCGACGGCGCCGGCGCTGAAGCCGGCGAGCACGACAAACGCCAGTACTGTGCCGTCAATTCCAAACATTGGCCCGAACCCTTACACCCCAGCATGCGTCAGTCAGCGCGTTTCTCCATCGCCTCGAGCGCAATGGCGAGACGCTGCTCCTCGCCGTAATAGCGTGCGCGCTCCCAGAAATGCGGACGGCCGATGCCCGTCGATACGTGCTCACCCAACAGCCTGCCGTTGGCGTCCTCACCCTTGATGTTGTAGAGGACGATATCCTGCGTGATGATGACGTCGCCTTCCATCCCGATCACCTCGGTGATGTGGGTGATGCGGCGCGATCCGTCGCGCAGGCGCGCCGCCTGGATGATCACGTCGATGGAGCCGACGACGATTTCGCGCACTGTCTTCTGCGGCAGCGAATAACCGCCCATCGCAATCATGGATTCGATACGGTTCAGGCATTCGCGCGGGCTGTTCGAGTGGATCGTGCCCATCGAGCCGTCATGGCCGGTGTTCATCGCCTGCAGAAGATCGAACACCTCGGGTCCGCGCACTTCGCCGACGATGATGCGCTCGGGCCGCATGCGCAGACAGTTCTTGACCAGGTCGCGCATCGTCACCTCACCCTCGCCCTCCAGATTGGGCGGGCGGGTTTCGAGGCGCACCACATGCGGCTGCTGCAATTGCAGCTCGGCCGAGTCTTCGCAGGTGATGACGCGCTCCTCGCGGTCGATATAGTTGGTCAGGCAATTGAGCAGCGTGGTCTTGCCCGAACCGGTGCCGCCCGAGATCACGATGTTGCAGCGAACACGACTGATGATCTTGAGAACTTCGGCGCCCTGCGGCGAGATGGCGCCGAACTTGACCAGCTGATCGAGCGTCAGCTTGTCCTTCTTGAATTTGCGGATGGTGAGCGTGGCGCCATCGATGGAGAGTGGCGGCGCGATGACGTTGACGCGGGAGCCGTCGGGAAGGCGCGCGTCGCAGATCGGGCTGGATTCGTCGACGCGGCGGCCAACCTGGCTGACGATACGCTGGCAGATGTTGAGGAGCTGCTGATTGTCACGAAAGCGGATACCGGTCTGTTCGACCTTGCCGTTGACTTCGATGTAGACGTTCCTGGAGCCGTTGACCATGATGTCGGCGATGTCGTCGCGGGCGAGCAGCGGCTCGAGCGGCCCATAGCCGAGCACGTCGTTGCAGATGTCCTCGAGCAGCTCTTCCTGCTCGGCGATCGTCATTGCGAAGTTCTTGATCGCGATGATGTCGTTGACGATATCGCGGATTTCCTCGCGCGCACTTTCAGGATCAAGCTTGGAAAGCTGCGACAGATCGATGGTGTCGATGAGCGCGGAGAAGACCTGGCTCTTGGTGTCGTAATAAGTTTCGCTCTTTTCGCGCTGTGCCCGCTTCGGCTCAGGCGCCAATGGCGGTGCCTCGACGGCACGGCGCGCCGGCGGCGCGACAGGCGCGCTTGGCGCCGCCGCGGGCCGGGTCAGAACCGCCGTGTCCATGGAACTTGCAGCCGGCGGCGCAACCGGCGCCGGTGCTGGCTGGCGAAATTCCGGCGTGAACCGGTTGCCGTCGTCGCTGCCTCTTTTACCAAACATGATCGACTACCGATTCCACTGCTGAAGCGTCACTTCTTGTTGCGCGAGAGCTTGCCGAGCAGGCTGCCGAGCCCGGCCTTCTTCTTGATCTTGATTTCGCTGCGCCCGGTCAGCACATGCGCCATTTCGTTGATCATCGCGACGACCGGGTTCTTGGCATCCATTTCGCCAAGCATGCGTCCGTTGTTGGCGGCATTGCCGAACAGCAACGGATCAAACGCAATGACCGACATCGGCGACAGGCCGAGCGGCTCGGCGAAATCGGACGGCGAAATCTCCGGGCGCTTCGGCACGCCGGCCTGGTTGATGATCAGCTTGGGCGGCGGATCATTGGGACGAAGCCGCTTGAGCATATCGACGAGGTTCTTGGTGTTGCGCAGATTGGCGAGTTCCGGTGTCGCGGTGATGACGATCTCGTCGGCCTTGACCAGGGTGTTCTTGGTCCAGCCCGTCCAGGCATGGGGGACGTCGAGCACCAGAAGCGGCACGCTGCGCTGGGCGGTGTCGATGAGCTGCGCGAAGGCCTCGGGATCGAAATCATAGACCCGTTCGAGCGTCGAAGGCGCGGCGAGCAGCGACAGATGCTCGGCGCACTGGGTCAGCAGCCGGTCGAGATAGACTTCATCGATGCGTTCCGGTGAAAACACCGCCTCGGCGATGCCTTGCGCCGGATCCTGGTCGAAATTGATGTTGGCGGTGCCGAAAGCCAGATCGAGATCGGCGACGACCACTTCGGATTTGAACAGGGAGGACATCGCCCAAGCCACATTGTGGGCGATCGTCGAGGAGCCGACACCGCCCTTGGCGCCGACAAAGGCGATCGAGCGGCCGAGCGGCTCGGCTTCCGGATCGATGAAAATCGACGACACCACGCTGACGATGTCGGCCATCGAGACCGGAGCGATCACATATTCGGAAATGCCGTTGCGGATGAGCTCGCGGTAGAGGCCGACATCATTGTAGTGGCCGATCACCACCACCTTCGACGTCGGATCGCAATATTCCGAGAGCTGGGCGAGTTGTTCCAGCAATTGCTTGGGCTCGCTGCGCGATTCCAGCAGGATCAGGTTGGGCGTCGGCGCCGACTGGTAGAATTCGATGGCAGTGGGGACGCCGCCCATATGGACCTTGAGATGCGCCTTCGTCATACGGCGGTCCTCGCCGGCGCGCTCGACCGGGTTGGCAACACCCTCGGTCTCGCAGAATGCCTGGATCGAAATGCGCGGGATCGGCCGCAACGCCTGCATCGCGGCGATGTCCTGCTGCGAGGTATCGCTGCCGTCTACAGGAGTGTCATAGGCCAGATTGTTCATGTTCGTGTACTCCGAACTGCGATCGTTAGTAGCTAACTTCGCCTTCTGCTTCCCAATCAAAGAAGGGTTGATTTCGGTACCCATCGATGACTTTCCCACGCTGCTCGGCGTCGATAGGTGCCTGCTTGCGCGGTCCGAGCAGGTCGGCCGGATTGGCCATCTGGGCGGCGAGGTTGTTCTGATACGAGCAGCCGAAATCGGCGTAGTGCTTGTTTTCCGAGGTCTCCACCAGATCTTCGGGCCAACGCCCGCATTTGTCGGTCTGAGCTTTCACCGAGATATAGGCGACGCGAATCGGGGCCGAGGCTTCGGCGGAAGCGGACTGATAAGAGGTCATGACAATCCGGTTGCGTTTGATGCCGCTGGCAACCGCCAGCCTGACAAAATCGCGGCTGGCAGCGGCCGCCGCGATCTCGTTGGCCGAGCCCACAGGGATAGCGATCGTCACCGCCGGAGCGGCGCTCCTGTCGTAGCCGTCGAGAAAGCCCGAAAGCGTGTCACGCTGAGAGCCCGTCATGCCACGATCACCGGCGCCCACCGGCAGGTCTATCTTCTGGTTCTTCTCCGCGATCACGATCGGATGGTTGGTGCGATAATCGTCCGGGATGGCGCCGACCGTGACGCTGTCGCGCTGGGCGCAGCCGGTGAGCAGCGCCGCCACCGCAACCGCCAGGACAGGAACGAACCGCCGGCAGACCTGCGAGCCGCCAAAGCGCATCGATGCGGCGATGGTGCTTGCCTTCAATGCTGACTGAGACATGTCCGCTTCCCCGCTCACTTGTAGATGAAGCCGACGACGCCGTGGTAGCGGCCGTTGGGCTTGTCGGTCTGCATGGTGCCGTAGACGCGATTGACTCGGCCAAGGAACATGGCAGCGCCATCGCTGGCGGCGTTGAAATTGTCGTCCGGCTTGGCAAGGTCATTGCGCGCCACCGGCTTCACCAGATAGGGCGTGATGATGATGACGAGTTCGGTCTCGTTGCGCACGAAATCTCTGCTGCGGAAGAGCGCGCCGAGCACCGGGATCTTTGTCAGTCCGGGCAACCCGTTGACGGCTTGCCTGACATCGTCGCGAACCAGGCCGGCGATCATCATGGAGCCGCCCGAGGGGAGTTCAACGGTCGTATCGGCAAGACGTTTGCGCAGCGACAGTGCATTCATGCCGGGGCTCGTCACGCCTGAGGAGAGCGATACGGACCCCTCGGTTGTCGGCTCGGAAACCGACGTCCTAACTTTCAGGCTTATGCGACCGGGAGACAACACCACCGGCTGGAATTCCAGGCCGATGCCGTACTCGATCTTTTCGATGGTGTAGGTCTTCAGGCCGGTCTGGTTGTCCTGCGATACGTTTGCTGAGACACCTGAAACCATATTGTATTCACCGCCGACCTTGAAGGTCGCCTTCTCCCCGGATACGGCGGTCAAGGTCGGCTCGGCCAGGGTTTTCATGACCCCGGACTGCTCCATGGCGTTGACATAGGCCTGCAGCGCCGACGAGCCGATCTGAAAGCCTGAATTCGACAGCTGCTTGCCGAGACCGGTGAAATTGTCGCTGAGCGCACCGTAGCTGATGCCGTTGCTGCCGCCGCTGCCGACCATGTTGACGCCGAGCTGCTTCATCACGGAGCGGCTGACTTCGGCGACCGTGACCTTCAGCGTGACCTGGTCGTCGCCAATGATCTGCAGCAGGTTGACGATCTTGCTGGTGCGGCGCTCCTGGTCCGGGTTGTCGATGTCGACACCGCTCTGGGCCGAACCGCCGGCTGCGGTCTGCGAATATTGTCCTGTCGTCGCTTCACCACCCGAAACGAAGATCGTCGCCAGGTCGACCGCGCGTTTTGCGTCCAGCGGCGTGTCGACCGTTCCAGTCAGGACGACGTTGTCATTCAGAAGTTCCACCTTGATGGCCGACGTCGGCAGGAAGCGTCTGATATAATCCTCAAGACCGGCAACGTCGCGTTCGACCGCCAGGTCCAGGCTGACGATCTGCTCGCCATTCGGGCCGAAGACAAAGATGTTCGTCTCGCCGACCGACTTGCCGAACAGATAGATGCGCCTTGCAGTGCGGGTCACCGCGTCGGCAACCGCCGGGTTGGCCACGAGAATGTCGTAGGCATCGCTCGGCAGGTCGATGACCACCGACTTGTTGAGGCCGAGTTTGACGCGCTGAGTGGCCGTCGATGCCGTGACCTGCGCGTTCTTTGCCTCGACAACGCTGCCTTGCACATTCGTTCCGACGAGCAGCAGGCCGAATGCCGCGGCTACGATTGCCGGCAGTTTGCCACCTAGCCTCATTTCCTTGCCCCCACTTCGGAAACTTCGCCCGACTTGATCAGCCTCACCGTTCCTCTGCGGCCATTGCCGGAAACGAGATAGTCCGCCTCACTCAGATTTTTTTCCTGCGTGTCCGCGACCGCCCGCAACGCCAGGGTCAGGCGATCCGCCATCTGCTGGGCGACGGTGATGATCTCCGCCTGCTTGGGCGTCAGTTCCAGCGTGGCGGTCTGGCCTACCCTGGTCTTCTTGCCTTCCTCGTCCTCCTGAATGGTCTGGTCGATGGCCAGGACACGGATGTTCTTGAGGATGGTCTCGGTGTTGAAGCCGGCGGCGCCGCCGGCGGCATCGGCCCTGCGGGTCATGATGACGTCGACGAAATCGTTGGGAAGAATGAAGCCCCCGGCCGACGTATCGGCCGAGATGGCCGTGGCGACCGCCCGCATGCCGGAAGGCAGGATCGACGACATGAAGCTCTGCCCCTCGCCGATCAGCTTGGAGCGCCGCAGCGGTTCTCCGGCATACATCGCCACACGGGCAACGGAACTCTTCAGCTTGTCCAGCGCCTCGGGCTCGGCGGTGCGGGTGATGAAATTCGCGTTGACGCCGTCGGCGGGCCAGGATTGCCAGGCGATGTTGTTTTGGATCGGGTTGCCCATCGGAACGTCGCCTGAAAGCACAAGCACATCCTGGAGTGCCACCGCCGGGGCCTGGGGACCGGAATCGACGACGACCTGGGGCGGCGGTGCCACCATGTTCTTCGCGACATAGCCAGCGCCACCCGCCGCGGCCACCGCCACGCTCAGAATTATCAATCGCGATGCTGGCATCTGTCCGAACCCTTGCCCTGGCAAACCACGTAGCCAAGCCGGACTTTGCAGCGGCAATCGTCAAAACAAGGTTAATGTAATGCTTACGATCGTGATTAATTTAAGGTTTACATAAATTAGCCGGAATGTGGTCTGAACGGCCAAAATGGCCGGGCCGGCCCTGTTGAGAACGGGGTTTCGGCAATGCTGACAGACAATAAAAATAAGATCGTGCTCAAGTCGCCAGCCTGGCAAGCGCCCATACCATCAAAGGCGAATCCGGATAGGTCAGCAACCCGCCAAGGCCGAGGGCGACGCCATAGGGGACACCTTTTGCCTCGTCGGCGAAATGGCGCAGAAACGGATTTTGGCCGGTAACGGCCGCAAGCAGCGACTTCCGGTAGAGGATGATCGCGAGCGTCAGCAGGCCGCCGATGATTGTCGAGGCGACCAGATACTCCACGAGATTGATATTGAGGCCCATCCACATTGCGGTGGCGGCCAGAAGCTTGGCGTCGCCGCCGCCCATGCCGCCCATTGCAAACAGGCCGAACGTCACGGCCAGGACCAGGGCGCCGGCGGCGAAATGTCCGCCATAGGCCGCCCAGTCCATGCCTGTCAGGGGCGCGACCAGCGCGAAGACGACGACGAGCAGCACCGGCACGCGGTTGGCGATCGTCATCGACAGCATGTCGGAGATCGCGGCAAACAGCATGCAGAACGGAAAAACGACGAAGATCAGGGCTTCAAGCATCGGCGCCACGCCTATTGTCCGATTTCATAGGGCTCAATCTAAGCATGTTCGATTAACGATTGATGAGGCCAGGAACGAAAAGACGACCTATATTGGCAGCGGCATAGAAAAAGGGCCGCCACGCGGCGGCCCTTTTCCAGAAATGTAATGCAAGTGCTCGGCGATAAGCCGATCAGCTGCCGCTCGGCGTGCCGTTCAGGGTGCTGCCGATGTTGGTGAACTTGGCGTTCAGCGCATTGCCGAGCGTGCCGGCGCCAGTGATGATGGCGAGCGCGATGAGAGCGGCGATCAGACCATATTCGATCGCGGTCGCGCCGGATTCGTCCTTCACAAAACGTGCGATGAGATTAGACATTCGAGAGCTCCTACTCCACGTGTTACAGCACTTCCGTCAACTTCTGTGATGGTTGATCGGATGCTGCCAATCTAGGGAGAAGCTCTTTCGATCGACTTAAGAAACAGCCTTACCGATTCCTTTCCCGGTTCGAACATATTGCGTGGTTAACTTCGCGCTAAAGTACCGCCGCGCCTTCCAGTCCCGGGTTTGGCAGGCTTGCGAACCCGACCGGACCGCGCCTCGCGGGCGCTCTTGTCGGCCATTGCACGATTGGCGACATCGCATGCTTAACCGTTGGTTCACCAATCTCGTTCATGTTCCGTTGATCAGTCCGCCTGCGTGGAGCGCCTCAATGGCCCAGCCGAGATCGTCAATCCTGATTGCCGCGCTTCTTGCCGTCTCGAGCTTCGTCGCGCCCGCCATGGCCGGCGCCGGCATCGAGGTCACGATGAATCAGGCCAAGATCGTCAAACTGTCGCGTCCCGCCGACACCATTGTGGTCGGCAACCCGGCAATCGCCGACGCTTCGGTGCAGGACGCTTCGACGATCGTGCTCACCGGCAAAGGCTTCGGCGTCACCAATCTGGTCGTGCTCGATACCGACGGCAGTCCCATCGTCGATGAGCAGGTTACCGTCGTGCGGCAGGCCGCTTCGTCGGTGCGCATCTATCGGCGTGCCGAAATCCAGACGATGTCCTGCACGCCCTATTGCGAAAGCTCCTACAAGAGCGAAGCGGAGAAGTCTTCCGAAGCGGAGATGAGCGTCAGCCGATAGGTGGCGTGACCGGCTGCCGTTCCGGTTATTGTCTGGTTAAGAGGCCTGCGCCGACTTTAACGATCATCCAAACCGGACCTCAATCGGTTTGCGCTAATGCTCCTTCCGAGACCGCATAGAGATCGGCAGGATTGGACATGAGCACGGAATTCGGCTGCGCAGGCGACCACAGAGTGAGACGCCCAAGGTTTTTCGCCCGCTTCCTTCGTGACCGGCGCGGCGCCACGGCAATCGAATTCGCGATCCTTTCGGTCCCCTTCGCACTGCTTGTCTTTGCCATTCTGGAAAGCTGCATCTCGTTTGCCGGCCAGGAAGTGATGGCGAACGTCACCGACGATGTCGCGCGCAAGCTGCGCACCGGCCAGTTGAGGGCGGCTGACGTTGCCGGAACCAATTTGAGGGACATGATCTGCACGAAACTGCAGATCATCGTTTCCCAGGATTGTCCCAATCAACTGCTGGTGGATCTTCGCCAATATACGTCGTTCGCCGATGCGGCCACGGCTGGCTTCAAGATCCAGAACGGCGATGTCGTACTGACGAAAGGCACCGCAACCCAATCGTTCTCAGTGACAGCGGGTGCGGCGGAGTCGAGGAACATGCTGCGGGTCTTCTACAAGTGGCCGATCATGACCGACCTCATGGCGCAGTCGATGGGCGGCAACAAGACGCTGCATTTCGCATCGGTGACCTGGCAGAACGAGCCGTTCGACAACTGAGCGGAATGCACGAGCAGTATAAGAAAAGGGCAATGGGCATGATGCGTGCGGGGGCACATCTTATGATTACGGGAGTTTGGCGGAAAGCAAGTCGATTCTGGTCCGATCGGCGTGGCATCGCGGCGGTTGAATTCGCGTTGATCATGCCAATTCTGCTGATCATGTACTTCCTCACAATGGAAGCGTCGCAAGCCATCGAGACCAGCAAGAAGGTCAGCCGTATCGGCAGCATGGTGGCCGATCTCGTCACCCAGCAGACGAACGTCGCCAAGGCGGATGTCGACGCCATCATGCAGATCGGCAGCGTCACCCTTCAGCCCTACAACCGCTCGACCCCGACCATCACCATCACGGCGATACAGGTCTCGGCCGATGCTACGAAGGCACTGGTGGTGTGGTCACGCAAATTGGTCGCCGGCGTCGCCAGCCCTGGCGCCGCCGCCACCACCGAGACAACGGTCCCGGCGTCGCTCAGAGTCGCCAACACTTTTCTCATCCGCGTCGAAAGCAACCTCGGCTATACGCCGGTCATCGCGTGGAGCGCGAGCAGTCAACAGAAGCTTGGACTGACCTCGGCTTTCAGCAACATAACCATGGGCGAAACCTATTTTCTGCGCCCCCGCAGAAGCATGGCGATCCCTTGCAGCGACTGTTGAACACAGAAGCAGCCAGGCGCTGCGCAGGCCGCTCCAGCTACTGCTGCGGCCCACGCTCCGAAACGAAGCGCACGATAGCAGCGGCCATCTCGTAATCTTTTGGCGCCACGCGAGCGAAGCCGCCGGAATGTCTCGATTCCAGGAGATCGTAGATATCGGGCGTCGTCGACTTGAGGTTGGTGAGGAACACGGCAAGCCTGCGCTTGGCTTCCGGGTCGAGATCGCTGCGGACCGCATGGGGGCCGTATCTCAACAGGCCCGACGTCCATACGATCCGAAGCGCCGTCACCGAGAGCCCTGCCGCCTCCAGCCTGGCCTGCGTGCCCGACGGTTCTCGCGGGCCGTCGGCAGCGGCCGTCACCCAGCCGAACAGGCTATCGGCCTTGCCGTCGACCAGCATCGTCTCGGCCGCCGCGGCCGAATCGGCACGGGCCAGAAACGGTGCATCTTCCGCGATCTTGCGGCCTTCCGCGGCCAACGCCGCCAATGGCAGGAGAGAACCGCCGACGCTGTCCGAAGGCGCCATGGCGATACGATGGGGGTCCATCGCCGCCAGGGCAGGCAGCTTGCCGTCCCGCGTCAGCAGAACGGAGCGGATGCCGATCGCGCCGTCTGAATCAACCGGAGCGACAAGCGGCTCGATACATAAGCAGCGCTGCGAGGCCGTTGCATAGGCGGTGGCCGAATAGATCGCATATTCGATGCGGGAATCGGCCTGCGCCTCGATCAGCGCGGCATAGTTGCGGGCAACGACAAACTCGACCTTCATGCCCAAGGCCTTGGTGTAGGCGTCGGTCAACACAGCCAGCCCCGGAACGGCATTGCCGGCGCCTGGCTCGGCAACGATGCCGATACGAAACGTGCCGATATCATCGCGCCAGTCGGCATGCGCCGGGTTGGACCAGAGCCCGACGAGCGTCAGCATGAGAGCGGCATAAGTCTTCAGCGCAACCCTCATGACAGGAACCACAGTCTGTTGTCCTCGATCCATGCCCATCCCAGTACACTGGACTATCACGCCAAGCCGTTGCCGTTTGGTTTCCGAATTGCCAATGAAGTCGCGGAACCCTATGTCTGGTCGGTCAAACTGGCAACAACTCGATGGCGCGCGCTTTCCTCTTCGTTCTGGACTCCTTCGGCATCGGCGGCGCGGCCGACGCCGACCGCTACGGTGACGCGGGCGCCAACACATTCGCGCACATCGCAGAAGCCTGTGCGGAGGGCCGCGCGGATCGCGAAGGGCTTCGCAGTGGACCGCTGTTTGTCCCCCACATGGCCTCGCTCGGCCTTGGCAAGGCCGCCGAAACCGCGACGGGACTGGGGTTTGCCAACAGCGGGGCGGATCTGCTCCCAACTGCCTTTCACGGCGCCGCACAGGAGGTTTCGAGCGGCAAGGATACGCCATCCGGCCATTGGGAAATCGCCGGCCTGCCGGTGCGCCTCGACTGGGGCTATTTCCCGGATACGATTCCCGCCTTTCCGGCCGAACTGACCGAGGCGATCATCCGCGAAGGCAAGGTGCCGGGCATTCTCGGCAATTGCCATGCGCCGGGCACCGAGATCATCGAGCGCTTCGGTGAGGAGCACATCCGGACCGGCAAGCCGATCTGCTACACATCGGTCGACTCGGTCCTGCAAATCGCAGCGCATGAAGTCCATTTCGGCCTCGACCGGCTTTATGAATTCTGCCAGGTGGTGCGCAGGCTGGTTGACCCGCTGAGGATCGGACGGGTGATCGCGCGGCCGTTCGTCGGCGAAACCACCGTCACTTTCGAGCGGACATACAACCGTCATGACTACGCCGTGCCCCCGCCGGAACCGACCCTGCTCGACCGGCTGACGGCGCGTGGCAGCCGTGTCATCGCCGTCGGCAAGATCGGCGACATCTTCGCCCATCGCGGAATTTCGCAAGTGCGCAAGGCGGCAGGCAACATGGCGATGTTCGACGAGGCGCTGGGTGCGATGGATGATGCCGGCGACGGTGACCTCGTCTTCGCCAATTTCGTCGACTTCGACACCGAATTCGGTCACCGCCGCGATGTCGCAGGCTATGCTGCCGCGCTCGAGGCCTTCGACCTGCGGCTGCCGGAGGCATTTGCGAGGCTGCGGCAGGGCGATCTTCTCATCCTGACGGCCGACCACGGCAACGACCCGACCTGGGGCGGGACCGATCACACGCGCGAGCGCATTCCGGTGATCGGCATCGGACCGGGCTTCAAAGGTGGCGACATAGGCTTGAGAACGACATTCGCCGACATTGGCGAGACCGTGGCCGAGCATCTCGGGCTGGCGCCCGGACGCTACGGCACGTCTTTCTATACGGCGATCGGCGGTCATGCCTGAATTGCCGGAGGTCGAAACCGTCCGGCGCGGGCTGCAGCCGGTTCTGGAAGGCGCTACCATCGCCCGCGTCGAGGCGCGCCGACCGGATCTGCGCTTTCCATTTCCCGAGAAATTCGCGCAGCGGCTGACCGGCAAGACGATCACGGCACTCGGCCGCCGGGCCAAGTATCTGACGATGGACCTGGAAGGCGGCCCCATGCTGATCTGCCATCTCGGCATGTCGGGCTCATTCCGCATAGAGGCGGCCGATGGCAGCGACATGCCCGGCATCTTCCGGCACGACCGCTCGAAGAGCTCCAATCACGACCACGTCGTCTTCCATGTCGTGTCTCCGGCCGGTGCCCGGTCCCGCGTGATCTTCAATGATCCGCGCCGCTTCGGCTTCATGCTGTTTGCGGAAGGGCTGCCGGACGTTCATCCGATGCTGGCTGGACTTGGCGTCGAGCCTACGGGCAACACGTTGGACGGTGCGATGCTTGCCTCATTGATGAAGGGGCGGCGATCGCCGCTGAAGGCAGCGCTTCTCGACCAGAGGCTGATCGCCGGGCTCGGCAATATCTATGTGTCGGAGGCGTTGTGGCGCGCCGGCCTGTCGCCGCTGCGCGAGGCGGGCACGATCGCCAGGCCCGGAAAGAAAGCCCAGGCCCAAAGCGAACACCTCGCGCAAGCCATTCGGTCGGTGATATCCGATGCGATCGCAGCCGGCGGTTCCTCACTGCGGGACTATATGCAGACCGACGGGTCGCTGGGCTATTTCCAGCACGCCTTCGCCGTCTATGACCGCGAAGGCGAGGCCTGCTCCAAGCCCGGTTGCGGCGGCCACATCGAACGTGTCGTGCAGAGCGGCCGATCGACCTTTTATTGCCGGACGTGTCAGCGATGAGTTAGAGCAATTCCAAGTGTGAAACTGTTTTCCGTTCGGAATTGCGTCAAGACAGGGACATGGAGCGGTTCTGCTCTGCGTGAAACGGTGAACCGCTCCAGACGAGCGTGAGCAAGGAGAAGCAGCCATGGCCTATGACACGATCATCACCGAGACGCACGGCAAGGTCGGGCTGATCACGCTGAACAGGCCGCAGGCGCTCAACGCGCTGAACTCCCAGATACTGACCGAACTGGTGGCGGCCGTGAACGGTTTCGGTGCCGATCCCGGTATCGGCGCCATGGTCATCACCGGTTCCGAAAAGGCTTTCGCCGCCGGCGCCGACATCAAGGAGATGCAGTCCATCTCCTACGCGGACGCCTACGCCCAGGACTTCTTCGTCGGCTGGGAGGAACTGACGCGGGCGCGAAAGCCAATTATCGCGGCGGTGGCGGGCTATGCACTCGGCGGCGGCTGCGAGCTGGCGATGATGTGCGATTTCATCATCGCCGCCGACACGGCCAAGTTCGGCCAGCCAGAGATCACCCTCGGCGTCATTCCAGGCATGGGCGGGTCACAAAGGCTGACCCGCTTCGTCGGCAAGTCGAAGGCGATGGACATGTGCCTGACCGGGCGGATGATGGATGCCGCCGAGGCCGAGCGTTCTGGCCTGGTGTCGCGGGTCGTGCCCGCCGGCGAACTTGTCGAGGAGGCGTTGAAGGCGGCAGCCAAGATCGCGGCTTTCTCGCTGCCATCCGTGATGATGGCAAAAGAGGCTGTCAACCGCGCCTTCGAGACGACGCTTGCCGAAGGATTGCGGTTCGAGCGCCGGCTGTTTCACTCGCTGTTTGCATTGGACGATCAGAAGGAAGGCATGGCGGCCTTTGCCGAGAAGCGGAAGCCGAATTTCACCAACCGCTGACACCAATCCCTTGGCTGCGAAGAAGATGACTGTTGGCCGCCAAAAAGAAGGCCAGGCAGCGTTGACGCGCCGGAAAAGCTGAACTATAAGCCGCACCAACCGAGGCGGCCCCGTGGCTGCCCGTTTGTTTTTTGCGCCCTGCGGCATCCCGCATGCGCCGACCAGATCAGAAGAGAGGCATCATGGCCAATACATCCTCGGCCAAAAAGGCAACGCGCAAGATCGTCCGCCGCGCAGCGGTCAACAAGAATCGCCGCTCGCGCGTCCGCACCTATATCCGCCAGGTCGAAGAGGCTCTTGCCTCCGGTGACAAGGCTGCCGCACAGGCCGCCTTCAAGATCGCGGAGCCGGAATTGATGCGCGCCGCGACTAAGGGCGTAATTCACAAGAACACGGCGTCCCGCAAGGTGTCGCGACTGGCTCAGCGGGTCAAGGTACTGTCGGCCTGACATTACTTGCCTAGACTGACGTTCTTCGAACCCGGCCGTTTGTGCCGGGTTTTTTCGTTTGCCGGCAAGCACTTAAAAAGAATGTCCGGAAACGGCGTCTTAGGCGGATTTCACAATTGGGAATAGTTTGCCGGCATATGCATGCCTGCTGTTGATCGGCATGCTTGAAAAGGGCAGACCTAAAGATTCTTAACTGTCAGAAATAGATTATATTTTTCAAACAGTTACGGATGGTGTTCCACAGCTTGTCCACACCGGGTCGACCCGATCGGGGACAAGTCGCTGTCAAGCGAATTATTTCAGAATATTTCTGTCAGCGCCCGGTTTTTCATATTCGCCGGAAAAGGGTTTGAATCACAATGGCTTTGTAAAATTGTGCCGTTGCGGCACGCCACTCGAACCCGCCTCCAGTAACCAGATTCCTTAAAAATCCGTTAGACGTGGCCTTGCCCTATCCACAGCGATTTCGGTAGTGTCGATCTATCGAAAGGGACGGGCTCTGGCTCTTAACCCAAGCCTGAATCGGCCAGCTTAAATTGGCGGGATTTGCAACGCGGATCAAGTCCGCGGACGGTTTTGGTTTGTCTTTTTCGATACGGTAGGGGACTGGCGTAACTAGACATGGCAGGTAGACGGCGCGCCGGCGCTCTTTTCGCCGGACGGTGTTGTATTGCCCTGACATACCCAACGCGGACTGGCTTCCATGGGCCGGCACCGGTTCCCGCGGATAATGGGCGACGTTCATCTGCCGGCGGCGGTAGCGGACAGCGTAGCAAAGACTTAGGTCGCCGGAACCGGATGCAGGAGGCGCATCCCCGGTGGAAAACAGGTACGGAAGGACAAGGAAAAGATCATGCAGAGCGGCATTGAAAGGGAACTTACGGGCGACCTCCCATTTCCTGGAACTTTGATCGGAGCAAACGACATGGCGGTGTCCAGCGACGCGGAACAGAAATTCGACCGGGTCAAGACCCAGTTGAAGGCGCGCCTGGGAACCGAAGTCTATTCGAGCTGGTTTGGCCGCATGAAGGTCGCCGAGGCTTCCAAGGGCATCGTCCGCATCTCCGTGCCTACCGCCTTCCTGCGTTCATGGATCAACGGCCACTATCTCGACCTCATTTCAGAGCTGTGGAAGCAGGAGGATGCCGATCTCCTCAAGATCGACATCGTCGTGCGCACGGCAACTCGTCAGGGACGCAGCCAGGCCGAGCCAGAGGTAACGCCAGCACGCAGCAAGATGACACGGCAGACGCAGACGGCACTTGCCGCCGGCACAGTCAGCCCCAGCCGGGTGGAGCGCGCACCGGCTCCGCGTCCGGGCACACCGATCGAGAGCGAATTTCGCCACAACGTGCTGGGGTCGCCGCTCGATCCGCGTTACACGTTCGGCTCCTTCATCGAGGGACCGTCGAACCGGGTGGCCTTCGCCGCCGCCAAGGCGGTAGCGGAATCGCAATCGAGCGCAGTGCGCTTCAATCCGCTTTTCCTTCACGCAACCGTCGGGCTCGGCAAGACACATTTGCTGCAGGCCATCGCTGCGGAATCGCTGAAACAGAACCCCAAGTCGCGCGTCGTCTATCTCACGGCCGAGTATTTCATGTGGCGCTTTGCCACCGCGATCCGCGACAACAACGCGCTGACGCTCAAGGAACAGCTGCGCGACATCGACCTGCTCATCATCGACGACATGCAGTTTCTGCAGGGCAAGTCGATCCAGCATGAATTCTGCCACCTCATCAACATGCTGCTCGACAGCGCCAAGCAGGTCGTCGTCGCCGCCGACCGGCCGCCATCGGAACTGGAATCGCTCGAACCGCGGGTCCGTTCGCGCCTCAATGGCGGTGTCGCGCTTGAAATGTCGGCGCCCGATTTTGCCATGCGCCTCGGCATGCTCAAATTGCGCCTTGCCACGGCCAGGGGCGACGACGCATCGCTCGACATTTCGGAGGAGATCCTCAATCACGTCGCCCGCACCGTGACCGGCAGCGGACGCGAGCTGGAAGGCGCCTTCAATCAGCTTTTGTTCCGTCAATCCTTCGAGCCGCAGATCACCATCGACCGGATCGACGAAATCCTCGGCCACATCTATCGCACCGGCGAGCCGAAGCGTGTCCGTATCGAGGACATCCAGCGCATCGTGGCGCGTCACTACAATGTGTCGAAGACCGAATTGCTGTCCAACCGGCGCACGCGCACCATCGTCAAGCCGCGGCAGGTCGCCATGTACCTGTCGAAGGTGATGACGCCGCGCTCGCTACCCGAGATCGGACGGCGTTTCGGCGGCCGCGATCACACCACGGTGCTGCATGCCGTGCGCAAAATCGAGGACCTTTCCGGCAACGACAACACGCTGGCGCAGGAACTTGAGCTTCTGAGGCGGTTGATCAACGACCAGGCCTGATCCTCCGGGGATGGCTGAGCCGGAACAATACCGGAATTCAATGGCTTGCCAGTGCGGCGCTGGGCCTGGATCGGGCTCGTGGCGCCGCCTGGAAGCGATCTGGATTTCGGTTTTACGACACTGGCTCGCGGACTTCGGGCGCGTTATCCCCAGAAAGCCCGCGTAGCCGGCCTGAACCGGTGGCGCGGGCTTGCGTTTGCTGGTTTTTTCCTGTCAGTTTACGCAGATTCTGAGCCTGTTCAGACCTTTCGCGGGACGCCGCTCACTGGTGACCCGTCATTCATTCAAGCGAGCCTGTTTCGTCATGCGTGTTATCCTGGAACGGTCCAATCTCCTGAAGTCGCTCAACCACGTCCATCGCGTGGTCGAGCGGCGAAACACCATACCGATCCTGTCCAACGTGCTGCTCAGCGCCGAAGGCGCCAGCCTTGAAATGAAGGCGACCGATCTCGACCTCGAGGTGACCGAAGCGACACCCGCCAAGGTGGAGCGCGGCGGGGCGACGACAGTCCCGGCACATCTGCTCTACGACATCGTGCGCAAGCTTGCCGATGGCGCCGAGGTGATGCTGAAGACGGACGAGGACGGCAACGCCATGACGGTGACGTCTGGCCGCTCGAGCTTCCGCCTTCAGTGCCTGCCGCAATCCGACTTCCCGGAGCTCTCGGCCGGATCGTTCTCGCATATCTTCCGTCTCGACTCGGTTGCCCTGAAAGGCCTGATCGAGAAGACCCAATTCGCCATCTCCACCGAGGAGACGCGTTATTACCTGAACGGCATCTATCTGCACACGCATGAGGTCGGCGGCAAGTTGAAGCTGCGCTCGGTAGCGACCGACGGCCACCGCCTGGCGCGCGCCGAGATCGATGCGCCAGCGGGTTCCGAAGGCATGCCGGGCATCATCATTCCGCGCAAGACGGTGAGCGAGCTGCAGAAGCTCGTCGACGATCCGGATGTCGCGGTCACCACCGAACTGTCGGACACCAAGATCCGCTTCACGATCGGCAGCGTGGTTTTGACCTCGAAGCTGATCGACGGCACCTTCCCCGACTATCAGCGGGTCATTCCGACCGGCAACGACAAGAAGCTGATCATCGACCGCCAGAGTTTTGCCGCCGCTGTCGACCGCGTCTCGACCATCTCTTCCGAACGCGGCCGCGCGGTGAAGCTCTCGATCAGCGAGGGTCAGGTGACGCTTGCGGTCAACAATCCCGATTCAGGCAGCGCCACCGAAGAGCTGTCCGCCGACTATTCATCCGGTCCGATCGAGATCGGCTTCAACGCGAAGTACCTGCTCGACGTTGCCGCGCAACTGACCGGCACGGAAGCCAAGTTCATGCTGGCCGACGCCGGCTCGCCGACGTTGATCCACGACATGGCCGACGAGACCGCACTCTATGTGCTGATGCCGATGCGGGTGTAGCGGCGCGGTGTCAGCACTTCGGTCCTGTTGTGGACCGGCAAGCGCGATATTTACGGCAACTTCTAGAGCAATTCCAGGAAAAGTGTGAAGCGGTTTTCCCGGGAAAGGCGCATAGCGCTTTCCCTTGGGAATTGCGTTAAAACAAAGAGATAGATTGGTTTTGCGTTTCCGTGAAACGATGGAACGCTCTATAGGCGGATAGCGGTTGCCGGCACAGAACCACATAAGTAAGCTTACACTTACCAATTTCCGAAACTACGCGGCGCTGACGATCGATCTGGCGCCAGGTGCCGTGGTTTTTTCCGGCGACAACGGCGCCGGCAAGACCAATCTCCTCGAAGCAATCTCCCTTTTGACACCGGGGCGTGGTTTGCGCCGCGCCCCTTACGTGGATGTCGCACGCGACGGCGGCGACGGCGGCTTTGCATTGCATGCCCGGCTCGACGGACCTGACGGCCAGGTCGAGATCGGAACAGGCATTTCCGGCGGCGACACCGCCGGCGAAGGCGGCAGGCGGGTGCGCATCAACGGAGCGTCGGCGCGCTCGGCCGAGGACATGCTGGAATGGCTGCGCGTGGTGTGGCTGACGCCAGCCATGGACGCGTTGTTCACCGGACCGGCCGCGGATCGCCGGCGATTTCTCGATCGGCTCGTGCTGGCGATCGATCCCGGGCACGGGCAACGTGCGATCGACTACGAGAAGGCTATGCGCGGTCGTAACCGGCTGCTTACCGAAAACTCCCGGGACGACCGCTGGTTCGACGCTATCGAGACGCAGATGGCCGAAACCGGTGTGGCGATAGCCGCGGCGCGGGCCGAAATGGTGCGGCTGCTCGCCACCATGATCGACAGGCTGCCCGACACGGGACCATTTCCGCGGGCCGATATCGGCCTTTCGGGCGATCTGGAAGCCGAAATCGCCGCCGCGCCGGCGGTCGATGTCGAGGAGCGCTTCCGTCGGACGCTTGCCGGGGGCCGTGAGCGCGATCGCGCCGCCGGGCGCACCCTCGACGGCCCGCACCGTTCGGATCTGGTGGTTCGACACCGCCCCAAGGCGATGCCGGCCGAACTCTGCTCGACCGGCGAGCAGAAGGCACTGCTGGTCGGCATCGTGCTGTCGCATGCAAGGCTGACCGGCGAAATGTCGGGCATGACGCCGATCCTGCTGCTCGACGAGATCGCCGCGCATCTCGACAGCCGGCGGCGCGCGGCGCTGTTCTCCATCCTGGAGGAACTGAACTGCCAGGCGTTCATGACAGGAACCGATGCTGCGCTGTTTTCCAGTCTCCAGGGACGCGCGCAATTCCTGACTGTCGACCATGGGACGGTTGGGCCAACCGAAGGCCCCTGACAAGGTTTTTCCGTCCCTGTATGATCAGGCAATGACCACTGCCGCCCTGACCGCAGACGAGATCGAACGCTATGCCCGCCACATCGTGCTGCCGGAGATCGGCGGCGCCGGCCAGCAAAGGCTGAAACAGGCCCGGGTGCTGGTCATCGGCGCTGGCGGACTGGGCGCGCCGGTGCTTGAATATCTTGCCGCCGCCGGCGTCGGCACACTCGGCGTGATCGATGACGACACCGTTTCGCTGTCCAACCTGCAGCGCCAGGTCATTCACGGTACCGACACTGTCGGCCTGCTGAAGACCGATAGCGCCAAGGCGGCAATCGCTCGCATCAATCCCAACACCACAGTCGAACCGCATACGTTCCGGCTGACCACGGACAATGCGCCCGCCCTCGTCGCCCGCTATGACATCGTCGTCGACGGTTCCGACAATTTCGAAACGCGCTATGCCGTGGCCGATGCCTGCGCGAGCGAAGGCAAGCCGTTGGTGCATGCCGCCGTCGGACGCTTCGATGGTTCGGTGACGGTGCTGAAGCCATTCGAAGACGCCAAGGACGGCAAGCCCAACCCAAGCTATCGCGATCTGTTTCCCGAGGCGCCGCCTCCGGGCCTGGTGCCGTCCTGCGCCGAAGCCGGCGTGCTTGGCGCGCTGACCGGCGTCGTCGGCACGCTGCAGGCCATGGAGGCGATCAAGCTGATCACCGGCGTCGGCGAACCGCTGGTCGGCCGGCTGCTGCTCTATGACGGGCTGGCAGCGCGCTTCGACACCATCCGCTACAAGAGAAGCTGAATTCTTGGACCGGAACGAAGCTGTCTCCATCACGCGGATCCCGGTCGATTTCGACCGGTGGGACGATGTGCTCGCACTGATCATGCGTGCCTTCGCCTCGATGGACGGCATCATCGACCCGCCCTCCTCGGCCCACCTTTTGACCGCCGACAGCCTGCGGGACAAGGCGCGGCAGGAGACCGGCTTCGTGGCGCTCAAGGGCGACAGGATCGTCGGCTGCGTCTTTGCCCTTGAAAAAGTGACAGAGTTTTATGTCGGCAAGCTCGCCGTCCCGTCGGACTGCCAGGGACAAGGCATCGGCCGGCGGCTGATGCAGGCGGTCGAAGACCTTGCTCGCAGCCGCGGCAAGGCCGCCATCGAGCTTCAGACACGGATCGAGCTGACCGGGAATCATGAGGCCTTTGCTCGCCTCGGCTTTCGCGAAACTGAACGGACGGCGCATGAGGGCTATGCCAGGCCGACCTCGATCACCATGCGCAAAGCTATCTCGTAAGGTTTATCTTACGGTTTGTGGGCCGCGACAGCGTCAGGTCCTGAGCGGCAGCACCCGATCCGGCGGGCGGTGGCCGTCGACGAAGGCACGGATATTGATGATGACCTTCTCGCCCATATCGATGCGGCCCTCGAGCGTCGCCGAGCCCATATGCGGCAAAAGCACGACCTTGTTCTTGGCGGCGAGCTTCAGCAGCTTGCTGTTCAAAGCCGGCTCATGCTCGTAGACGTCGAGGCCGGCCCCGGCGATCTTGCCGTCCTGAATCAGCTTGACCAGCGCTTCCTCGTCGATGATGTCGCCGCGCGCGGTGTTGACGACATATGCGGTGGGCTGCAGCAGCGCCAGCCGCCGCGCTGAAAGCAGATGGAAGGTTGCCGGCGTCGAGGGACAGTTGACCGAGATGATATCCATGCGGGCCAGCATCTGGTCGAGGCTTTCCCAATACGTCGCCTCCAGCCCGTCCTCCACGGCCGGCAGCACGCGGTGGCGGTTGTGGTAGTGGATCGACAGGCCGAAGGCCTTGGCCCGTCTGGCGACGGCGGTGCCGATTCGCCCCATGCCGACAATGCCGAGCCGCTTGCCCCAGATGCGCCGGCCCAGCATCCAGGTCGGAGACCAGCCGGCCCATTTCTTGTCACCGGTGAGCACATTAGCGCCTTCCGCCAGCCGCCGCGGCACCGCCAGCATCAGCGCCATGGTCATGTCGGCGGTGTCCTCGGTCAGGACATTCGGCGTGTTGGTGACGGTGATGCCCCTCTTGGCCGCGGCCGCGACATCGATCTTGTCGACGCCATTGCCAAAATTCGCGATCAGTTTGAGGTTGTCGCCTGCCTGGGCGATCAGCGCGGCGTCGATCTGATCGGTTACCGTCGGCACCAGCACGTCGGCTTCCTTGACCGCGGCAACCAGCTCCGGCTGCGTCATCGGCCTGTCCTCGACATTCAGCCTTGCGTCGAACAACTCGCGCATGCGGGTCTCGACCGGGTCGGGCAGCTTTCGCGTGATGACGACGAGAGGCTTCTTTTTGCCTGCCATTGTTTCCCTCCCGAGTACTTGCCGCAATTCCGAACGCAAACCGCATCACACTTTTGCTGGAATTGCTTCTAACCCGATCTCGTTGAGACCTCTTTAACCAAGACCGGCGAAACTGAAAGCCGGTCGCGGTGCCGATTACTCCCTGTAACAAGCGGTGCCGCCGAAGACAAAGAAAAAGGGGCGCCGAGGCCGATGGGCAAGCGCCGAAAGGAATGAAAGTGTCTGGTTTCGCGTCGCTTCGCCTGACCCTCAGCGCAGCATTTCTCGGCGCTCTGCTTTATTCTCCGCTTGCCGTGGCGCAGAGTGCCGCTGCACCTGCCCAGGGCGTCGTCACGCTTGGTCCGAGTGGCCTGCCGCTGCCGCGGTTCGTCAGCCTGAAATCCGGCCGCGTCAACTCGCGCGTCGGTCCCGGGGCCAACTACTCGGTCGACTGGATGTATATGAAGGCCGGCCTGCCGATGGAGATCATCCAGGAATTCGACACATGGCGCCGCGTGCGCGATGCCGATGGTTCGGAAGGCTGGATCAACCAGTCGCTGCTGTCCGGCCGGCGCACGGCAATCGTTGCTCCGTGGCAGCGCGGCAAGGGTGCCCAGATCAACCTTCTCAACAGCCCCAACAAGGACGCAAGGGTGGTCGCGATGGTCGAGCCGGGCGTCATGGGCACGATCAAATCCTGCGACGGCCAGTGGTGCGAAATGACATTCGATGGCCACACAGGCTGGCTTGCCCAGTCGATCGTCTGGGGCGCCTATCCCGGCGAACGGGTCAAGGACTGATTCTTGACCCAGAATCTTAACCCCGATCCTTCACGGCCCGGTTTGGGTGTGTTGAAATTCAGGTCAGCCTAGCGCCCGATACGGCCGAGATGGGTGTCCTGAAAGCCGGTGGCAGCTTCAGGCCATAGGCCAGCGCACGGTCGATGGCGATGTGCGCGATCCAGATCAGCGCAACCGCCATCGCGGCCGCATTGCCCCACATGTGCCCGCCGAGCAGCAACAGCACGGGCACGGTAAGGGGGCCTCGCCGGTCATTCGCGGCGTTTGGGGCGCAGCCTCACCACGATATCGACATTGGCGATCTCCATCCCTTCCGGCGGCTCCGGCAGGTTGGCGACCGTCACCGGACCACTGTCGATGTCGAATATGCGGTTTTCGCCTTCGATGTAGAAATGGTGGTGGTCGGAGGTGTTGGTGTCGAAATAGGTTTTCGCGCCCTCCACGGCGAGGATGCGCAAAAGTCCCGCCTGGGTAAACTGGTGAAGGGCATTGTAGACGGTGGCCAGCGACACCGGCACGCCGGCGGCAACCGCCTCCTCGTGCAGTTCCTCGGCCGACAGATGCCGGTCGCCCTTGGCGAAAAGCAGATCGGCCAGCGCAATGCGCTGACGCGTCGGCCTCAGGCCAGCTTCACGGACCCGCTTGTCCACAGCGACATTTTCCTTCCGGCCGTCCAGGTCCATCTTCTCGTCGAACCCCACAGTTCCGCCCCAAGACAAGCCCAGAATGGCAAAAAAATGAACGTCTGCCGAAACCGGACCTCTCAGGACATATATTCTGTCGTCCGAATGCGATCAATAGCGCGCATTGACCCAGGCAGACGAGCAGGCTAAGCGCAAACGCCGGTTTCCGGCCTGAAACAGATTGTGTTAGGAAACCAACGACAAGGGCACCCGATAGCCCGGAACGATATGGGGATGAGATTGATGGCGGGTAAATCCAGCTACGAGTACGACGAATTGCTGGCCTGCGCCCGCGGCGAACTGTTCGGACCGGGCAACGCCCAGCTTCCCTATCCGCCGATGCTGATGTTCGACCGCATCACCGAGATCAGCGAGACGGGCGGCGCCTTCGAGAAGGGTTTCATCCGCGCGGAGTTCGACATCAAGCCGGACCTGTGGTTCTTTGCCTGCCATTTCATCGGCAATCCGATCATGCCGGGGTGCCTCGGCCTCGACGCCATGTGGCAATTGACGGGCTTCTATCTTGGCTGGCTGGGCGAACCCGGCAAGGGGATGGCGCTGTCGACCGGTGAAGTGAAATTCAAGGGCATGGTCACGCCCTCGGTGAAGAAGGTCGAATATGGCATCGACTTCAAGCGCGTGATGCGGGGCCGGCTGGTGCTCGGCATCGCCGATGGCTGGCTGAAGGCGGATGGCGAACCCATATACGCGGCAACGGATTTGAAAGTCGGTCTGTCCAAGCAGTCGGCGGTTGGCTGACCGGCATCCCTGGCCAGCTCTCTGGCCAGCACCCCTGGAAGGAGTTGCGAATGAGACGTGTCGTAGTCACAGGCATCGGCATTGTGTCGTCGATCGGCAACAATGCCAACGAGGTGCAGACCTCTCTGCATGACGCCAGATCCGGCATCAGCTTCTCCGATTCCTTCGCCGAACACGGCTTCCGCTGCCAGGTCTGGGGAGCGCCGACGCTCGATCCATCGGCCATGATCGACCGCCGTGCGATGCGCTTCCTGAGCCAGGGGGCTGCCTGGAACCATGTCGCCATGGATCAGGCGATCGCGGATGCGGGCCTCGGCGAGAGCGACATCACCAATGAGCGCACCGGCATCGTCATGGGATCGGGCGGGCCATCCACCCGCACCATCGTCGAAGCTGCCGAAACGACGCTGAAGAACGGCAGTCCCAAGCGCATCGGTCCGTTCGCGGTGCCGAAGGCAATGTCGTCGACCGCATCGGCGACGCTTGCCACCTGGTTCAAGATCCACGGCGTCAACTACTCGATCTCGTCGGCCTGTTCGACCTCGGCGCATTGCATCGGCAATGGCTATGAATTGATCCAGTGGGGCAAGCAGGACATCATCTTTGCCGGCGGCCACGAGGATCTCGACTGGACGATGTCGGACCTGTTCGACGCCATGGGCGCCATGTCGTCGAAATTCAACGACAAGGCATCGACCGCTTCCCGCGCCTATGACGCCAATCGCGACGGCTTCGTCATCGCCGGCGGCGCCGGGGTGCTGGTGCTGGAAGAGCTTGAGCATGCCAAAGCGCGCGGCGCGAAAATCTATGCCGAGATCGTTGGCTATGGCGCGACGTCGGATGGTCACGACATGGTTGCCCCTTCAGGCGAGGGCGCGGTCCGCTGCATGCGCCAGGCGCTGGCCACGGTTTCCACACCGGTCGACTACATCAACACCCATGGTACCTCGACGCCGGTGGGAGATTCCAAGGAAATGGGAGCGATCCGCGAGGTGTTCGGCTCAGAGATGCCGTATATCACCTCGACGAAGTCGCTGACCGGCCATTCGCTGGGCGCGGCCGGCGTGCAGGAATCCATCTATTCGATCCTGATGATGCAGGGCGGCTTCATCGGCGAAAGCGCCCATATCGAGACCCTCGACCCCGAATTCGAGGGCATGCCGATCGTGCGAAAGCGCATCGACGACGCCAGGATCGACACTGTCCTGTCCAATTCGTTCGGCTTCGGCGGCACCAACGCCACGCTCGTTTTCCAGCGCTATTCCGCATAAGGATTTGCCGGCCATGGACGGATTGATGAAGGGCAAGCGCGGGCTTGTCATGGGTGTCGCCAACGATCACTCGATCGCCTGGGGCATCGCCCGGAAATTAGCCGAACATGGCGCGGAACTCGCCTTCACCTATCAGGGTGATGCCTTCGGACGCCGGGTCAGGCCGCTGGCCGACAAGCTCGGCGCCTCGCTGGTCGTGCCGTGCGACGTCGAGGACAGCGATTCTGTCGCGGCCACGTTCGAGACTCTGGGCAAGGAATGGGGCGGGCTGGATTTCGTCGTCCACGCCATTGGCTTTTCCGACAAGAACGAGCTGAAAGGCCTCTACGCCGACACCAGCCGTGACAATTTCGTCCGCACCATGGTGATCTCCTGCTACTCCTTCACCGAGGTCGCCCGCCATGCGGCCACCTTGATGAAGGACGGCGGATCGATGATCACGCTGACCTATGCGGGGTCGGTCCGCGTCATGCCGAACTACAATGTCATGGGCGTCGCCAAGGCAGGGCTTGAGGCGAGTGTCCGGTATCTTGCGAACGACTACGGTCCGCGCGCCATCAGGGTGAACGCCATATCGGCTGGACCGGTGCGCACGCTTGCCGGCGCCGGCATTTCCGATGCGCGCCACATGTTCTCCTACCAGCAGCGAAACTCGCCGCTGCGCCGCACGGTGACCATCGACGAAGTCGGTGGCTCGGCACTTTATCTGTTGTCGGATCTGTCTTCCGGGGTTACCGGCGAAATCCACTATGTCGATTCCGGCTATCACATCGTTTCCATGCCGACGCTCGACGAATTGAAGCAGACAGACGGCGCACGAGACTAACGCCTGCCGCCCAAAGATGCGCGGCGGTTTTAAAATGGCGACATTTGAAGACACGAAGCTTAGGCGCGCCAGTTGAATCCGTTTCAGCGCCATGCGCGTTGATCCGCTCAAGAAATACTTTCGGTCCAATAAAATTGGATTCATTCGCGGAAACTCATTTTAAGGAGATATCCGCTAGAAAGCCCCGTACTCAGGGGAACTTTCAATGCTCGCCGTCAGCAACCCGAAGCGAACACCGGTGTTCCGACTGCTCACCATAGCGAGTTCGGGTCTCGGCAGTTTCGTCCTCGGGCTCTGGGGCCTGAAGCTCGGTCTCGGCGATGGTTTTGCCGGCATCTCCGCGGACTTGATGGTCCCGGTGATGGCCGCTCTTTGCGCACTGGCGGCGTCGGTCGCCGCGATGTCCTTCTTCGCCGGCGTCGATGAATCGGCGGATTTCGTCTTCACGGAAACCCATTTCGACAAGCTGACCGGCCTGGTGGCACGCCCGGCGATGGTCGGCAAGATTGCCGAGGCGGCATGCGCGACCAGCCGGACCGGCGAGCCGATGTTCCTCATCGATATCGACATCGACCGCTTCAAGCAGATCAATGACGCCATCGGCTACAGCCAGGGCGACGAGTTGATCCGCGCCTTCACCAAGCGCTTGAAGACGTGCGTGCCACCGCGCGCGCTGATCGGACGCATCGGCGCCGGTGAATTCGCGATCCTGCTCCCTGACAACCAGGTCTCAGGGTCCTTGGAAAGCACCATAGAGAGGCTCATCGACGAGATGATGGAGCCCTATGATCTCGGTACGCACCTGCAATCGGTCAGCCTGTCGGTCGGCATCGTGGCGATGCCAAAGGACGGCGTCGATCCGGTCCTCATCCTGCGCCGCTCTAATCTGGCGCTGCAGAACGCGCGCGCCAGCGGCGTCGGCAACTGGTCGGTCTTCCATGCCGAAATGGGCAGGGTCGCCGACCATCGCCAATGGATCGAATCCGAACTGCACATAGCCTTCGAACGTGGTGACTTCGACCTTCATTACCAGCCGCAGCTCGATCTCCCGACCGGCCGCATCGTCGGGTATGAAGCGCTTATCCGCTGGCGGCATCCGGAATGCGGCATGATCCCGCCGATGGAGTTCATTCCGATCGCCGAGGAAACCGGCATGATCGGCCCGATCGGCGAATGGGTGCTGCGCAAAGCCTGCAGCGACGCCCGGCATCTGCCCGACGACTGCTTCGTCGCCGTCAACATCTCGCCCGTCCAGTTCATGACCAAGGATTTTGTCGGCATCGTGCGCGACGCCATGACGAGCACCGGCATCAAGCCGTCGCGGCTGGAGCTGGAAGTGACCGAGACGGCGATGATGCAGGACCGCGACCGCGCTGCCGCCATCCTGAAGGAGCTCGCGGATATGGGCATCTCGGTCGCCGTCGACGATTTCGGCACCGGCTATTCCAATTTGAGCTACCTGATCGATTTCTCGTTCGGCAAGCTGAAGATCGACCGGTCCTTCGTCAGCCGCCTCGACACCGATTCCAGCTCGGGTGCGGTCGTCTCGACCATCGTCGGGCTGTCGCGCGCGCTCGGCGTCAGCATCATTGCCGAAGGCGTCGAGACCGAAAGCCAGGCGACGCTGCTCAGGGCAGCCGGCTGCGAGGTGGTGCAAGGCTACCTGTACGGCAGGCCGGCCCCCCTCAGGATCAGGGTCGGCGACGTGCATGTCACCGATGAGGTCCGACGCGTCGCCAATCTGCATTGAACGCGGTGCATTGTATCAACGACGAGCGACAAGCACCTTGAACATGCCGTCGCGGGCGAGTTCGGCATGGCTCGAAAAAGCGGCCGCCAGGATCGGCTCATAGGGAAGCTGGCGGTTGGCGACCATGAACAGCCGCCCACCTGGTTTCAAGGCCTTGGCCGCCGCGCGGATCATGCCGGCGCCGATCTCCGGCTCGGCCGCCCGGCTGCGGTGAAAGGGCGGGTTCATGGCGATCGCGTCGTAGCGCTTCTCGACCGGTTCCTTCAGCAGATCGATCCAGAAGAAATTCCTGGCGATCGACTGGCCGACCCCTGCCAGATGGAGCTTTGCGGCTTCGAGCGAGGCGAAATCGGCCTCATAGAGGTCGAGCTCTGAAATGCCCGGTGAGCGGACGGCGATCTCGGCAGCCAGATACCCCCAGCCGGCGCAGAAATCGGCAATGTTGCCACGCAGATCATTGGGCAGGTTCTCGACCAGCAATTTCGAGCCGGTATCGATCCGGTCGAAGGAAAACATGCCGGGCGCGGTGCGGAACCGGTTTTCAACCAGCAGAGCGGGATTGGCGGCGCGCAGTTCTTCCGCGGCGGCGAGGTCCGCGGGACGGCGTAACCAGAAGGCGATGCCGTGATATTTTGGCAGATGGCCCTCCAGCGGCACAAGTTCGCCGACGCGCTTGCGCAGGCTGGCAATGCCATCGTCCTTGCCGCCGCCAACGACGACTAAGCCGCCCGGCGCCACACGCTCAAGCGCCTCCGCGAGGCGCACTTCGTTCAGACCCCGATGCCGGCCGGCAAGCACAAGTGCCATATCGAAGCCATCGCCTTCCACTTGCGCGGTGACGACGCAGCCAGACGCCTGCAGCGCGCTAAAATGCGGCCGGAAGCCCTGCACGAGGTGAAGCGTCGCCTCGAAGCCTTCAGGCAGGCGAAAACCCGGCTCAGCGCCGAGAAACAGGGCGCGCGTAGCCTTTCCCGGCAAAGAAACAGCCTCGGCCTCGAAGGGATGGAAAAGCGTCTTCAACGGCTCGGCGGACATTGTTCGATCTCGACTTGTCTGGGCGATTTGAAAGTGAAAACCGGGGCTGAAATGAAAACGGGCGCGACATAAGCCGCGCCCGCTTCAATTCATGAACTCAAGACGTTCAGGCGGCGTTTTCTTCGCCTTCGGTCTTCTTGTCGCGGGCGAGTTCCTTGCCGGTGGCCTGGTCGACGACCTTCATCGACAGGCGGACCTTGCCGCGCTCGTCGAAGCCCATCAGCTTGACCCAGACCTTGTCGCCTTCCTTGACCACGTCCGAGGTCTTGGCGACCCGGTCGTTGGCAAGCTGCGAGATGTGGACGAGGCCGTCACGCGGACCGAAGAAGTTGACGAAAGCGCCGAAATCCGCGGTCTTGACGACCGTACCTTCGTAGATCTCGCCGACTTCCGGCTCGGCGACGATGGTGTGGATCCACTTCTTCGCCGCCTCGATCTCCTTGGCGTTGGACGAAGCGATCTTGACCGTGCCGTCGTCCTCGATGTTGATCTTGGCGCCGGTCTTTTCGACGATCTCGCGGATCACCTTGCCGCCCGAGCCGATCACGTCACGGATCTTGTCGGTCGGGATGTGCATCACTTCGATGCGCGGTGCGAACTCACCCAGTTCCGAACGCGCGCCGGTCAGAGCATGCGCCATCTCGCCGAGGATGTGCTGGCGGCCATCCTTGGCCTGGTCCAGCGCGATCTTCATGATCTCCTCGGTGATGCCTTCGATCTTGATATCCATCTGCAGCGAGGTGATGCCGTTCGCGGTGCCGGCGACCTTGAAGTCCATGTCGCCGAGGTGATCCTCATCACCAAGGATGTCGGACAGAACGGCGAAACGCTCGCCTTCCTTGATCAGGCCCATGGCGATACCGGCGACCGGCTTTGCCAGCGGCACGCCGGCATCCATCAGCGCCAGCGAGGTGCCGCAGACGGTGGCCATCGACGACGAGCCGTTGGACTCGGTGATCTCCGAGACGACGCGCAGCGTGTAGGGGAACTGGTCGGCACTCGGCAGCATCGGGCGAATGGCGCGCCAGGCGAGCTTGCCATGGCCGATTTCGCGACGGCCCGGCGAACCCATGCGGCCGGTCTCGCCGACGGAGTAGGGAGGGAAGTTGTAGTGAAGGAGGAACTTCTCCTTGTACATGCCGGTCAGCGAATCGACATACTGCTCGTCCTCGCCGGTGCCGAGCGTGGCAACGACCAGCGCCTGGGTCTCGCCGCGGGTGAACAGCGCCGAACCGTGGGTGCGCGGCAGGACGCCGACTTCGGAAACGATCTTGCGGACCGTCTTGAGGTCACGGCCATCGATGCGCGAGCCGGTGTCGAGAATGTTCCAGCGCACGACCTTGGCCTGGAGTTCCTTGAAAACCGAACCGATCTGCTCGGAGGTGTACTTGGCGTCTTCGCCTTCGGCCGGGGCGAACGCTGCCTTGACCTTCGCCTTGACGGCGTCGACGGCGGCGTAGCGCTTCTGCTTGTCGACGTTCTTGTAGGCATTGCTGAGTTCGTCGCCGACGATCTTCAGCATCTCGGCTTCAAGCGCGGAATAGTCCGGCGCGGTGAAGTCGCGCGGCTCCTTGGCGGCGACTTCGGCCAGCTTGATGATGGCGTCGATGACCGGCTGGAAACCCTTGTGGCCGAACATGACGGCGCCGAGCATCAGCTCTTCGCCCAATTCCTTGGCCTCGGACTCAACCATCAGCACGGCGTCGGTGGTGCCGGCGACGATCAGGTCGAGCTTCGATTCCTGCATCTCGTCGACATGCGGGTTGAGCACGTATTCGCCGTTGATATAGCCAACGCGGGCGCCGCCGATCGGGCCCATGAAGGGCACGCCCGAGAGCGTCAGGGCAGCCGAGGTGGCCACGATCGACAGGATGTCGGGATCGTTCTCGAGGTCATGCTGGACGACGGTGACGACGATCTGCGTGTCGTTCTTGTAGCCGGAGGCGAAGAGCGGGCGGATCGGGCGGTCGATGAGGCGGGAAACCAGCGTTTCCTTCTCGCTCGGACGGCCTTCACGCTTGAAATAGCCACCCGGGATCTTGCCGGCGGCGTAAGTCTTTTCCTGGTAGTTGACGGTCAGCGGGAAGAAATCGAGGCCGGGCTTCGGCTCCTTCATCGAAACAACGGTGGCGAGAACCTTGGTCTCGCCGTAGGTGGCGAGCACCGCGCCGTCAGCCTGGCGTGCGATCTTGCCGGTTTCGAGGATGAGCGGACGGCCGCCCCATTCGATTTCCACTTTGTGGTGATTGAACATGTCTTGTCCTTAATATGAGGAAAGGGCCGCGCCGTTTCACGGTGCGCGGATGCCCTTTCCCTGGCTTCCTTTCTCGGGCAGCCACGGGCAAGACAACGGGAAGCTCGGGTGATTTCGGCGCACTGCGCGCGCGAGCGTCCTGCAATCCTGCCCCATGACCGTCCATGGGCGGTTTCGAGTGCCCTCTGCACGATCGAAACCGGGTCTGGCCAGTCGATACGACTGGCAGAATGCGCGACCGGCGGGCTCTCCTTCGAAAGCCCGCCGGTCAATTCGTCAACGACGCAGACCGAGCTTCTCGATCAGCGTCTGGTAGCGCGCGTCGTCCTTGCGCTTGAGATAATCAAGCAGGCTGCGGCGCTGGGAGACGAGAGCAAGCAGACCACGGCGGGAATGGTTATCCTTCTTGTGGTCCTTGAAATGGTCGGTCAGGTTCTTGATGCGCTCGGAAAGGATGGCCACCTGGACTTCCGGAGACCCGGTATCGCCCTTGGCGGTTGCGAATTCACCCATCAATTCCTGTTTGCGCTCGGCAGTAATCGACATCGTGCTTTTCCTTATCTGTTTGAGGAAACGGGTCGCCCTCAGCCGGGATGTCGTCCAGCAGGGGCCGGTGCAAGCAAAGCGTCACAGCGCTATGCTGCGGCGCATATAGTGCAATTCCCCGGAAAACACCAGCCCAATTCACCAGCCGGCTTTTCAGGCCCAAAATGGCAGGTTTATCCTTGTCAAAGCCATTTCTTCCATTTGAAGAAGGCGATCAGCCCGAACGCGACAAGCGCCATGAACAGCAGCGACAAGGGATAGCCATAATAGGCCTTCAGTTCCGGCATGTTCCAGGGCGAAGACTCCGGGTCGAAATTCATGCCCCAGATGCCGACCAGGAAGGTGAGCGGCATGAAGATGACCGATACGATGGTGAGATAGCTGATGACGTCGTTGGTGCGCGCCTGGCTCAGCGACAGGTGCATCTCGATCAGGCCGGTCAGCATGTCGCGCTGGGTTTCGACCAGTTCGATCAGCCGCAGCGCATGGTCGAGCGTGTCGTTGAGGAAGATCTTGGTCTCGGCCTTCACATAGGGCACATCGTTGCGGATCAGCGTCGCCAGCGCATCGCGCATCGGCCAAAGCACGCCTTTCAGCACGTTGGCGTCGCGCCGCAATTCATGCAGTTGCCGCATCTGATGCTTGTGCGGCGAATGCAGCATCTCGTCCTCAATGCTGTCGACCGTATCGCCGGCGGCCTCGATCGGCGGAAAGTAGCTGTCGACGATGGCATCGATCAGCGCATAGGCGAGGTAATCGGCGCCGCGGGCGCGCAGCCGGTTGGGCGCCGAACTTTCGATGCGCTTGCGCACCGGATCGAACGGATCGCCTTCCCGCTCCTGGAAGGTGACGACGAAGTTGCTGCCGAAGAAGACGGCGATCTGCTCATAGCGATGCGAGGTGACGTCGTCGATCATCCTGACGACGACGAAGGCATGGTCCTCGAAGAAGTCGACCTTCGGCCGCTGGCCGGTGTTGACGACGTCCTCCAGCGCCAGCGGATGCAGGCTGAAAATGCGGCCGATCTCCTCGATCAGCGGGATGTTGGCGAGGCCGGTGCAGTCGAGCCAGAGGACCGGCCATTTGTCGCAATGAGTGTTGAGGTCGTCGATGCTGGCATTTTCGATGGTTTTGAATTTTTCGGGCGAGATCAGCGTCAGCCTGAGTTCGCTGCGACGCGCCGAGGGATCGGCGATCAGCGTGCCAGGCGACGCACCGACCGGCGGCCGGCGCGTTTTCACCGGCGCCCGTTTGTTCACCGCTTCGGCCTTTGCCATGTGCCCCTCGAGCGTAGAGTCGAACTGAAGTTAGACGAGAGCCGTCACCCGGCAAAGACCCGCTTGGGCTTGAACATGCCTTGCTCGATGGCACCGATGGCGACCAGCTTGCCGCGCGCCGTGGCGCAGGCTTCCTCGGCTTCCACCGGTGCATCGCGGCCGCGGATGATGACTGGGTTGCCAAGGCGGATCTTGGTCGCCGCATCGTCGCTGATGGCGATCTGCGGCAGGCAATCGAGGGCAGCCGATGTGTCGACCAGGAGCGCATCGATGGCATCGAAGTCGATTGGCACTTCCACCTTGTCGGCAGCCTCTGCCGTGTCGGCGGCTACCGTAGCGTCGGCGATATCAGTCGCGTCCGCGTTTCCCTCCACCACGCCGAAACGGGCAGCTTCCAACTCGGCGATGGTAACGAAGTCCTCCGAGGTGAACGGTTCGACCTCGACCCGGCGCAATTCTCTGATATGGCCGAAACAGCCCATGTCGCGGCCCATGTCGCGGGCCAGCGAGCGCACATAGGTGCCCTTGCCGCATTCGACCTCGAAAACAGTGTGGTCGGCGCCATGCTCGACAACGTCCAGACGGCCGATCTCGATCTCTCGCGCGGGTATGTCGACCGTCGCACCGTCGCGGGCCAGATCATAGGCGCGCTCGCCGGCGATCTTGATGGCCGAGAATTGCGGCGGCGTCTGCATGATGACGCCGGTGTATTTCGGCAGCAGGGCGAGCACCTCGGCTTCCGACGGACGCAGATCGGACTCCTTCGTCACCGGACCTTCGAGGTCATCGGTGGAGCGCTCCTGCCCCCATGCGACGGTGAAGCGATAGATCTTGGCGCCGTCCTGCACGTAGGGAACGGTCTTGGTGGCCTCGCCAAGCGCGATCGGCAGCATGCCGGACGCCAGCGGGTCGAGCGTGCCGGCATGGCCGGCCTTTTCGGCCTGGAACAGCCATTTGATCTTGGAGACGGCTTCGGTCGAGCCCATGCCGACCGGCTTGTCCAGGATCAGCCAGCCCGAGATCGGCCGGCCCTTCTTCTTGCCGCGGCGCGCCACTATTCGGTGTCCTTGTTGTCGTCTTTGTCCTGGTCCGCGTTTTGCTGGCCCTCAGGATCCAGATCGCGCGCCACTTCCGGGGATTTCAAGAGGTCGTTGATCCTGGCGAAATTGTCGAAGGAGGTGTCGAGTTTGAAGCGAAACTCCGGCATGAATTTCATCTGCCGCAGCGCGCCGGAGACACGGCCACGGATGAATTTCGCATGCTTGTTCAGCGCCTCGACCACCGCATCGGTATCCTTGGCGCCGAGTGGCGAAACGAAAGCGGTAGCGACCTTCAAATCGGGCGACATGCGCACTTCCGAGACCGACACCACGGTGTTCTCGATCAGCGGATCGATGATCTCGCCGCGCTGCAGGGTTTCGGACAGCGCATGGCGCACCTGTTCGGCGACGCGCAGCATGCGCTGGGATGGGCTGGATGTGGTTGGACGGGGCATTTTTCTCTATCCTGAAGCGTGAGGCGCGGGATGGGACCGTGCCGCATGTCTCATATGGGTCGTTCTCAATAGACCTCGGGCGGCGGCCTTTCGGCCACCGCCCGGTATGGACAAGTCACTCGAACTCAGAGTGTCCGGGTCACCATCTCGACGCGGAAGCACTCGATGACGTCGCCGACGCGCATGTCCTCGTAGTTCTGGAAGGCCATGCCGCATTCCTGGCCGCCGGGAACTTCCGAAACTTCGTCCTTGAAGCGCTTCAGGGTCTTCAGCGTCCCTTCGTGGATGACGACGTTGTCACGGATCAGGCGCACACCCGCGCCACGCTCGACCTTGCCTTCGGTGACACGGCAGCCGGCGATCTTGCCGACTTTGGTGATGTCGAAGATTTCGAGGATCTGCGCATTGCCGATGAAGGTCTCGCGACGCTCCGGCGACAGCAGGCCCGACAGAGCCGCCTTCACGTCATCCACAAGGTTGTAGATGATCGAGTAATAGCGGATCTCGATGCCAGCCGCCGCTGCGGCGGCACGCGCCTGGACGTTGGCGCGGACGTTGAAGCCGATGATCGCGGCACCCGAAGTCTCCGCCAACGACACGTCGCTTTCGGTGATGGCGCCGGCGCCGGCATGGACGATGCGCGCACGGACTTCGTCGGTGCCGAGCTTGTCGAGCGCGGCGTTGATCGCCTCGATCGAGCCCTGCACGTCACCCTTGATGACCAGCGGAAATTCCTTCAGCCCGCTTGTCTGCAATTGCGACATCATCTGCTCGAGCGAACCGCGCTGGCCGGCATGCTTGGCAACGGCCTTCTCGCGCGCCAGACGCTGGCGGTATTCGGTGATCTCGCGGGCACGGGCCTCGTTGTTGACCACGGCGAAGCGGTCGCCGGCCTGCGGGGTGCCCTGCAAGCCAAGCACTTCCACCGGCATCGCCGGCGGCGCTTCCTTGATCTGCACGCCACGATCGTTGACCAGCGCACGCACCCGGCCCCATTCGTTGCCGGCAACGAGGATGTCGCCCGGCATCAGCGTGCCGGTCTGCACCAGCACGGTGGCAACGGGACCACGGCCCTTGTCGAGCTGGGCTTCGATGACGACGCCTTCGGCGGTACGATCCGGATTGGCCTTCAGGTCGAGAATTTCGGCCTGCAGCAGGATCGCCTCGAGCAGCTTGTCGAGGTTGGTGCCCTTGGTCGCCGACACTTCGACGTCCAGAACTTCACCGCCCATGGATTCGACGAAAACCTCGTGGCGCAGCAGTTCGGAGCGCACTTTCTGCGGATCGGCATCATGCTTGTCGATCTTGTTGATCGCCACGATGATCGGAACGCCGGCCGCCTTGGCATGGCTGATCGATTCGATCGTCTGCGGCATGACGCTGTCGTCGGCGGCAACCACCAGGATGGCAATGTCGGTCGCCTGGGCGCCACGAGCACGCATCGCCGTGAAGGCGGCGTGGCCGGGCGTGTCGATGAAGGTGATCTTGTGACCGTTCTTCTCGACCTGGTAGGCGCCGATATGCTGGGTGATGCCGCCGGCTTCGCCGGAGACGACATTGGCGTTGCGGATCGCGTCGAGCAGCGAGGTCTTGCCATGATCGACGTGACCCATGATCGTCACGACCGGCGGACGCGAAACCAGGTCCTCGGCATTGTCGGCGATGTTGAACAGGCCTTCCTCGATGTCGGACTCGGCGACGCGGCGGACCGTGTGGCCGAATTCGGTAGCAACCAGCTCGGCCGTGTCGGCATCGATGACGTCGCCCGGCTTCAGGATCTGGCCCTGCTTCATGAAGAACTTGACCAGGTCGACCGCGCGCTCGGACATGCGTTGCGCCAGTTCCTGGATGGTAATGGTCTCTGGCAGGATCACTTCGCGCATGACTTTCTCGCGCGGCTCATTGTGCATCGCGCGCTTGAATTTTTCCTGGCGGCGACGCATCGACGACAGCGAACGGGCTCGCGCATCTTCGTCGGACAAGGCTGAATTCAGCGTCAGCTTGCCGCGGCGGCGGTCTTCCTCGGCCTTGGTCGGTTTGGCCGGACGCGCCACTTCGGGCGTGACCGGACGGCGCACCGGTGCGCCGGCACCAACACGCTTCGGCTTGGCCACTTCCTCGTCATCGACCGTTGCCAGTTCGGCAGCCAATGGCGCGCGTCGACGGGCCTCTTCCTCAGCCCGACGGCGGGATTCGGCCTCGGTCTGCAACCGCGCCTCTTCCTCGGCCTGGCGGCGTGCGGATTCATCGCGTTCGCGCTTGCGGCGCTCTTCGTCCTCGGCGCGACGCTTGGCATCCTCGGCGGCGCGCTGGCGGTCCTCGACCTCGCGAACCTTCGAGCCCTCGAGCGCCCTGCGGCGTGCTTCCATTTCACTGCGCGAAAGCTCGTTCAGCACCATGCCGCTGCGTTCGACCGGGGCCGGTGGCGGTGGTGGCGCCTTCGGTGCTTCCGGCACGACAACGGTTGCGGCCACGACCGCCGGCTTCGGTGTGAAGACCGGGGCGGCAACAGGCTCCGGCTTGTCGCCGGGCATCGAGAACTTGCGCTTCTTGGTTTCGACGACGACCTGCTTGGTGCGGCCGTGCGAGAAGTTCTGGCGCACAGTGCCCTGTTCCATACCGGGGCGCTTCAGCGTCAAGGTCTTCTTCGGCGTCACACTCAGCGTATTGTCGTCACCCGATTTCGTATCGCTCATTCCATATCCTCTGCGGCATCATCTTCGTCAGCAACAGCCGCAAGCATTGCCAGATCGTCCGGGGAACCGCCCCGATACCGGTCGAGCGCAACCATGCGCTTCTGGACCGCCCTGCCCGCGTCTCCCGCGAGAACGGCAGCATGTATCACATTTGTACCCCCCAATGCCAAGCTCAACTCGGCCTCGGAGAAAAGTTTGTAGGCAAGGATGGCGGGCCCGCCGAGATGGACTGTCGCCCGTCGCGCCTGGCTGATCTTGCGCACGCCGTCATCGGACGCCTCGGTCGCGTGGAGCACGAAAAGCGCCAATCCGCCGCGAACAGCACTTTCGACCTTGGTAGCACCAAGCGAAATTGCGCCTGCCTTACGGGCAAGACCAAGCATGCCCAGAGCGTGCCTGGAAAGCAGCCCGTCGATCATGCCGCCAAGATCGGGCGGCACGACCACCTGTGCCTTGAAGGCGCGGGCAAAGAGGTTCTTCGCCGCAGCCTTGTCGATATGTAGGCGGTCGGCGCTCACCCAGCAACCGCGGCCGGGCAGATTTCTCTTGATGTCGGGAACGACGGCCGAATCCGGGCCGACGACGAACCGGATCAGATCATCCGGTTCGGCTTGTTTGCGCGTAACGATGCAGGTGCGATCGTTCATCTCGTCCAGGGGCGGGTTCGGTGCGATGCGGTTTCACCTCACGCACCAACGGCTTCGTCAGCCGAGACTTCTTCGGCTGCAAGCTCGTCTTCGGTGATCCAGCCGGCCTTGAGGCGGGCGGCCAGAACCATCTGTTCGGCGTCCGCGCGGGTCACGCCATGATTGGCCAGCACGCCCGGATAGACCTTTGTCTCGCCGTCCTTGCGTTCCTTCCAGCCGGTCAGGTCGTCGGCGGCATAGCCGGCGAAATCCTCGATCGTCTTCACGCCGTCCTCGCCAAGCGTCACCATCATGGCGGTGGTGACGCCGGGAATTTCGCGCAACTCGTCCGAAACACCGAGCGCCTTGCGCTTGTCATCATGCTCGGCCTCGATCTTCTCCAGATATTCGCGGGCGCGGGTCTGGATTTCCGAAGCGGTATCCTCGTCGAAACCGTCGATCGAGGCGATCTCGCCGGAATCGACATACGCGACTTCCTCGACGCTGGTGAAGCCTTCGGAGGCCAGCACCTGGCCGACCATCTCGTCGACGT
>NZ_RZTT01000079.1 GCF_003996995.1 Mesorhizobium sp. M7A.T.Ca.US.000.02.2.1 | reverse complement strand
GGCGTCGGCCGCTAGCACGGACAGCCAAGTCTGGGTCAAGGGCGCAAGTTCGTATGCGATGTTCGGCCAGAGCGCGACAGGCGACGGCAATGCCCATGCGGTCGATCTGACGGCGGGTGACAGCCTGTTCGCGCAAGGTGCGGATTCCGTGGCTGTCTATGGCGAGAGCACGGCCAAGGGCGCCAAGGGCAACATCACCATCAACCTGAATGGCCAGTACACGATCGGCGGTGCCGGAACCGGCGTGGCGGCGATGCTTGTCGGGGGCGCAGACAACACGCTGAACAACCACAGCCTGCTCTATGCGATGGGGGCAACGCCGAGTTTCACCATCCAGGCGTCGCAATTTCAGGCATTCCAAGCCTTCCTGTTGGCGCCCGGTCCCGTCGTGCCGACGAATGCGATCCTGGAATCGCTTCTGGACGATTTCAGCCCACTGGCTATCACCGGCACATCGGGCGATGACCATGTGGAGAATTCGAAGATTGCCGACACGCTCGGACGGGTGATCGGCAACATGGATCTCGGCGGCGGCACGAACAGCTTCCACAATATCGCCGACGCCTCGATGGTCGGCCTCAAGACCATCGATCTCGGCGGCGGCAAGTTCACCAATGACGGGCTGTTTACCAATCAGGGCATCGGCGTCGTGGCCAAAGTGGATGTCACCGGCGGCTTCACCCAGATATTCTCCGGCGACTTCGTCACCGACGTCGATCTCAACAACCAGATCACGGATGCCCTGGCATTAACGGTGGCCGGCGACTTCGATGGCGAGGCGCCGTTGAATTTCCTGTCGATCGACAAATTGTTCGCCGAATATGTGCTGGCCACCGGATCGGCGATGACCGAGTCCGGCATCACGCCCACGACGCGGCATCCGGCGGTCGGCTTTAATTTCCTGACCAAGGTGGTCGGCGGAACGGATCTGGTTCTCTATGCCGACAATCCGACTTTCCTGGAGTTGGCACAGGATCCTAACTCCGGCACGACCGATCCCGGCGTCTTCCAGATGGCGCAGTATCTCGACGATGTCGAGGCTTCATCGAGCCCAGACAATCCGATGGCGCTGTTGATCAACATGCTGCGCTTCCTGCCCGATGAAATGGAGCTCGGCTCGGCCCTCACGCGGCTGACGCCGCACTATGCCGTGCACACATTCGAGATGATCAACCGCTCCACGGACATCATGCTGGAGGCGGCGCGCGAATGCACCGGCGTTCCCGCCTACAAGGATCCCGACGGACGCTGTGTCTGGGCGTCGATCAGTCCGCAAGCCGAGTACAGCCGCGACGCTGGGGCCGGCACCACCAGCCGAGACGACGTCATGAAGACGATGTCGCTTGGCGGCATTGGCGAGGTCAGCCAGCACTGGTCGCTCGGCGCAACGATAGGCCGGACCGAATTCGACTCGAAGATCGATTTCAACGGCGAATTGCTGTCGGCCACGACAGGCGAATCATGGCAGGCGTATGCGCTGGCGAAATATGCCGACAAGAACTACTTCATCGACTTCGCAGTCGGCGGCGGCACCGGCTCCTTCAAGGGCGAGCGCGATACGCATCTCGATCAGGTGGCCTTCATTCCGGGCGAAACGCTGATCGGCGATTATCTGCCGGAGGCATTGCTGCCTGGCATCGGCAACAGTGTCACCTACACGCAGAAAACCGCCCAGTTCGGCGGTTCGGCGCGGCTCGGCATAACGCAGGAGATGGGTGTTTTCTACCTGCAGCCGACCCTGCAGTTCGACGCGCGCTGGCTGCGTGTTTCCGGCAAGGAAGTGGGCTCGGTTGCCGCCTTCAACTTCGACGGCAGCGCCAACATGTATTATTCGGCGACGCCGGCTTTCGAGATCGGTACCGACATTGCACTCAGCGACATTGCCAGCCTTCGCGTCTACGGCAAGGCTGGCGTGGAGTTTTCCGACAAGGAGTGGGAAATCGAAGGTCGCTTCGCGGCGGCGGGGAATCTGCCTGGCAACCCCGCATTGCACTTGACGGAGGCCGTCGATTCGCCGCTCTATCGGGTCGGCGCCGGCCTTGAGCTGAACGGCGTCAATGGCGTCGGCATGTCCGTCAGATATAATGGCGCCTTCGGCGAAACGGTTAAACAGAACGCGATCAGCGCGTCTCTCAAGGTCAGTTTCTAGCTGGCCCGAGGCGGAGCCGGGCGGGAGGGATCTTGATGAGGAAGTACGCGTATTTCGTGGCGATGCTGGGTGTTGCCTGCACCGTCGGCGTGGCGGCCGTGGCGGCGCAAACCAAGAGCGACAAGGCGGTCGCGGCACCCGCTGCCGCGGATGCGCCGCAGTTGCCCGGCGGCGCGTCGGCACTGTCTGAAACCCACGGCGACTGGACGGTCAATTGCCAGATATCGGGCACGGCCAAGACCTGCAGCCTGTCGCATCAGCAATTCAACAAGCAAAGCAATCAGCGGCTGCTGGCGATCGAGCTGTCGAGCAAGACCGGCGAGGATGCCACGGGCACGCTTGCGTTGCCGTTCGGCCTGGCGCTGGCCAAGGGGGTCAGCCTGACCATCGACGATCAGAAGCTGGACGGCAGCCTGGCGTTCAACACCTGCCAGGTCGTCGGCTGTCTGGTGCCGGTGGTGTTCGATGCGACTGTCACGCCGCTGCTGAAATCAGGCACCACACTGAAGATCGACGCTTTCGCGGCAGATACCGGACAAGCGGTGAACTTTTCCATTCCGCTCAACGGCTTCGCCGGCGCGCTTGCCCGGACCGCGCAGCTTTTGACCAATTGATGTAGAGCCGTAGGACTTAAAGCGCTGCCTGAATTTCGTCTCGCGGCAGGGCAGTGCGTCACTGCCTCAGAACGTCTCTGCGTCGGTTCAAACGATGATGGTTTTAAGCCTTTCGGCGATCAAGGCGGCGAGCCGTGCCGCCACATCGTCCTTGCTCATCTCCGGCCATTCCTCGACGCCAGCCTTTGACACGATCCGCACCCGGTTGCGATCGCCGCCCATCACGCCCGAAGAACCGACGCCGCTTCCCTGCGACACGTCGTTGGCGACGATGAGATCGGCGCCTTTTTTCTTGAGTTTGGCCTCGGCGTTGCGCAGGAGATCCTGCGTCTCGGCGGCGAAGCCGATAATCAGGCCGGGTCGCTGGCTGTGATGGCCGACGCCGGCGAGAATGTCGGGATTTTCGACCATGCGCAGCACCGGCGGCCCTTCGCCGGCGACCTTCTTGATCTTCTCACCGGCTGAATTCTCGGTTCGCCAGTCGGCAACGGCGGCGACGAACACCGCCGCGTCGGCAGGCAGGAGCTGTTCCACCGCGTCGCGCATCTCCTGCGCCCGTTCGACATGGATGGTCTTCACGCCAGCCGGATCGGCGATGCCGACAGGGCCGGAGACGAGGCGCACATCGGCGCCGAGCCTGGCCAGTGCTGCCGCTATGGCATGGCCCTGCTTGCCGGACGAACGGTTGGCGATGTAGCGCACCGGGTCGATCGGCTCATGGGTCGGGCCGGAGGTGACGATAATCTTGCGCCCCGACAGCGGCTTCGGGCCGACGTCGAGCAGTGCCTCGATCGCGGCGACGATCTCCAGCGGCTCGGCCATGCGGCCTTCGCCCGCTTCATTGCTTTCGGCCATCTCACCCCTGGCCGGACCGACGAAGATGACACCGTCTTTCTGCAGTGTCGCGCGGTTGCGGCGGGTGGCCGGATGCGCCCACATTCTGGGGTTCATGGCCGGCGCCATCAACACCGGCTTGTCGGTGGCGATGAGCACGGTGGAGGCCAGATCGTTGGCGTGGCCATTGGCGAGCTTGGCCATCAGGTCGGCGGTGGCGGGCGCCACCACCAGCAGATCGGCCTCTCGCGACAACCTGATGTGGCCGACATCGTGCTCGTCCTGGCGGTCGAACAGTTCGGTAAAGACATGGTCGGCGGAGAGCGCGCCGGCCGACAGCGTGGTGATGAATTCCTGCGCGGCCGATGTCATGACCACCCGAACCGCGGCGCCGCGCTCGCGCAGCCGGCGGATGAGATCCAACGCCTTGTAGGCGGCGATGCCGCCGCCGATGATGAGCAGGATGCGCTTGCCGGAGAGGCTCATGCCCAAGACCAGTTCTTATCGAGTGTCATGCCGGCTTCAGCGCCGGTTCGATATCGGTATGGATGAAATCATTGCCCTTGAAAAGTAGCGGCAGGTTTCGCGTCCTGGCGAGGGCGTAGGAAAAACAGTCGCCCATGTTGAGTTTGGCGGGATGGCCAGTGCCGCGGCCATAGAGGGCATAGGCTTCAATGCCGGCCTGAGCATGTTCGGCAGTGAGAGCGACGATCGTGACTTTCAGTCTTTCTAGAAGACCTCTCAACTCAGCTGTGCCGGCCGCCCCATAACGTCCGACGACGACCGTGCCACATTCCATCAGGGTCGCGGCGCTCATAAACATCAGCTGATTTCCGGCGAGGCGCTGGGCTATCACCGGTGCATCAGGCTCCTGCTTGAGGATGGCCAAAATCGCGGAGGTGTCGATCACCACAGTCAGTCCTCCTCGATGAAGGACCAGAGCTCATCCGTTAGTTTTTTCTGATCGAAGTCCACTTTTCGCAATCGTCGACCGAATTCGAGGATTTCCTCTGCCGTGACGACATCGTCGTCGTGCTTGTTGACTGCCGCTACATCCTTCAACAACAGGGTTCTTGCCTCCTGCTCCATTGACACGCCATGTCTGGCGGCCTGCTCGCGCAGCCTTTGCTTCAAATCCTCGTCGAGATTGCGGATCGTCAGGGTGCCCATGGCTATTCCTGCATTCTTGCGATTGATTGATCCTTGGGTTTTTCCCCAGATGCCGAACCCGTTCGGTCGAACCCTTTTGTGGTCGGCAGCCCAACGGATGCGGCGAGCACGTCCCGCGCTTCCTGCTCCATGGAAACGCCCCGCGCGGCGCCGCGCTCGCGTAGCCGCCGCATGACATGGTCTTCCAGATTGCGGACGGTAATCCTCGCCATATGCACACTCCTACGTAGAATATAGCGATCTCGATTTCCGACTGCAATGACAGCATTGCTGTCATTGCCTGCACTCAGATGATCTTCCAGGCGATATAGACCAGCGTCAGCGCAATTACCCAGAGTGCCCAGCGGCCGGAGCGGCTGTAGCGCGCCTCGGCCTTGCCGATGGCGTCGGCGGTGGTCTCGTCGAAGCGCAGGCCGTGCTCGGCCATCAGGTCGATCTCGCGCGACAGCCGGTCGGTGCGCGCCGCAAGCTCGGGAATCTGGCGGGCCAGGGTGAGCAGCGCCCGGGCGCCGTCACGCGCATCGATCATCATGCCACGCGGCCCAAGATTGCCTGATATCCAGTCGCCGACCACCGGCTCGGCCGTCTTCCACATGTTGAAGGCCGGGTCGAGCGTGCGCGCCACGCCCTCGACCACCACCATGGTCTTCTGCAACAGGATCAATTCGGGCCGCGTCGCCATGTCGAAGAGTTCGGTGACCTCGAACAGCAGCGTCAGAAGCTTGGCCATCGAGATGGTCTCGGCCGGCTGGCCATGGATCGGCTCCCCGATCGCCCGGATCGCCTGCGCGAAGGCTGCGACATTGTGCTGGCGCGGCACATAGCCGGCCTCGAAATGGACCTCGGCGACACGCAGATAGTCGCGCGTGATGAAGCCGTAGAGAATTTCGGCGAGGAAGCGGCGCTCCTTCTTGCCGAGCCTGCCGGCAATGCCGAGATCGACGGCAACGATGGTGCCGTTTGCCTCGACGAACAAATTGCCCGGATGCATGTCGGCATGGAAGAAGCCGTCGCGCAGGGTGTGGCGCAGGAACGACTGGATGAGGTTGGCTGCGATCGCCTTCAGATCGTGGCCGGCGGCCTCCAGGCCGGCAATGTCGTTCATCTTGACGCCGTCGACCCACTCCATGGTCAAGACGTCGCGGCCGGTGCGCTCCCAGTCGACGGACGGCACGCGAAAGCCGGGGTCATCCCTGGTGCTTTCGCCGAGCTCCGAGAGAGCCGCCGCCTCGAGGCGAAGATCCATCTCGATCTTGGTGGTCTGCGCCAGCGTCTGGGTGACCTCGACCGGCCGCAGCCGGCGGGACGAGGGGATGTATTTCTCCTGCAGGCGAGCGGCGAGGAAATAGCTTTCGAGATCCTGGAAGAAGCGGCGGCGCACGCCGGGACGGATCACCTTGACTGCCACCTTGGTGGCAATGCCGTCATGGAGAGCGTCGGCGGCATGGACCTGGGCGATGGAGGCGGCGGCGACCGGGTCGCCGAATTGCGTATAGAGATCGCCGACCTTGCGCCCGAGCGAAGCCTCGACCGCCGCGATGGCCTCGGCCCTGGGGAAGGTGTGCATCTTGTCCTGCAACGTGGCGAGATCGAGCGCCATGTCGTTGCCGACGACGTCGGGCCGTGTCGCCAGGAACTGGCCGAGCTTTACATAAGATGGACCGAGCCGGACGACCGCCTTGGCCAGCCGGTCGCTGCGCTCATAGGCCAGCGCGCGGCGGCGGGTGAACAGCCGCGCCATCCGCCATCCGAACTTCGGCAGGCCGGACAGTTCCTCACCCGGCAGAGCGGCGACGACACCCTCGCGGACCAGCACCCAGCCGGCCCTTACGAGCCGGAATCCTGCACTGACATTGCTCATGGCAGCGCCAATCCTGCCGGCTCTTTGAACCGGCATAGCACGCGTCGGTTGTGAGAAATGCGGCCCGGCCTCAAAGCTTCCAGCCCGAATGAAGTGCTGCAATACCGCCGGAGTAGTTGCGGAAGGAAACGCGGTCGAAGCCGGCGCGGGAAATCATCGTCGCGAAATTCTGCTGATTGGGAAACCTGGCGATCGATTCGACCAGATAGGAATAGGGTTCGCCGTCGCCAGTGACCATCTTGCCGATCTTTGGAATGGCGTTGAACGACCAGGCTTCGTAGGCCTTGTCGAGAAGCGGCATCTCGACCTCGGAAAACTCCAGGCACAGGAAGCGCCCGCCGGGCTTCAGCACGCGAAACGCTTCGCCCAAGGCCACCTCGATGCGCGGCACGTTGCGGATGCCGAAAGCGATGGTGTAAGCGTCGAATGTGGCATCGGCAAAGGGCAGTTCCTCGGCATTGGCCTCGACGAAATCGGTGTTGCCGGACAGGCCCTTCTTTTCGGCCCGGTCGCGGCCGACGGCCAGCATCGAGCCATTGATGTCGAGCACGGTGGCATGGGCATTGCCGTGGCTGGCATCGACGATGCGGAAGGCGATGTCGCCGGTGCCGCCGGCAACGTCCAGCACGCGCCAGCCGATCCTTTTGGGAGGATTGAGCCAGGTGACCATGGCGTCCTTCCACAGCCGGTGCAGGCCGGCCGACATCAGATCGTTCATCAGGTCGTAGCGGTTGGCGACCTTGTGGAAAACATCGTTGACCAGGGACTGCTTGTCGCCAGCCCCTACACGCTTGAAACCATAGGAGGTTTCCATGCCGCCCGCGGCCGTGGTTCTCTCAACTGACATTTTTTTGATCCGTCATAAAACCGGCGGGACCATAGCCGATCGATGGTGCGGGCGCTATTGTTTAAGGCGCGGTGTTCAGCCGCGCTTCCAGGTGGCGGGTTTTCGAGACCTGGACGGACCGACGGGATGGTTGAATGCCTTTGAAAGCGGAACTGCACTGCCACATCGAAGGGGCAGCGGCGCCCGAACTCGTCATCCGCCAGGCGCAGAAATACGGCAAGGACACCTCGCCCTATATCCAGAACGGTTCCTTCGTCTGGCATGACTTCACCTCCTTCCTGGCGGCTTATGATTTTTCCGCCGATCTGTTCCGGACCGAGGAGGACTATGCGCGGCTGGCCGACCATTATCTGACCAGTCTCGCTCGCGATGGCGCCATCTATTCCGAGGTGTTCACCTCGCCGGACCACGCGAAAAAGGCCGGCCTGTCGCCCAAGGCCTATACCGATGCGCTCGGCGAAGGCATGGCCCGCGCCAAGGCCAAGACCGGCATCGAGGGCCGCATGATCGTCACCGGCGTGCGCCATGTCGGCGTCGAGTCGATCGAGCAGGCGGCGCGCTTCGCAGCGCGCTGCGGGCATCCGCTGGTCACCGGTTTCGGTGTCGCCGGCGATGAGCGCATCGGCGATATGGAGGACTATGTCAGGGCTTTCGAGATCGCCCGCGAGGCCGGGCTCGGCATCACCATCCACGCCGGCGAATTGACGGGCTGGGAGACCGTCCAGGCGGCGCTCGATCATATCCGTCCGTCCCGCATCGGCCATGGCGTGCGCGCCATCGAGAACCCGGACCTCGTCCGGCGCATCGCCGACGAGGGCGTCGTGCTGGAATGCTGCCCCGGTTCCAACATCGCGCTCAAGGTGTTCGACAGTTTCGCCGATCATCCGTTTCCGGCCCTGCAGGCGGCCGGCTGCAAGGTGACGCTCAATTCCGACGATCCGCCCTATTTCTGGACCTCGCTGAAGCGGGAATACGACATTGCCGCCGAGCATTTCTCGATGAACGAAAAGGCGCTGGCCGCCGTCACCCGCACCGCCATCGAAGCCGCTTTCGTCGATAGAAAGACGAAGACCGCGCTTCTTGCCCGGTTGAACAGCGCGGCACGCTGATTTCCGCCGACAAAGCTGTGGTCGGTGCGGGCCAAGCGGTTCCTTGACCGGCGCATTGCCGCTAGGGTTCGCTCAGGCAGCTTGAAGCGCGGCGCGTCCGAAAGGGCCATGCGCGCATTTTCGGGCGCAGGCATCAGGAGAACACCATGCAGGGCGTCACCGTCGTCGACCACCCGCTTGTCCAGCACAAGCTGACCATCATGCGCAAGAAGGAAACCTCGACGGCCGGCTTCCGCCGGCTGCTGCGCGAAATCTCGCTGCTGCTCGGATACGAGGTCACCCGCAACCTCGAACTGACGACGACGACCATCGAGACGCCGATGGAAACCATGGAAGCGCCGACGCTTGAGGGCAAGAAGCTGGTCTTTGCCTCCGTGCTGCGCGCCGGCAACGGCTTGCTGGAAGGCCTGCTCGACCTGGTTCCGGCGGCCCGCGTCGCCCATGTCGGTCTCTACCGCGATCACGAAACGCTGGAAGCGGTCGAATATTTCTTCAAGGCGCCGAGCGATCTCGCCGACCGGCTGGTGATCGTCGTCGATCCGATGCTGGCCACCGCCAATTCGGCGATCGCGGCGATCGACAAGCTGAAAGAGCGCGGCGCCACCAACATCCGTTTCCTTTGCCTGCTGGCGGCGCCCGAAGGCATCGAACGCTTTCTCAAGGCGCATCCGGACGTTCCCGTCTTCACCGCTTCGATCGACCGCCAGCTCAACGAGAAGGGCTACATCATGCCCGGCCTCGGCGACGCCGGCGACCGCATGTACGGGACCAAGTAATACCAGGCAACCTGGTACGATTTACCAAATGTTTACGCAAAGGCGCGGTTTTGGCGCGCGTTAAAGCGGCAAACACCATCCGGGTCTAACGATCGGCTGTCACTACGGCGCCGCGCGTCCATTTCGGACGCGCAAAGGACGCTGTAGCATTTTGATTTGCGCGTGAGCCTTTCCGAAATCGATCCCGATTTCCGGGGTCATGCGGCGAGGCCGATCCATGCTGCGCAAACTTCTGATCCTCGCCGTTTTCGCCGGTTCATCGGCATCGATACCGATTGTGTACCAGTCCAATCCGCAACTCGTCGAAAACCTGCTGAGGTCGGCGGTGCCGGGCAAACAAGCGGTCGAAGCCCAACCAGACGTCAATCTGGCATCGGTGCCCAACAAGCCCGCGGCACCGCTGCCGATGGGCCGCAAGGTGATCGTCGCGGCAGACGAGCGCGGACATTTCTCATCGGCTTTCAAGCTCAACGGGCGCCAGGTCGACGGCATGATCGACACCGGCGCGACATTGGTCGCCATCAACATGTCGACGGCACGCCGAATCGGCTTGTCGCTGAATGCTTCGGACTTCAGCCACGAGGTCAACACGGCCAACGGCACCATCAAGGCGGCCGTGGCCATGATCGACCGCCTGCAGATCGGCAACATCACGGTCAATGACGTCCAGACCATCGTGCTCGACGACAGGGCGCTGCGCACCAATCTGATCGGCATGAGCTTTCTCAACCGGCTCGACAAATACCAGGTCGAGAACGGCACGCTGCTGCTCGTCCAGTAAGGCTATTCGTTTTCCGCAATTTCCAAGGGAAAGCGCTATGCGCTAATCCCGGGAAAACCGGTCCACACTTTTCCTGGAATTGCTTCAGCCGCGCGGCAGAATCCGCCGGATGACCGACTTGTCGGCGGGCGGCTTCGAGGCGCCGACCGTATAGGCCGAAAGCACGGTAGCCGCGGCGGCCTCGGCATCGGCCGATGAGCGGGCATGGATCAGCGCCAGCGGCTCGCCGATCCCAACCTCCGCACCGACCGGCAACAGCCTGGTGATGCCGACCGCGGGGTCGATCTTGTCGTCCGGCCGCGTGCGCCCACCTCCCAGGCCGACCACGGCGAGCCCGATATCGCGGGTGGCGATGCCGGTGACGAAGCCGTTTGCGGTCGCCTTGACGGCAAATTCGATCGCCGCCGCCGGCAGATACTTTTCCGGTTTCTCGATGAAATCGGCGGGGCCGCCAAGCGCGGCCACCATGCGTGCGAAGGTGGCGGCGGCGCGGCCGCTGGCGAGTGTCTCGGTGGCGCGCCGCATGCCATCCTGGTTGGACGACACCAGCCCGGCCGACTGCAGCATTTCGGCGGCCAGCGCCAGCGTCACGTCCTCGAGCCGACGGTCACGATACCGGCCGGCGAGGAAATCAACGGCGTTGCGCACCTCGACGGCGTTGCCGGCGGCCGACGCCAAGGGCTCGTTCATGCCGGTGATCAACGCCGAAGCCTTTAGTCCGGCGCCGTTGGCGATCTCAACCAGGCTGTTGGCGAGTGCGGTGGCGTCGCGCGATTTTTCCATGAAGGCGCCGTTGCCGACCTTGACGTCGAGCACCAGCGATTGCAGCCCGGCCGCCAGCTTCTTCGACAGGATCGAAGCGGTGATCAGCGGCACCGATTCGACCGTGCCGGAGACGTCGCGGATCGCATAGAGCCGCCGATCGGCTGGGGCGAGGTCGGCGGTCTGGCCGATGATGGCGCAGCCGGTTTCGAGCACCGCCTTGCGAAACAGCGCGACGTCGGGCTGGCTGATGTAGCCGGGGATGGCATCCATCTTGTCCAGCGTGCCGCCGGTGTGGCCAAGGCCGCGGCCCGAGATCATCGGTACATAGGCGCCGCAGGCGGCGACGATCGGCGCCAGCATCAGCGAGACATTGTCGCCGACGCCGCCGGTCGAATGCTTGTCGGTGACCGGGCCGGGCAGGTCCGACCAGTCGAGCACGTCGCCGGAATCGCGCATCGCCAGCGTGAGCGCCACGGCCTCGTCGCGGTTCATGCCGTTGAAGAATACCGCCATGGCGAAGGCGCCGGCCTGGCCATCGGTGACGGCGCCCGACGTCACGCCCGCGACGAAGCCGGCGATCTCCTCTTCCGACAGCCTGAGGCCATCGCGCTTGCGGCGGATGATTTCCTGGGGAAGCATCAGGTCTCCAGCAGTCCGTCGTGGAACACGCGCTGCAGGATCGTCGCCAGCCGCGCGCCGCCGACCGGTGCCATGTCCTTGGTCTCCTGGTGCGATAGCTCGGCCCCGGTCATGCCGGCCGCCAAATTGGTGATGACCGAACAGGCGGCGACGCGCAGTCCTAGGAAGCGGGCGAGAATGACCTCCGGTACGGTCGACATGCCGACCGCATTGGCGCCCATGATGCGCGCCATGCGGATCTCGGCCGGCGTTTCGAAGCATGGGCCGGAGAACCACATATAGACGCCCTTGTGCAGGGTGGTGCCGGTCGCATTTGCCGCCCGCTCGATGGCCTGGCGGATGCCGGCATCATAGGCTTCGGTCAGGCCGACGAAACGCCGGTCGCTTGGTTCGCCGATCAGCGGATTGGTGCCCGAGAAATTGATGTGGTCCGATATCAGCATCACCGAGCCCGGGGGCATGTCCGGATCGACCGAACCGGCGGCATTGGTGAGGATCAGTTTCGTGACGCCGATGCCGGCAAGCACTTCCAGCACCGGCCGCATCGCCGCGGCAACGCCGTGCTCGTAGTAATGGGCGCGGCCCGACAGCATCAGCACCGGCGCGCCGGCAAACAGCCCCGCCACCACCTCGCCGGCATGTCCGGTGACACCGCTTCTGGGAAAACCCGGCAGGTCGGCATAGGAGATGCGGATCGGGCCCTCGATCTGGTCGACCAGACCGCCGAGGCCCGAACCGAGCACCAGTGCCGTGGCGGGCGCCAAGCCGTCCAGCCTTTCGACGAGATGATCCAGGGCTTTTTCCGTCATCGCTGCCAGCTGTTCATTTGAGCCCGTTGTTCATTTCAAAATATCGCCGCGGAAGCCGTAAGGCAGCATGTCGCCCATGGTCACGGTCTCGGCCACACCTGCATTGTCGCAGAGATAGAGCTTTGTTTCCGGCCGGCAGAATTCGGCCAGCCGCTGCCGGCAGCCGCCGCAAGGCGAGCATTTCGCCATGCGTTCGGCGATGACGGCGATTTCCACGATCTTGCCGCCGCCGCCCATGATGTAGTGGCCGAGCGCCGTGGTCTCGGCGCACCAGCCTTCCGGATAGGAGGCGACTTCGATGTTGGCGCCGGTAAAGACGCGCCCGTCCTCGGTGCGCAAGGCAGCGCCGACCGGAAACTTAGAATAGGGCGCGTAGGCCCTGGCCATGGCGGCCTTGGCGGCCTCGAACAGATCATGCGACATTCAGGTGTTCTCTCCGATGATCGTGTTCAAAACCCGGCGCAAAGCCGACCTGCCGCTCAACGTTCCTTGACATAAGGTACGCCGCCGGCGCGTGGCGGGATTGCCTTGCCGATGAAGCCGGCGAGCAGGATGACGGTGAGGATGTAGGGCAGCGCCTGCATGAACTGCGCCGGCACCCTGCCGATGATGGGCAGCGGTGATCCCTGCAGGCGTATCGACGCTGCGTCCAGGAAGCCGAACAGAAGGCAGGCGAACATGGCGTTGACCGGCTTCCACTTGGCAAAGATCAGGGCTGCCAGCGCGATATAGCCCTTGCCGGCGGTCATGTCCTTCACGAAGCCGCCATTTTGCACCATCGACAGGTAGGCGCCGGCAATGCCGGTGAGGATGCCGGTGCAGATCAGCGCCCTGTAGCGCAGCCAGGCGACCGATATGCCGGCAGTATCGACGGCGGCCGGGTTCTCGCCTACGGCGCGCAGCCTGAGGCCAAAACGGGTGCGAAACAGCACCCACCAGGTGAACGGCACCATCAGGAAGGCAAGATAGACCAGGATCGAGTGGCCCGACAGGAGCTCGGCATAGATCGGTCCGATGATCGGAACGCCGCGGATGGCCTCGGCGCCCGGCAAGGTGATGGCCTCGAAGCGCTCGCCCGGTTGCAGCGCCGGCGTGCGCCCGCCCTGCTGGAACCAGGCCTGGCCGAGGATGATGGTCGAGCCGGCGGCGATGAAATTGATCGCCACGCCGGAGACGATCTGGTTGCCGCGATGGGTGATCGAGGCAAAACCGTGGATCATGGCAAAGGCGACCGAGATCAGGATCGCCATGCCGAGGCCGAGAAAGGCCGAATGGAACACGGAAGCGGCGGCCGCACCGGCGAAGGCGCCGACCAGCATCTTGCCTTCGAGACCGATGTCGAAGATGCCGGCGCGTTCCGAATAGAGGCCGGCGAGGCAGGCAAGCAGCAGCGGCACCGAAAGGCGGATGGTGGAGTCCAGTGTCTGGATGATCGCGTTGAACACATCCATCTCAGGCACCTTTCCCCTTGACCGCTTCCATGCCCACCGATCGCGGACTGAACGAGGCGAACAGCGCCTGGATGTAGGGCCGGAACATGTGCTCGAGGGCACCGGCAAACAGGATCACCAGGCCTTGAATGATGACGATCATGTCGCGGCTGATTGCCGGCATCTCGAAGGCGAGTTCGGCGCCGCCCTGGTAGAGCATGCCGAACAGGATCGCCGCCAGCACGATGCCGACAGGGTGCAGGCGGCCCATCAGCGCCACGGCGATGCCGACGAAGCCGGCGCCGGAAACGAAGTCGATGGCGACATTGTGCTGATCGCCCATCACCGGATTGAGCGCCATCATGCCGGCCAGCCCGCCCGAGATCATCATGGCGGTGATGATGATGCGGGTTTCGGAAATGCCGGCATAGCGTGCCGCTTTCGGGCTGTGACCGTAGGTGCGCATTTCATAGCCGAGCTTGGTGCGCCAGATCAGCAGCCAGACCAGGAAGGCCATGACCAGCGCCAGCAGGAAGGTGACATTGAGCGGCGCCGAACGGATCTTGGCGCCGAACAGCTCGATGATCCAGTTGAGCTTGGGCAATTCCGCCCCGGCGAGGAAGTTACGCGTCTGCGGCGCTTGCGAGGCGGCTGGCTTCAACGGGCCGACCAGCAGGTAAACCATGGTCGAGGCGGCGATGAAGTTGAACATGATGGTGGTGATGACGATGTGCGAGCCACGCTTGGCCTGCAGATAGGCCGGGATGAGCGCCCACAATGCGCCGACCGTCGCCGCAGCAATGATCGCCAGCGGGAAGGTCAGCCACCATGGCAGTGTGCTGTCGAAGCTCAGGCAGACGATGGCGATGCCGAGGCCGGCGATGTAGGCCTGCCCCTCGGTGCCGATGTTGAACAGGCCGCAATGCGCGGCCACCGCCACCGAAAGCCCGGTGAAGATGAAGGTGGTGGCATAAAAGAGGGTGAAGGCGATGCCGGTGCCTTTGCCGAAGGCGCCTTCGACCAGGATGACGGCTGCGCGCAACGGATTCTCGCCGACCAGAAGCACGACGAAGCCGGCGACGACGAAGGCGACGAACAGATTGATCAGCGGGATCAGGCCATAGTCGGCCCAGGCCGGCAGTTTGGCGTAAGGCGCGCTCAAAGTGCTGCCTCCTGGTGCTCGATGCCGGCCATCAGCAGGCCGAGCTCGCCCTCGGTCGCTTCGGGACCGCGCTCGCCGACGATGCGGCCGGCAAACATCACCAGGATACGGTCGGACAGCGAACGGATCTCGTCCAGCTCGACCGACACCACCAGCACCGCCTTGCCCTGGTCGCGCATGGCGATCAGGCGCTTGTGGATGAATTCGATGGCGCCGACATCGACGCCGCGTGTCGGCTGGCCAACGATCAGAACACCAGGGTCCTGTTCCATCTCCCGCGCCAGCACGATCTTCTGCTGGTTGCCGCCGGAGAAATTGGCGGTCTTCAGCCGGCAGTCGGCCGGCCGGATATCGTATTTGGCGATCTTGTCCCTGGCATCGTTGCGGATGGCATCGATGTTGAGGAACGGCCCCTTCAAATAGCGGGGATCATCGTGATAGCCGAGGATGGAATTCTCGTTCTCCTCGAAGGCCAGCACCAAGCCGACGTGATGGCGGTCCTCCGGCACATGCGCCAGGCCGCGGTCGCGCAGTTCGCCGGGGTCGGCGGCGCCGGTCAGGTCGATCGGCTTGCCGTCGAGCATAACCGAGCCGGACACCGCACGCCTGATGCCGGAAATCGCCTCGAGCAGTTCGGATTGTCCGTTGCCGGCGACACCGGCGATGCCGACGATCTCGCCCGCCCTGATATCGAAGGAGATGTCGTCGACCATGGTGACGCCGCGCGTATCCTTCACCGTCAGGTTCTTGACCGCGAGCTTGACGGCGCCGGCCTCGGCCTCGCCCTTCTCGACCCGCAAGAGCACGCGCCGCCCGACCATCAACTCGGCCAGTTCCTCGACAGTCGTCTTCCTGGTTTCGCGCGTCGCCACCATCGTGCCCTGGCGCATCACCGACACGGTGTCGGTGATGGCCATGATCTCGCGCAATTTGTGGGTGATCAGCACCACCGTCTTGCCCTGGTCTTTCAATTGCCCGAGGATGCGGAACAGGTGGTCGGCCTCGGCCGGCGTCAGCACGCCCGTCGGCTCGTCGAGGATCAGGATCTCGGCGCCGCGATAGAGCGCCTTCAGGATCTCCACCCGCTGCTGCAGGCCGACCGGCAGTTCCTCGATGATTGCATCGGGATCGACTTCCAGCCCGTATTCACGCTCCAGCCGCTCCAGTTCGGAGCGCGCCTTGGCGATGCTCTTCTTTAAGAGCGCATCGCTTTCGGCGCCGAGGATGACGTTATCCAGCACCGTGAAATTGTCGACCAGCATGAAGTGCTGATGCACCATGCCGATGCCGAGCGCGATGGCGTCATTGGGGGTCTTGATCGAGGCCGGCTGGCCGCCAACGCGGATCTCGCCGCTGTCGGCCTGGTAGAAGCCGTAGAGGATCGACATCAGCGTCGATTTGCCAGCTCCGTTCTCGCCGACAATGCCGTGGATCGTGCCGCGACCGATCTCAAGGTTGATGTCCCGGTTGGCGCGCACCGCACCAAAACTCTTGTTGATGCCGATCAACTCGATTGCGGCTTGCGCCATGCAGCCTGTCCCACTCTTATTTTTTTATCGCTTGGTCAAAACGCCTAGCATGACGCTCCGCCCGTGCCAATTGCCGGAGCCGGTTCACTCTCGACAAATCCCGGTGCGCTTGTCAATTTGCAACGTGGCCGGGGCCTTCACATTCGCTAGTATGACGGCGCCGAAATTCGCATCGCGGCGCAAGACATCGCGGTGAACGACATCGCGGTGAGACTGGGGAATTCACATGATCACGCCCGCCGACCGGCTGACGACGCTGGAAATACGCGCCGCCGAGCAGGAGAAGACCATCGAGGAACTGTCCGGCCAGATCGCCGAGCAGTGGAAGGTGATCGAGCGCATGCAGCGCAAGCTCGACGCGCTGACGGATCGCTTCCTGGCGCTGGAGGAGCAGACAGGAGATGAAGTGCCGGTAACCAAGCCACCGCACTGGTGAGGAAAAAGGGAAGGTGCACGCCTTGGTCAGTGAAAGCGATCGCATCGCGCGGGCCGGCGAATATGTGCTCGGTCTTATGAACGACAAAGACCGCGAACGGGCCGAACGTGACCTGGAGGTCGATCCCGCCTTCCGCGACGCGGTCGCGCGACTTGCCGAGCAGATGTATTTCTTCGACCGTTACGGAAAACGCGGCCTGCTGCCTGGCAGGCATTGGGAACTGGTTACCCAACGCCTAGCCGAGTTACCTCAGATGCGCAGCGTCGAGCTCGGCGGCAATGAGGTCAAACCGCGCACGGTGATCCGAAGCCTGTCCCGGCCACCATACGGCATTGGCGTGCACGCGCTTGGCGGCCGGCGCGGAGTTGTCGTTGCCGCCGGGCTGATGGTGGCGTTCGCGCTGGGCTGTCTCGTCGCGAAGCTGCTATAGGCGAGGCCGGCGCGACATCAGCGCCATCTTCTCGCCGTCCGAGCCGCATATCTCAACGGTATCCCAGCCGAGAGCCGCGTAGAAATCACGCGCATCCCATGTGTAGAGATGGAGCATCTCGACGCCCCGTGACGCCGCATGGGCTTCCGTTGCCTTGACCAGCGCGGTGGCGATGCCTCGGCGTCGATACCTTGCATCGACGACCAACCCGGCCAGCCATGGCGTCAGATCATGTACGGGCTCCAGCTCGTGGCGGACCAGCAGGCATGTCCCGACCGGGGTGTCGCCGATCCGGGCAACGAATGCCGCCTCGAAGCCGTCACCGGCGATCAAGCCACGAAGCCCTGCCGCATCTTCCCCGAGCGTTCTTCCGGTTCCCTCGAAAAACGTGGCCAGGCGCAGCTGGGCTACCGCTGCTACGTCGTGCTCGCCCATGGGTGCGATCTTTGGCTGCATCTGTGTCCCGAAACGGTGGCCGGCACGGAGCGAACGTTTCGCTCGATCCGGTAAAGACAAAACCGCCGGGCTGGCGCCCGGCGGTTTGCAGATCATGTCTGTGTGTTCGTGCCGCTCAATAGGGGCAAGCGTTGTCAGCCGTATAGTCGTGCACTTCGACCTTGCCGGCAATGATGTCGGCCTTGGCCTTTTCGACGGCCGCCTTCATCTCGTCCGTCACCAGCGCCTTGTTGTTGTCGTCCATGGCGTAGTCGACGCCGCCTTCCTTGAGGCCCAGATTCTCGACTCCGCCCTTGAAGGTGCCGTTCTTGCCGTCCATGAAGGCGGTGTAGACGGCGACGTCGACGCGCTTCAGCATCGAGGTCAGCACCTTGCCCGGCTGCAGGCCGTTCTGGTTGGAATCGACGCCGATGCCGAGCTTGCCGGCATCTGCCGCCGCCTGCAGCACGCCGACGCCGGTGCCGCCTGCCGCGGCGTAGATCACGTCGGAGCCCTGGTCGATCTGCGTCTTGGCGATCTCGCCGCCCTTGGCCGGATCGTTCCAGGCAGCCGGCGTGTCGCCGGTCATGTTCTGGATGACATCAGTCGCACCCGCCGACTTGGCGCCGCCGACATAGCCGCATTCGAACTTGCGGATCAGCGGGA
>NZ_RZTT01000799.1 GCF_003996995.1 Mesorhizobium sp. M7A.T.Ca.US.000.02.2.1 | reverse complement strand
CTGTGCACAAGTGCGACGACCCGGCCTGCGGAAAGCCCCTGATCCACCGCGTGAAGAAGGCGACGAAGGCGGACAAGGGATTCGATTTTTGGGGCTGCAGCGGGTTCCCGACGTGCAAGCGCAGCTACAAGACGGGGCCGGATGGCAAACCCATGATGAACGGCAAGTAAAGCGGACGGGTATTCACACTATGACGTGTCGGAACGGAGTATTCTGTAGCAACGGGAATAGGGGGCGTGATGTGCCGGGCAAGGTTTCCTGCCGAGGTTGGTCACGATGACTACACTGCAGCACCCAACCAACAGGAGCCATTACCTAGATGCTGCACATTGACGAACAAGCGCTGACCTTGCTGCTGCAGACGGGCGGTATCACACAGATCGAATTGCGTCCGGCAGGCCGCGGCTACGGTGTGTTCGTGTGCATGGATCGCAAAGAAGATGGGCCGAACACCGCAATGCTCATTACCGCGCGGATGAAGCATCAGAAGCGCAAGCAGCCACGCACGTGGCCCACCACGGATGCCTGCGTGCAGTTCCTGAAAGGCAAGGCCCAGGATCTGCCAACCATCAAGATCGACGTCAATCAAGGGGGAGACGACACGAAAACCACCTCGCAACACCCGTAGTAACCGCCGGCTGATCGGCGTTTTCAAACCAATCCCTACTGTCTGGAGAGTTACAACATGCAAGCGACCTCGCTTGGTGAACGCACCCGCTCGACCAACCGCACCTTCGCTGCCGCCATCCTCATGGCCGCTGCGCTGGCGATGCTGCCCGATCTGGCCTTCGCGCAGGCCGCGCCCTGGGAACAGACCGCGCAGAACACCTACAACCTCATCATGTCCATCGTCCGCTGGGTCGCCATCATTGGCGTCGTCGGCTGCGGCCTGGCCGCGATGTTCGGCAAGCTCAGCTGGGACTGGGCCGGCAAGATCATCATCGGCCTGGTCCTGATCTTCGGCGGGACGCAGATCGTGGACTACTTCCGCTCGGGCATGGGCGGCTGATCGATGGCCAGGGAAACGGCCCAGGTC
>NZ_RZTT01000798.1 GCF_003996995.1 Mesorhizobium sp. M7A.T.Ca.US.000.02.2.1 | reverse complement strand
GGCCAATGTCGGTTGATTGCCAAGGGGGTCGTAAACTTTTTGCCCGCCCTGAGGAACATGCATCCGCAATCAAACGTTCGGGATGTGCTTGGTAAGGATAGCTCCTTGAAACACCCGAGCAGAGGCCCGTCACTGATTTCCCTCAACACAGTGACGGGCCCACTTCGTCAGACGTCGGCAGCGTTAAATCTTTCTCGCAGGGGTGGAACATGCATCCTCAATCGAAGTTGGAAATGTGCTTGGTTGAGATGTCCCCTCCTCAAGTCCAAGCTCTGGTGCAAGGCCCGTCGCTGTCTGTGTCCTTCAGCGGCGGGCTTGCTTCGTCAGACGCTCGACGGTCTCAATGATCGCCTTGGCCAGAGCTTCGCCTTCGTGGATCGGTTCGGGGCCGTAGAGGCCCAGGATGGCTTCTTCAGATGGCAGCACGCCGGCAGGGCATACCTGCTCCATAGCCATTCGGACGAGCTTCAAGGCTGCGCGTTCGCCAGTGGGTTCGATTGCCACAGGGGAGTTGAGCGGCTCGGGCGTCATGGCTTCGCCTCTCGGATCGCCCGCAATGTCGCATGGCGCAGCTTGTCCTCGCGCTTAAGGGTCTTCACGCGGCCGACGAGGCCAGGTTTGATCCATTCAGCGTCGGGCTTGTCCGCGCCTTTGGGGGGCGTGCCTTTCCCCTCTTGCACCTTGGCATAGAGGTGTTCTCGCATGGCTTTGGTCAGAGCGATGTTTGCCGAGCCGACATAGCGACGTTCCGCATCGCGGGTTACCATCAAAGCGAGTGGAGCCGATCCCGGCTTGCGCTGCACGCCTGCAACCTCAAAGTCGACTTCCTCGTAGCATTTCGTTTTCCGCCAGGCTTCGGTATCGCCTGACCGATAGACGCTGTCCGGCCGCTTCGACACCATGCCCTCTAGGCCCATCCGATCAACCGCGGCATAAAAGTCAGCCCCGCCGCCATGCACATGGTGGCTGTACTGGATCACGCCTTTAGCGGTGCCGACGAGTTCGAGCAGCTTTTCCCGACGTGCCAGCAACGGTTCGCGAC
>NZ_RZTT01000797.1 GCF_003996995.1 Mesorhizobium sp. M7A.T.Ca.US.000.02.2.1 | reverse complement strand
CCGCGCGGCGTCGATTCGCATTCGATGATGCCGCCATGCTCGCCGACGATCTTGGCGACCAGCGCAAGACCCAACCCGGAGCCGTTCGGCTTGGTGGTGATGAACGGGTCGAACAGGATCGGCAGGATGTCTTCGGAGACGCCGGAGCCATTGTCGCGCACGCAGAATTCCAGCGGCAGCGACACGCGGTCCTGCGTGCCCGGAACGGAAACACGGATGCCCGGCCGGAAGGCGGTCGACAGCACGATCTCGCCCTGCGGGTCGCTGCCGATCGCCTCGGCAGCGTTCTTGACCAGGTTGAGGAACACCTGGATCAGCTGGTCGCGGTTGGCAAACACCGGAGGCAATGAAGGATCATAATCCTCCATTATCTTGATTTTCTTAGCAAAACCGTTCTTGGCAATCGCCTTCACATGGTCGAGCACGACATGGATGTTGACGGGATAGCGATCGATCGGCCGCTCGTCGGAAAACACCTCCATGCGATCGACCAGCGACACGATGCGGTCCGTCTCGTCGGTGATCAGCCGAGTCAGCGCACGGTCCTCGTCGGAAGCCGACAGTTCAAGCAACTGGGCCGCGCCCCGGATGCCGGAGAGCGGGTTCTTGATCTCATGGGCAAGCATTGCCGCCAGACCGGTCACCGAACGTGCGGCACCCCGATGCGTCATCTGCCGGTCGATCTTGTCGGCCATCGACCGTTCCTGGAACATCACCACGACGGAGCCCGGATATTCCGGCACCGGCGCGACGTAGAGATCGACGACCTTTTCGATGCCGAGACGGGGCGACGACACGTCGACCCGATACTCGTTGACCGGAGCCCGACGCTCGCGCACCTGATCGACCAGCGTCAGCAGCGGGCTGCCGAAGGGAATGAGTTTTGACAGCGTGTTGCGGGCGAGCATGTTTGCACTCGAGCGAAAGAAATCTTCCGCGTCGGCGTTGGCATAGGTGATGAAACCTTCCTCGCTGATCATGATCACCGGGCGACGGATGGTGTTGAGCACGATCTGGGCGGCATCCGCCATTTCAGCGCCTTGGTCAGCGGCGGCGTTCATGCGGCGC
>NZ_RZTT01000796.1 GCF_003996995.1 Mesorhizobium sp. M7A.T.Ca.US.000.02.2.1 | reverse complement strand
ACATAGGAGGTGTCGAGCACGCCTATATCGAACCGGAAGCCGGCTATGCCTATCTGGACGGCGACACGCTGGTCGTCGTCGCCTGCACCCAGGCGCCCTATATGGACCGCGACGAGACGGCGAAGGTGCTCGGCCTAGCCGTCGACAAGGTGCGCATCGTGCCGACCGCGACCGGCGGCGGTTTCGGCTCCAAACTCGACGTTTCGCTGCAGCCGCTGATTGGCCTTGTGGCGATGAAGACGGGGCGGCCGGCGGCACTTGCCTACACCCGCACCGAATCGATGATTTCGACCACCAAGCGCCATCCGGCCGAGATGAGAGCGACCATCGGCGCCGATGCCGATGGCCTTGTCACCGGCATGATCTTCGAAGGTGACTTCAACACCGGCGCCTATGCAAGCTGGGGCCCTACCGTGGCCAACCGCGTGCCGGTGCACGCCTCCGGACCCTACGCGACGCCGAATTACCGCGCCGAAGGCCGCGCCATCCACACGCATGGGCCGATCTCCGGCGCCTTCCGCGGCTTCGGCGTGCCGCAAGCGACGATCATGCAGGAGACGCTGTATGACGAGCTAGCCGGCAAGCTCGGCATGGACCGGCTCGATTTTCGCTTGAAGAACTGCCTTCGTAACGGATCCGAAACGGTTACCGGGCAGCTTCTGGAGTCCGGCGTCGGCATTGCCGAATGCCTCGAATCGCTGCAGCCGCACTGGGTGGGCGCAACGGCCGATGCGGATGCGTTCAACCGTGCCAGCAGGGATAGAAAGCGCGGCGTTGGCGTCGCGTCCTGCTGGTATGGCTGCGGCAACACCTCGCTGCCCAACCCGTCGACCATCCGGGTCGGCATCGCGGCTGACGGCACGGTCATCCTGCACCAGGGCGCCGTCGATATCGGCCAGGGATCCAACACGGTCATCGCCCAGATATGCGCCGACGCGCTCGGCCTGCCGCTTGAGAAATTCCAGTTGAAGAGCGCCGATACAGCCATCACCCCCGACGCCGGCAAGACCTCGGCCTCGCGCCAGACCTTCGTCACCGGCAAGGCGGCCGAAAAGGCTGGCCGCGCCTTGCGC
>NZ_RZTT01000795.1 GCF_003996995.1 Mesorhizobium sp. M7A.T.Ca.US.000.02.2.1 | reverse complement strand
ACATAGAGGCTCTCATGGCCGGCGTCGCGATCGGCATTTGCCTTGTTGAACAGGCTGGCGAAGCGTTCCCGGAGCGGCTGAAGTTCGGGCGGGAAGGGGTCTTTCCCCTGTGAAAACAGTTTCGCCATCACCTCGGCCGCGATTATGGTCGCGGCAAAGTCGCCCTGTTCTTCGAGAACCTGCTGAAGCAGCGTTTCACCGGCAAATTCCAGCAGCATGCTGTGGCCATCGCGGCCGAGCAGGCGCACCGCGCCGTCGCCGCTCCGCCAGGCGAGATAATGTTCGCCGCGCAACTCGTCGGCGACGTCGTCGAAAGGCTTGAGCGCCTTGACGATCGCCGGCGACCCGTCTTCGCGCAAAACCTTCCAGATGCGGCTCGAAAAGGTCTCGGCAATGAGTTCGGGCGCGCTGACGTTCCAGCGCGCCGGAAAGGCTGGCGTGTCCATCAGAGGCCGAGCATCAGGTCCATGTTCTGCACGGCGGCACCGGAGGCACCCTTGCCAAGATTGTCATAGACCGCCAGCAGCAGGGCCTGCGCCCGTTTGTCGTTGGCGAAGACATAGATCTTCATCCGGTTGGTGCCGTTGTAGATCTCCGGATCGATCTCCGGCATGCGCTCCGAATGCGCATAGGGCGCCACCTCGACCACACCGCCCTTGATGGCGGCGAAATGGTCGGCAATCGCCGCATGCAGCTCCGCACCGGTCGGCACATGGTCGAGGCCGCCAAGCTGCAACGGCACCACGGTGATCATGCCTTGCGCGAAATTGCCGACCGCCGGCTGCATGATCGGATCATGCGACAGCCTGGCATAGGCCCTCAATTCCGGCACGTGCTTGTGCTGAAGCGTGAGGCCGTAGGGCAGGAATTCCGAGGCGTCCTCGCCCTTGGCGACATAGTCCTCGATCATCGGCCGTCCGCCGCCCGAATAGCCCGAAATGCCGTTGACGGTGATCGGGAAATCCGCCGGCAGCAGGCCTGATGTGACCAGCGGCCGTAGCGTGGCGATCGGTCCCTGCGGCCAGCAGCCTGGGTTGGCGACGCGTTTTGCCGAGGCGATCGCCTTTGCCTGGTCCTTGTCC
>NZ_RZTT01000794.1 GCF_003996995.1 Mesorhizobium sp. M7A.T.Ca.US.000.02.2.1 | reverse complement strand
GGGCCTTATAGGGAAGAGTTTTGACTGATGTAACCCCGAAAATGCGAGGTAGGGGAGTAGGTGAGTAGGGGAGTAGGGTGGGTTCGAGGACATTCCAAACATACTCCCTTATTCCCCTACTCCCTTACTCCCCTAAATTCTAATTCCCCGACACCAGCGTATCCGTGATCTCGAAACGCTCGGCCTCGCCGATGCGGATCATGTTGAGGCTGCCCTCGCGGGTGAAGCGGAAATTGCCGTCCGCGTTCGAGCCGGCCGGCCGGCCGGCGTCGAAGGCGATGACGCGCGTGCCGCCGTCGGGCCAGGTCACGGTCACTTCGGCCTTGTCGGTGCCTTTGTGCACGACGGTTGCCTCGCAACGCGTCATCGGCTCGCCGACATAGCGGGCGCAAGGAATTTCGCTCGCGCCGGGGGCGGAAGCGGGCGGGACGTCAGGCGCCGCCAGCGCCAGTACGTACGCATCCTGCATCGCGGCGCGGCCGATTTCGGCGGCGGATTTTGGCGTGCTTTCGGCTGCCGGACCGGCGCCGCCAAGCCGCGCTGTCAGGTCGGGCGGCGCGACCGGCGCGCTGTTTGCCGAGCCGGTAGCCTGCGATTGATCCGGCGCCGAGGCTTGCCCGGTCTCATTGGCGCTGCCGGTGGAGGCAACCACCGGCGCATCGGCCGGTCTTGTCTCACCTTCGACATAGGGGGCCGGATTGAGGGGGATGAGATAGCGCGCCGGCGCCCAGCCGCTCAGCTTCTCCTTGCCCGTGCTTTCGACCTTGCACCATTTGTAGCCGTTGATGTCGTTGCAGCCGAGATTGGTGACCATGTCGCCGCTGCTCAGCCGCGCCTCGACCGTGGCGACCGGCGATGCGGTGGTGCGGACTTTGAGAAGGTCGTCCGGCGCCAGGCCGGTGACGACCGAGATGACGAGCTCCGGCGCCTCTTGGGCCATCTCTTCAGCCATAGCGGGGGCAATCACCGGCCACGCCGTCATCAACAGCGGAGCCGCAATCAGCGCATGGAGGGTTGTTCGGAGCGTAACTGTGCGCCTCATCGTTTGGCCGTGCGCTGATACCGTGCCGCGGCGGATCGAG
>NZ_RZTT01000793.1 GCF_003996995.1 Mesorhizobium sp. M7A.T.Ca.US.000.02.2.1 | reverse complement strand
GATGGCGCCGGCCGCGAACGTCATGCGCGAAGCCCTGGCCGGCGTGGCAAAGAACGCGCCGGTGGTTCCCGTCCTCTCCAATGTCACGGTCAGCCCGACCAGCGATCCGGACGAGATCGCCCGCCGCCTGGTCGAACAGATAACCGGCCGCGTGCGTTGGCGCGAGACGGTGGAATGGTTCGGCGCAAACGGCGTCACCACGCTTTACGAGATCGGCGCCGGCAAGGTGCTTTCAGGATTGGCGCGGCGCATCAACCGCGATGTCGCCACCGCGTCGGTCGGCACCGCGGCTGACGTCGAGGCGGCCATGGCGGCGCTTGCATAAAGCGTCACTTGATCCCATCCCTGTAAAGGGTGTTCTCTTCTCAATCAGGAGACAAAAATGTTCGAATTGACTGGCCGCAAGGCGCTCGTCACCGGCGCATCCGGCGGCATCGGCGAGGCTATCGCCAGGATGCTGCATGCGCAGGGCGCGATCGTCGGCCTGCATGGCACCCGCGTCGAGAAACTGGAAGCGCTGGCTAGCGAGCTTGGCGACCGGGTCAAGCTGTTCCCGGCCAATTTGTCCAACCGTGAGGAGGTCAAGGCGCTCGGCCAGAAAGCCGAAGCCGATCTCGAAGGCGTCGACATCCTGGTCAACAACGCCGGCATCACCAAGGACGGCCTGTTCGTGCGCATGTCGGATGCCGACTGGGACAGCGTGCTCGAGGTCAACCTGACCGCCGTGTTCAGGCTGACCCGCGAACTCACCCACCCGATGATGCGCCGCCGCCATGGCCGCATCATCAACATCACCTCGGTGGTCGGCATCACCGGCAATCCCGGCCAGACCAATTACTGCGCCTCAAAGGCCGGCATGATCGGCTTCTCCAAATCGCTGGCACAGGAGATCGCCACCCGCAACATCACCGTCAACTGCGTCGCCCCGGGCTTCATCGAATCGGCGATGACCGACAAGCTCAACGACAAGCAGAAAGAGGCGATCATGGCGGCGATCCCGACGCGGCGCATGGGCACCAGCGTTGAAGTCGCGTCCGCCGTCGCTTATCTCGCCTCCAACGAAGCCGCCTACGTCACTGGCCAGACC
>NZ_RZTT01000792.1 GCF_003996995.1 Mesorhizobium sp. M7A.T.Ca.US.000.02.2.1 | reverse complement strand
CAATCCGATACTCCACCCCTACTAGGCTTTCGCCTGCTTCGCGCGATGACGCGCCTCCAGCCGGGAGAAAACCGTTTCGGCAGGGACCTCTTCGATGAATCCTGCCGGAGTTCAGCCAGGCGCCCCGGTATCTCCTCGCGCAGCCATTTCTCCCGCTCCGCCTCCAAATCCTCAAGCATGCGCAGGCCCGCGCGGACAACTTCGCTGGCATTGTTGAAGCGGCCTGATTCGAGCTGCTTCCTGATGGAGCTCTCGTAATGGTCATTCAAAGCGAATTTGGCATTGGCATCCCCCTGCGGGGACATGGGAGTGATCCCGCACCTGGCGATAGGCTATCAGCAAAATTGGCCGATTCGACCATGCTACACCTTGCGCCACTCATCCCCAGAGAATCGCCCTTCACTTTGATTCGACTTGATCGAGGCGTCGCTTCAGCGCCCCCCAGGCCGCTCGGCCAACGGCACTTGCGGCGTGACACACCCAACCGCCGGCGCGATCGAGGATCCACATGCAGGTCGATTCGCGGTCCTCAGTCATTCATGGCCGAGGGTGGCCACAAAAAGCCGACTGAATAGAACACCACCCCGACCCAATTCATTTCGTATTTGATTGCAAGTCACCACCGGCATCACTGACCGATGCCTGAGGATCGGATGCTTCGTCTTTTCTGCCTCCGATTCGGTTGATCTGGCCATGGCGGCGGCTGGGCGCCTCGCTTGCCAATCCCCTGAACGCAAACGGCCCGCGGCTGCGGGCTATTTTGAATTAGGTTTGTTGAGAGGCTTGTCTGTCGTCGTAGCTTGTCGGCTGGGGCCTCTTTCTGCGCCGAGGAGTGCCGCTTGCAGGCACCGCCGAGGAGTGCCGCTGCAGGCACCATTGTCCCCCGAATGCGAACGGCCGGCGGGGCATTGTTCCTGGCGGGCCGTTTGCTTACCGAAGTTTGGTTGGGGAGAGGATTTGAGTTTTCTGTCTGGCGGCTTGGGCTTGGCCTGCTTGGGGGAGCCTGATGACGGGTTAAACCCCGGCACCAGGGCAAAAAACAAAAGAGCCCGCACGAGGCGGGCTGTTTGTTTAGTGAGGTTTGGTTGCGGGGACAGGAT
>NZ_RZTT01000791.1 GCF_003996995.1 Mesorhizobium sp. M7A.T.Ca.US.000.02.2.1 | reverse complement strand
GATGTTCATTTTCTGACCTCCAGTCAGAATCGAATGAAATTACGGGAGCCGCCGCCCGCTTCATCGGAGTAACGAGCTGTTATCGCTATCTCTTTTTGGAAAACCGTGGGATTTTTCGTAGGCCTGCGGCCGTCACCAAAAGCGTTTGTTGGCGAAAGCGTGCCCTGAACCGGATTGAGATAACCTCGAATGAAGCTGCCTTGGCCTGATCCGGGAAGGCCATATGAGTGACGATCCGCCATGGCAGGAATTTGGACGCATTGGCTGGATTTCCCGAATTGTGCTCGGCAAGCCGTCGTTTCAGGTCCGACGTCATGCCGACATAACGCCCGCCTTCCGCAACCTCGCTCTCGAGAATACACATACCACATGAGCCAGCCCCTCCTTGCCAATGCGAGAGGGTACCCCTGCTTGGCCGAAGGGCAGCTGCTAACCCTGTTTTTGCAAGAAATTCAGGCGCTTGAGCCCTCCTTCGCTACGGCTTCGGAGGGCATTTTGCTTCGCGCGGAGGTCGGGACTTGTCCTGCGAAGCGCGCAGCGCGAAGCAGGATGGCGGAGAGGATGGGATTCGAACCCACGAGAAGCTTTTGACCTCTACTCCCTTAGCAGGGGAGCGCCTTCGACCACTCGGCCACCTCTCCGTTGCGCCGCTGGATAAAGAAAAGCGCCGGCACAATCAACAAGCCCGCATCATTAAATGCAAAAATTAAGAAGGCGCCGAACCGCGACCTTCCATGGATGTGGCGGTCTTGCGGTTGTTTCTGGCCAGCGACTCGGGAACTCGCCATGATTCCGGCGGCCCTTCGCCGGATTCGGCGCAAACAAGGGATTGCGGCGGGCCTGATGGTTAACGAGAGCTTTCTGAGTGAGGCCAAATCGTGTCATTTGTGCAACAACGCCAGGGGATAGCAGCCAGGCAGCCCTTTCGTCGGTACGATCGTGGTTGAACGCCGCCGTCTCATGGGTAATGTCAATTTCGAAGGAGCGGCGCGGTGCGCATCTTTTTCGGTAGTGGGGATGGGGCAGGGAACGCTGTCCTTCAGCAAAGAATACCCAGACCCGTTTTTTAACTTTTGACTGGAGGTCAGAAAATGAACATT
>NZ_RZTT01000790.1 GCF_003996995.1 Mesorhizobium sp. M7A.T.Ca.US.000.02.2.1 | reverse complement strand
GTGACGGCCTGCCTCGCCGAGGCCCTTCTACGGCACGCCGTCCACCTGCAGGGCCAGGAACACCCCGAGCGGCCGCAAGCAGCCGCCATTCTCGAGGCCGACGCCGGCATTACCACGAGCATCCCCGCGATCGCCGGGGAAATCGCCCTGACGGATGCACCCGACCACCACCAGGTCACCCATTTCCGAGCCGCATGGAGCGACCCACAGCCGTCTTTGTGCAAATTCGCGGATCTGTTCCGGCCATCTTTGTGCAAATTCGCTCGGTTGTCCCTCTCCGGGGCGCAGGACCGCATGGAGGGCGCATTGGCCGGATGCTGGCCAGGCGTACGCGCGGCATGGACAAGGGGCTCTTTTTGAACCGTGCGGCAGAGGGGAGCAAGGCTGCTACAGGCCGCACCGCAAGCAAGGGCAAGCCCTCCTCCACTCCGTTTCGGCCCTATGGGTGCATGCGCCGCTAATGGCCCTACGCCGCTGGAGGCTCCCGCCGCACTGGCGGTTCAAAAAGGAGCCAGACCATGCAAAACAAGCGCGACACCTATCAGACCATCACCGACACCATTCTTGCCGCCCTCGAAAACTGCGGCCCTTGCGAACGCCCCTGGGTCGGCCCGTCGCTGACCATGCCGGTCAACGCCGTGTCCGGACACGAGTATCGCGGCACCAACGTGGTGATGCTGTGGGTAGCCGCCCAAGAGGCGGGCTACTCGGAAAATGCCTGGGCGACCTTCAAGCAGTGGTCCGAGAAGGGCGCAACCGTCCGCAAGGGCGAAAAAGGCACCCCCGTCATCTGGTTCAAGATGCTCGATCGCAAGGACGCTGACGCCGGCGACGACGAGAATGGCCGCCGCATCCCCTGCGCCCGCCTGAGCTGGGTGTTCAACGTCGCCCAGGTGGACGGCTACGAGCCCGAGAAGGGCCGCACGCCGGAGGACAACCAGGTGTCGCCGATCGCGCAGGCCGAAGCGCTGATCGCTGCCAGCGGCGCCAAGATCACGCACCAGGGCGCGCAAGCCTTCTACCGCCCCAGCAGCGACGAAATCGTGCTGCCGCCGCAGCACCTGTTTACCGGCACCAGCACCAGCAGCGCCACCGAGGCTTACTAC
>NZ_RZTT01000078.1 GCF_003996995.1 Mesorhizobium sp. M7A.T.Ca.US.000.02.2.1 | reverse complement strand
CAAATATCTCGCAGACGTGAAGGCCGCGGTCGCTGCGGCTCCCGCCGATGCCGACGCGCTGAAGGCGCAAGTCGGCGCTATCGGCTCGGATTGCGGCACCTGCCATCAAGGCTACAGAATCAAGAAGGGCTGATCACCAGCCATGGCATGGCTGAAGAAACTTGTCGGCGCCGTCGTCATTCTGGGCGGCGTCGGCGCGGTTGCCGGGTGGGTCCTGTCGGCGCCGGTGAGGCTCGACAGGGAAACCCTGGCCAAGCTCGGTCCTGGCGACGCAGCCAGGGGCAAGCGCATCTTTTATGCCGGCGGTTGCACATCCTGCCATGCAAAGCCGGGCTCACAGGGCGACGCCCGGCTTCAACTCGTGGGTGGCCTTGAACTCAAGACGCCGTTCGGAACCTTCGTGCCGCCCAACATTTCGCAAGATCCCAGGGACGGTATCGGCGCATGGTCTGTCGAGGACCTCGCCAATGCCATGCTGAAGGGCGTGTCGCCTTCTGGTGAGCATTTCTATCCGGCGTTTCCCTATGCATCCTACGCGCGCATGAATCCGGCTGACATTGGCGATCTCTATGCCTTCTTGAAGACGTTGCCGGCCGTCGCCGGCAAGGCAGCGGGCAATTCGCTCGATTTCCCCTTCAATGTCCGCCGCGGCATCGGCCTGTGGAAATTGCTCTATCTCAGCGACCAGCCGGTTGTTGCCTTCCCCGAAGGCACGCCTGATCCGGTGATGGCAGGCCGCTACCTGGTCGAGGGTCCGGGCCATTGCGGCGAATGCCACACGCCGCGCGATCTTGCGGGCGGCACGAAGAAGAACGAGTGGATGGCGGGCGCCGTGGCCGCCGAAGGCAATGGCGTCGTGCCGAACATCACATCGGGCGAGGGCGGTCTCGCCGAATGGTCGGAGGCCGATATCGCCAACTATCTCGAAACCGGCTTCACGCCCGATTTCGATTCGGTCGGCGGGGCCATGGTCGATGTCCAACGGAACATGGCCGAACTGACGCCGCAGGACCGTGCGGCCATCGCCGCCTATCTGAAGGCGATACCGGCGCATCCAAACGGCTATCCGGCCCGCAAGAAGACGGCAAACTAGACCGAGTCTTCAGACAGGTGGCGGTCGCCGAGAAAATCGAAACCCGTCTCGAAGAAATGGTTGTAGTTGCAGGTCAGCTCTTCGCCAGGCGCGATGTCGCGCAGCGCAAAGCTCTCCTCCGGTGAGGAGACGTCGCAGTTCGGCTCGTCGGCATGGTTCATGTAGCGCGCGTCGTCGGCTTCGAAGACGATGTAGTTCGGATCGCGGCGGTCGGGATAGGAGTAGCGATCGAGATAGCTCTTCACCGGACCGGCCGCACGTTCATAAGTCTCGACCTCGATGAGCCGATCGAACCTTGGGTCCAGCTTCCAGATCAGAGTGCCGCGAGGAATGTGGTTCTTGGCAAAGACGCCGATTCCCTGGATAGGCGATTTGTCGAGATAGACGTCGACGAGCAGCATAATGGACCTTTACGCGATTGGAGGCTGTCGGGCCGGGAAAAACCGCGCACTGGGTAGCGCGCGGTCATCGCAATAGCGAGTGAAAATGAGCAACGGGAACCTAAAAAGCCCTGATCACGCAGCCTCTTCGGAAGGCGCGTCGATCATCGTCTGGAGTCAGCGTTGCTGCAGCGCCAGACGGACGCCCAAAGCGCAGTAGATGCCGCCGACAACTTTGCCCTGCCATCGTAACACCGACGGATTTCGGCGCAGGAACGTGCCGAGCCGGCCAGCGCTCACGGCAAAGACGACCGTGCTGAAAAGGCCCAGTACGACGAAGATGGCCCCCAACACGGTCATCTGAAGCATCACCGTCCCGTTTTCAGGCCGCACGAACTGAGGCAGGAAGGCAAGGAAGAACAGAGCGGTCTTGGGGTTGAGCACTTCGGTCAGGACAGCCTGTCGAAACGCCTTCCCGGCAGAGATCGCGAGCGCGCCGGCAGCCGGGCCGCCTGGTGTTTTCTCCATGATCGCGCGAATGCCGAGATAAACCAGGTAGGCCGCGCCGATGTACTTTATGACGCTGAACAGCGTCGCCGATGCGGCGATGATCGCCGATATGCCGATCATGGCCATGACGGTGTGAAAGATGTCGCCGACAGCGATCCCGGCGCCGGTCGCGATGCCAACCTTGGTTCCGGAACTCGTTGCCCGCGCTATGGTAAGGAGCGTGGCCGGGCCGGGGATGAAGACGAAGCCGAGCACAACCGCGACATAAGCAATCAGTGTAGCGAGATCGATCATCGGTCGATTTCTCCCGCAGGCTGCGCCTTACCCATCACCTTCAGCGCGAAGGAATAGGTGTAGGCGATCTCCTCCAGCCGCGAAAACCGGCCGGAGGCACCGGCATGGCCGGAATCCATGTTGATCTTGAACAGAACCGGATTGTCCCCGCTCTTGCGGTCGCGTAGCCGGGCCACCCATTTGGCCGGTTCCCAATAGGTGACGCGCGGATCGGTGAGACCGGCCAGCGCCAGGATCGGCGGATAGTCGTGATCAACGACATTGTCATAGGGCGAGTAGGCGGCAATGGTCCGGTAGTCGTCGGCGGACGCGATCGGGTTGCCCCATTCGGGCCATTCCGGCGGCGTCAGCGGCAGGGTCGCATCGAGCATGGTGGTGAGGACATCGACGAAGGGTACCTCGGCGACGATGCCGCCAAAACAATCCGGCGCCATGTTGGCGACGGCACCCATCAGCATGCCGCCGGCCGAACCGCCCTGGGCGACGATACGGTCATGCGCCGTGTAACGCTCCGTCACCAGATGGCGCGCGACGGCGATGAAATCGGTGAACGTATTCATCTTGTTCTCCCGCTTGCCGTCATCGTACCAGCCATAGCCCTTGTCCTTGCCGCCGCGAACGTGAGCGATGGCGAAGACAAAGCCGCGGTCGACCAGCGAGAACCAGTTGGTGTTGAAGGCGGCCGGCACGGTGATGCCATAGGAGCCGTAGCCGTAAAGCAGGCAAGGTGCGGATCCGTCCAGCGGCGTGTCGCGATGGTGCAAAAGCGAGATCGGCACCAATTCGCCATCGCTGGCCGGCGCCATCAGCCGCCGCGTGACATAATGGTCCGCGTCATGGCCGGACGGCACTTCCTGGGTCTTCAGCAATACCCGCTCGCGGGTGCGCATGTTGTAGTCGAACACCTGGGCCGGCGTCGTCATCGACGAGTAGGAAAAGCGCATGATCTCGGTGTCGTACTCATAGGAACCCGACAGGCCGAGCGAGAAAGCCTCCTCGTCGAGGGACAAAAGATGCTCCTCGCCGCTGTTGCGGTCGCGCACCACAATGCGCGGCAGGCCCTCCTTGCGTTCGAGCCGGACCATGTGGTCCCTGAAGCCGATCACCGACAGGATCAGCCGGCCGGGCTCGTGCGGCACCAGTTCCTGCCAGTTGGCGCGCACGGGATCGCCCGCTGGTGCCGTCATGATCTTGAAGTCCTTGGCGCCGTCGGCATTGGTCAGGATGAAGAAGATATCGCCGCCTTCTTCCAACTCGTACTGAAGGCCAATCTCGCGCGGCGACACCAGTTTCGGTTCGGCAAACGGATCGTCGGCGCGCATCAGGCGGTATTCCGAGGTCTCGTGATCGTTGATGCCGATCATGATCCACTCGTTGCTGCGGGTGCCGTCGACGTTCATGAAGAAGCCGGGATCGGTTTCCTCATAGATCAGCCGGTCGCTTTGCGGGCTGTCGCCAAGCGCATGGAACAGCACCTTCGACGGGCGGTGGTTGGGATCGAGACGTGTATAGAAGAAGCCGTCATTGCCGGCGTTCCAGACACCTGAACCGCCGGTGTCGGGGATCTGGTCCGCAAGCTCCTTGCCGTCGGCAAGGTCACGCACGCGAAGCGTGTAGAATTCGGAGCCCTTGTCGTCGAATGCCCACAGCAGCCTTGCGTGGTCGGCCGAATGGTCGACGCCGCCAAGACGGAAATAGGCCTTGCCCGCGGCCTCCGCGTCACCATCGAGCAGGATATGCTCGGCACCGCCGTCGCGCGGCATACGGAAATAGCGCGGCTGCTCGCCACCAAGCTTGAAGGACGAGCCATAGGCATAGGGTCCGTCCTTCATCGGCACGGAAGAATCGTCTTCCTTGATACGGCCCTTCATCTCCTTGAAAAGCTGCTTCTGCAGTTCGACCGTGTCGGCCATCAGCTTCGACTGGTAGGCATTCTCCGCCTCGAGTTCTGCGCGGATTCCCGCATCGAGCAATGAGGGGTCGCGGAACATCTCCTGCCAGTTGCCGGCCCGCAGCCAGGCATAGTCGTCGGTTCGCGTGATGCCGTGATGCGTGTCGGAAACCGGCCGCTTCTCGGGCGTTGGCGGGCTGACGATCGGAAATATGGATGTCTTGGTCATTGCGTCTCGCTTTGCCAGTATCTTCAATGGGCCAGTATCTTCAATGGGCCAGTATCTTGAATGGACCATCTCGAATGGAGAATATCTTGAACGGCGAATGAACACGCCGATCAGAGCAGGTTCAAGAGCCGGAGCGTATGGATTGTGTCGGCTCCAGGAGATGAGCCGGGAGGAGAGATGATGACTATTTGGTCTCGGACTGCTGCGGCTTTCGCCGTTGCTTCACTAACTCTGGCCTTTGCCGGCCAGTCTCATGCGACCGTATTCGCGGCTTGGCAAGTGGCCAATGTGCCGTTCGGCGACACGCTCAATGTGCGCAAATACCCTTCGGGCGCATCCCAGAAGCAGGCGGCATATCCGAACGGGACCGTTCTGCAGATGACCGGGCGATGCACCGGCGGAATAAACCTGCTCGACATCGCCAACCAGCCGGCATGGAAGCAGGAACAAAAGATTCGCTTTCGCTGGTGCGAAGTCTGGCATGATCCGGCCCAGAACGGCAAATTCGTCACTGGCTGGGCGTATGGCAAATACATCACGCCGCATTGATTGATCCGGCAGCAATCAGCCGATCCGCCGGATGACAGGCATGTCGCCTGATTGCTTACGTATGACCGCGGCAACCTGTGGTTTTGTGGACGAATGCGAACAACCAATATTGCCCGACGATAGCCAAGCAAAATCAAACATTAAAACCCATTTCGTGAGATGCCGCGAATGTAACGGCGAGCTGACGTTGCGTCAGCCGTTGCCGACGAGCGCGCGAAATATCGATAAATTACACAATGCACGAAAGATTGAAGCTGATCGCGGAATAATTGATCAATATCGTTCAATATAGCGTAAGGGCCGAATTGACTTACTTGGTCTGGGCGCTCATTGATGTGCCCGCGACACGAATCGTAGAAACTCTACCTGCACAAAATTCGTGCGATGCCCTGCTTGTAAAAAAGGGCGCAGATCGATGTAACTCTTGTTGGGGCCCGAAGACCATGGATATTGTCGAAACACCTTCCAGAAACAGCGATGCGCTGATCGAATTGACCGCCGATGTGGTGGCCGCCTATGTCAGTAACAATCCCGTGCCGGTCGGCGAATTGCCGAACCTGATATCCGATGTCCATGCTGCGCTCGGGCGTGTGGGCGGAACCGCCGAACAGCCGCCTGCCGACAAGCAGAAGCCGGCGGTCAACCCGAAGCGGTCGGTTCATGACGACTACATCGTCTGCCTTGAAGACGGCAAGAAGTTCAAGTCGCTGAAGCGCCATTTGATGACCCACTATGACCTGACACCGGACCAGTATCGCGAAAAGTGGAACCTTGACCCGACCTATCCGATGGTTGCACCCAACTATGCGGCTGCCCGGTCACAGCTTGCCAAGAAGATGGGCCTCGGCCGCAAGCGCAAAGCGCGGTAATCGCTGCCAGAGCAATTCAAGGAAAAGTGAAACGGTTTTCCCGGGAAAGCGCATAGAGCTCTCCCTTGGGAATTGCGTCAAAATAAGCCAGATCGGATCGACATCAACGGCGCCTTCGGGCGCCGTTTGATTTTTGCGCCGCGAGGCGCGGATCCGGTATGAAGGTGTCAGGCGGTCTGCTTGAGCGCTGCCTCGGCGTCGCGCTTGATGCGCTTGACCATCGAGCGAAGGCCGTTGGCGCGCTGCGGCGACAGATGTTCGTCGAGGCCGAGTTCTTTCAATGTCGCTTCCGCATCGGTCTGCTGGATTTCGCTGGCGGTCCTGCCGGAAAACAGCGCAAGTATGATCGCAACCAGTCCACGCACGATGTGAGCGTCCGAATCGCCCGTGAAGGTGATGACTGGGTCGGCTCCAGCCCCGCGTTCGGTGGTCAACCAGACCTGGCTCACGCATCCTGGCACCTTGTTGGCGGCGCTGCGCTGCTCGTCGGGAAATGGCGGCAGCGCCTCGCCGAGTTCGATGACATAGCGATAGCGGTCTTCCCATTCCTCGAGGAACGAAAAATCGTCGCGGATCGTCTGGATCGTCGTGGTCATAATGCCGGATATAGTCACGCGGCGGCGCCGCGTCACGGAAAAAACAAGGACACCGCGGGCGTCGAGAGGGCAGACAGCCCGCGGTGCGCCGTCGAAACGGCTTAATTCTGAGGCGGCAGGTTGACGGTCTCGGGCAAGACGATTTCTTCGGGCAGGCTGCCGGTCATCGTCGACGTGTCGGGGCCGGCGGCGGACTTGTCGTCCATCATCGCTGCCGCGATCTTGGCGGTCTCCTTGGCGCGGGCGGTGATGGTGTGCATCGCCGACTTGCCGGTCTCGCAGACATCGGGTTTGCGTTCGCAAATGCCGGCGATATCGCCAACCGCTTCGCGTGCCGCAAACAAGGCCTGGATCGGCCCGACGCTTTCGCGGCCCGATTCATCGGGGCCGACAGCCAGCGGCAGCGCCAGCAGCACCAGCGAAAACCAGAAAGCCATTCTTATGAGGAAGACCATGCCCTTGCCCTCTCGTCGTGACCGGATCATGCATCCATATGGCATGACCTCTTTTGTAGGCAGGATCTTGGCACACAGGCGCAAAGGACGGCTTGCGGGCAAAGAGAGAATTTTCCTCAAATTTTAGGCAAATTTGAAACGAAGCGTTCTGCAATCGATTTGTCTCAATTGCGAATGATTTTTCCTTAACAACAAATAACCATATATCCCTATGATTTTCCTGTATTTTTCTTGGAATGTGGAAGTCCGGGTGCCGTGTGCGCCTATCCGATAGGTGCCGTCGCCGGATAACTCTCCGTTTACTATGGCTGCATTTGCCCGTGCTTTCGGCGGCCGGCATCCCGATATTTGCCGCAGGCCAGGGCCTTGGTCGGCCTTGCCTTATCCATTCCTTAAACGCTGGATGCCAGTTTCAAAGCCAACCAGAACCATCTGCAAAGCAGAGCTGTCCACGACAAGTGCGAGTGCGTTGAGTTGAGTTCAATCAAGGCCAGATACGTTGAATTGCCTGGCGCGATTTCTGCCGGTTGCGAACGTATGGTCCATCCGTCCATCCTTGGGCGGAGCGACCGCGAGCGCCAGCGCCGTTTCATCGGCGTCATGCTCGCCGCTCCTTTCTTTGCCGCCGGCGCCGCGGTCACCCTGGTCACTTCAGGCATGGGCGTTGCCGTCACCATGGCCGCCATCTTCGCCGCCTTTGGCCTGTGCTGGTTCGTCGCCTTGCTGGTGGCGGCGACCGGCAAGATGGCGATAGCGAGTGGGCTCGCCCTGGTGCTGGCCGGCATTTCTCTCGGCAGTCTCATTGCCGCCGCGGGCGGGCTGAGTTCGCCTGTCGCCATGCTTGTCCTGGCGCTGCCTTTCGAAGCCTGGTGGATCGGCGGCTCGCGACGTGCAGCACTGTGGGGAGCCGTGTCGGCCGCTGTCGCCATCCTGGCTCAGCCTTTGGCTGGAACCGTATTTCCGTTCGCAGGAGCGCAGATCGCGGCGTGGCACTGGCTGGTGCCGTTGGCGTGGGCGCTTACGCTGATGCCGCGTGCATCGGCGTTTCAAAACACCGCCGACGCGGCTGTGGTCGACACTGCCGACCGGCTCGAAGAAATCATCGATGCGGTGGTCTTGCGGGTCGCCCGCCATGGCGAGGTCCTGGACGCGTCGCCGAAAGCGCGCACGCTTTTGAAACTGCCGCCCGAACTGCTGTCTGGAAACGGCCTCTTCGATCGCGTCCATCTGTCGGATCGCGTTTCCTATCTCAGCGCAATGGCCGACATGCGCGACGGTGCGCTGTCGCGCCGGCTCGAATTGCGCATCCGCCTGCCTCAGAACGGCAATAGCCTGACGGCCGACAATTACCGCCCGTTCTCGCTTGATCTGGTGCGCGGTGAGGAACAGGGTGACGTCTTTACGCTCGTCCTGCGCGAGAATGACGAGATCGCCCGGTTGCGCGAGGATCTCGCGGCGGCCAATGAGGCGGCCGCATCCGCCGAAGTGGCGAAGGGGCGCTTCCTGGCGGTGGTCAGCCACGAACTGCGCACGCCGTTGAATGCCATCATCGGCTTCTCGGATATGCTGCTGCATGAGATGTTCGGCGGCTTCAAGGATCCGCGCCAGAAGGAATATGTCGGCCTGGTGAGGGATTCGGGCCAGCATCTGCTCGCCGTCGTAACCTCGATACTCGACGTGTCCAGGATTGAATCGGGCGTTTATGCGACCGAGCCGGAGCCGTTCCGGTTCGCGGAAGCGGTCGACATGTGCCAGTCGATGATGCAGCTGCAGGCGCAGGCCAAGAACATCGATCTGCGGGCGCAGATCGCGCCGGACGCCGGCGACATCAATGCCGACCAGCGCGCCGTGCAGCAGATGCTGATCAACCTGGTCTCCAATGCGATCAAGTTCACCCCCGACGGCGGCGACGTCGTCGTCGGTGCCAAGCGGATCGGTTCGCGCCTCCATTTCTGGGTCAGGGATACCGGCATCGGCATCGCCGAGGAGGATTTCGCCAATCTCGGCAAGCCCTTCATGCAGATCCAGAACGACTATACCCGCCGTTTCGAGGGGACCGGTCTTGGCCTTTCACTGGTCAAGGGCCTTGTGGCGCTGCACGAAGGCACGATGTCCATCGAAAGCATGCCGGGCGAGGGCACCACGGTGACCATCAGCCTGCCGGTGAACGGACCGAAGGGACATCAGGCGGAGAAGGCCGGCGTGCTGACCATGCCTGTAGCGATGGCGAAAGGGGACAGAAATGGCTCGCTCCGCAAAACAGGCTAAGGCGGTCAAGCGCCGCAGCAACGCCTTTCAGGACGGCGCTGTCGCCGTCGGCGGCATGATCTCGCGCAACCCTGTCCTGGTGGGCGGCTCGACGGCATTCCTGGTGACGCTGTTCTACGTCTCTGCGAATGCCTTGTGGTACCAGCCTTTCCCGCATGCCGGCGCATTCTTCGCGACCCGCAGCATTGCGGGCTTTCCGCACGCGGCGCCCGACGAGCCGGAAACGACGTTCAACATCGTGCGGCCATCCGGCGCGCCGGCACCGATCAAGGGCGATCCGGTTGTCGAGCAGGTGCAAGGTATATTGAAGGATCTTGATTTCTATTCGGGAACGGTCGACGGCATTTCCGGACCCAACACCCGCAAGGCCATCCAGGACTATCAGCAGAAGGTCGGGCTCAACGCGTCCGGCGAGATCGACGCGCTTCTGCTCGATCAACTGGGCGCGACGCCGAAAACCGCTTCCGTCGTACCCAGGCCGCAGCCGCGCCCGGATATGCCGGCCGCCGTTCCGGTGTCTTTGCAGACAGGTTCAGGACAGACAAATTCCGGGCAGGCGGATGCCGAGACGCAAGCGCCCGATGCCCGCATCGTCAAGATCCAGGCCGGGCTCAAGGCGTTCGGCAATGACGACATGCAGCTGGATGGTGTCGTCGGCGCGCGCACCAAGGCGGCGATCAAGGAATTCCAGTCGCTGTTCGGGCTGCCGCAGACCGGCGAGCCCGATGAGATCGTCTACGTCAAGATGCGCGAGATCGGCCTGACCAACTGACGGCTGAAACGACGGCTCGCCCAGCGGCGGAAATATCGATAGAGAACCGGCAGTTTCGGGAGCTCTCTCATGCGCGTCACATCGGATCTGTGGGTCTCGGCCCTGTTGCGCCGGGTTTTCGGCGCCGGGGGATTTGCCGCCGTGGTCAAGCGCGGCGCGACCGAGGCCGGCGCTGTGTTCGTCCTGGCGCGGGGCAGGCTGGGCGAGGTTGCCCTGTTCGGGCCGGCGCCGCAGACAAGCTATGATTCGGCCAAGCCCGACGACCGGTTTTTCACTCTGCTCGGAGCAGGCGACGATGCCGCGGTGCTCGACGCCAGGCTGGAAAGGGAAAAAAAATTCGATCCTGACATCTGGGTGGTCGAGATCGAGGCCGGCACCGTGCCCGTCGAGGAGCTTATTTCCGTGAAGACGCCCTGAGGCCGGACGAAGCCGTCGCATCGTCGCTGTTCAAGGCGGTGCGTGTATCGCTGTTGGCAGGTGCTGCGCCGCGAGCCACCCTTGAAAGGGTTTCCGCCCGCCACAACCGCATCTTGTCCTGGGCCGCTTCACGATGCAGCAGCCGGTAGCGGTCGAGGAAGGTGCGGATAGCCTGCGGATGCGGGAACTGGCCGGGATAGACGGCAACCGTGATCAGGAAGGCCCTGTCTTCGCTAAGGTCGAGCGAGCGCAAGGCGGCAAGCAGCGAGGCATAATTCTGGTTGGCGGTGAGCGATCGCGCGATCTCGAAATCGATATCGAGTGCATCGGCGAGCGCGGTCTGGAAGAACGCGGCGTTTCCCGTCAGCGCTGTCTCGCGCAATTTCACATAGGTGTCGGCGCCTTTGAAAGGATCGGCGTTCGTCGCTGCCGCCTCGTCGCCCGTGCGCATCATCGAGCGCAGCCTGCGCCGTGCACTCTCGGCCGCGATGCCGAGTGCCTGTTCCCGGGCGGGCTCGTCAGAGGCGGTTTCCGTGCTCGCTGGCGCGATCTTGTCTGCCGCGGCGGCGTTCGCATCCGGCTGCGGCGCACGCACCAGGGTTGGCCTCTCAAGGGCCCTGATCAGATCAGCAATGGTCGGGTTCAAGCCCTTGCGGCGGGCGATGGCACGCGCATGCGGCAGGCCATGTCGCCCGATCAGCGCGATGAGATCGATGTCGCTGACGGCGCGTGAGCGGATGAGCAGCGGCGCGGCAATGTCGACCGGTTCCTCGCAAAGACGGCGCACCAGGGCGGCGGGGGCGTATTCGCATTCGGAAAGGGCGGCTGCCACGTAACGGCGAGATTCGACGGACACGTCATTGAACAGCGGCAGCGTCAGGTCTTCGAGTTGACCGATCTCGCGGCGTGAAGGGCGAGTGAGCGAGCAGAATGCCGACACCGCGGCGCGGAACAGCCTTTCGGCCTTTCCCGAGTCTTTTCGCACCGCGATTTGCCTGAAGTCCGAAGATGACACGAAGGATACGCCCGTACTCGACACAACCTTGACGACGCTCGACCGGGACCGTGCCGGTTCCGAGAGTGCCAAGAACAAAGTTCAAGTTAGCGACGATCCGTTAGCGTTCCGTTAACCCTCTGCCGGCCTTAATGACATTTGGAGGCGTTGCGTTGTGCTCCGGGGAAACCGAGAGGAATGCGCGAACCATGGGCATGGTACTGTCTTTCGTGCCGCGTACGGCACCAAACACCAGAGTAAAGCAAACCGCCGAAATGCCGGCGGCAGTGATCATCTTTCCCGGCATCCGTTACGAGCGGCCGCATGCCGGCGAAGTGCGGCCGATCGATCCCGACAAGCCGGGCTCGCCAGGAACAAAACCGGTCCCGCACCACTGAGTTTCGGCGGCCACGGACCTTTGGTCCGGGGTCATGTCTAGTGCATGTCACCCAAAAGTGACCTCGGTTTTGGGAGAACGACATGCATAAAAACAAAGATCCAAAGCGGGTCGTCTGAATCCGTTCAGACGCGACACGCTCTAGAAGTCCTGCAACTCGCAGGAACTCTGTTCGAAGAAGCGCGACACGATCGGCTTCCAGCTGCTGTCGGGCACGAAGGCGCGGATGACGAAGATGCCTTCCTCGATCGGCGCTTCGACGAAGATCGCTCCTTGAAGATCCTCGGGAAGATCCTTGCGCACGTCGATCATCTGCGCCGGCGTCAGCACGACGGCATCCAGAACGCCGCCGGTCGCTGTGTGGTCGTTGAAGGAATAGATGTTGTGGCCGCTGCGGTCATAGACCGACACCGACCAGAACGGGACATGCCCAGGTGCCTTGACGCGGACCATACCTTCGCCCAGATCGAACCGGCAGGCCGTCGCGTAAAACAGCGGGTCGACGGATTTCACCACGGGCGCGCCACCGGCCTCGGCATCGAGCCGCGTCATCTTGTAGAGATCCGACGCCATGGACAGCCGCGACCAGGCATCGCGTTCGGAAAACTCGGGCACCAGCAGCAGCACGGCGATGTGCACGATGCCGGCGCCGAGCAGACCGAGCAGGACGGCATGCAGAAGTCCGCGCATCGCAGCGTAAAAACTACGCATTGCAGCCGACCTTGACGATATGCGGCAGCGAGACGTCCGACAGGCCGGTGCTGCTGGCGATTGGCGTGTCGTAGAAGGTCAGCACGAAATACATCCTGCCGAAGCCGTCTGTCAGCAGCCAATTGCCCGGCATCGGGTGATGGCCGGCGGAAATGATCACCGAATTGTCGGGCTGGCGCACCACCCCGTAGGATTGCAGCGCCGCCAGCCGGGGTTTGCCGGTTTCGACCACGCCGAGCGACTGGTCGGCGGCATAAAGCGTCCAGAACCGTGCCGTCGGAAAATCACCCTCGATTGTGTAGGTGCATTCGCGCTTGAGCTCGGCGCCGGCCGCGTCTCGCTCGGCGACGAAGGACAGCCCCTCGGCGCGGCCGAGCGCAAGCACACCCTCGCGCGCCACGCGGGCCTTGGAATAGGGATCGGCGGCCGGTGTGCCGATATCGGGAAAGGCCGTCCATTGGCCGATCCTGATGGCGCCGACCCCATCCTGGATTTTCAGCGCATACCAGACGCTGCCGCCACCGCCGACGATGGCTATGGCAAGCGAAAGCAGCGTCAGGAAGGCAGTTTTGAGCATGAGGGGCCGGGAACACGAAGAGTTGCCGCTCGGGGATATCGCGGCGTGGGGCCTTGTGGCAAGCGGGCCGACGTAGAATTGCAGACGGCTCTCCCTTCTCCCCTTGCGGGAGAAGGTGGCCGAGCGAAGCTCGGTCGGATGAGGGGTGTTCCAGCTTGGCAATGGCGGTATCCGGCCATCACCCCTCAACTGTCTCGGCGCCAATCACAGCGCCGACAGCGTCTCCGGCGGTTGCGGCGTACTGAGGACGGGCGCCGACTGGAACAGCCTGGTCATGTCCCGCAGCGTCTGGGTCGTGCGGCTGGACAGCACCGGCGGCCGTTCGGCTGCTGCATCGGCCGCCGCCTGATCGTCGCTCTTCTTCTGTGCTTCCTCGGCCTTGGCGGCGATCTCCTCGTCGACGAAGGGCTTGTCGATGCCCGGGATCGGCTTGAGGTCGATGTTCTGGTGCGCGTAGACCATCAGTCGCTGCCACACCATCGCTGGCAGCGAGCCGCCGGTCATGTTCTTGGTCGGCGTGAAGTCGTCATTGCCCATCCACACCGCCGCCGTGTAGTTCCCGGTGAAGCCGACAAACCAGGCGTCGCGGTAGGATTGCGTGGTGCCTGTCTTGCCGGCGACGACGATGTTGGGAAGTTGGGCTCGCCGCGCCGTACCCATCACCGGCACTGCCGCCAGCATGGTGTTCATCGATTTGAGCGCCTGCTCGGACAGCACCCGGTGTGGCGGCGGCGCGTCCTTGGCGAAATCATAGACCACCTCGCCGGTGCGGGTGACGAGTTGGCTGATGCCGTGCCGGGAGCCGACGAAGCCGTTGTCGGCGAACACGCTGTAGCCCGTCGCCTGGTCCATCACCGTCATGCTCGAGGTGCCGAGCACCATCGTCTTATGTGCTTCGATCGGCGATTCCACGCCCATCGCCTCGGCCATGGCCTTGATCGGGCCGATGCCGAGATGATCCTTGGCCAGCCGCACCGGCACGGTGTTGATCGACTTGGCCATTGCCATGATCAACGTGACGTTGCCGGCCGATCCGCCGTTGTAATTGTGCGGCGACCAGCTGCCCCAGCTGATCGGGCCGCCGGAAATGATGGAGTTGGGGGTGAAGCCGTGTTCCATCGCGGTTGCGTAGACATAGGGCTTGAATGATGAGCCGGTCTGGCGCAGCGCCTTGGTGGCGCGGTTGAACTGGCTGGCACCATAGTCGCGGCCGCCGACGATGGCGCGCACGGCGCCGTTGGTCTCGATGACGACGACGGCACCTTCGGTGACGTTGTACTCCTTGCCGAACTGGCGCAGGTGGAACTCCACCGATTCTTCCGCCGCCTTCTGGATGTTGGCGTCAAAGGTGGTGTGGGCGAGAAGCGAGTGCTGGCCAGGTTTGGCGATCTTCTTGACCTCGTCGAATGCCCAGTCGAGGTAATAGTCAGGGCTTTTCTGTTCGCCGCGGTCGACGACATCGGCCGGATGCAGCCTGGCCTGCAGGACCTGGCCTTCGGTCATGAAGCCGGCATCGACAAGGTTGGACAGCACCACATTGGCGCGCGCACGCGCCGCCGGCAGGTTGATGTGCGGCGCATATTTGGTCGGCGCCTTGAACAGGCCGGCCAGCATCGCCGCCTCGGCCAGGTTCAGGTCCTTGACGCTCTTGCCGAAATAGAAGTCGGCGGCAGCCTCGATGCCGAACGTGCCGCCGCCCATATAGGCGCGGTCGAGATAGAGCTGCAGGATCTCTTTCTTCGACAGATTGGCCTCGAGCCACAGCGACAGGAAGGCTTCCTTGATCTTGCGCTCCAGCGTGCGCTCATTGGTGAGGAACAGGTTCTTGGCCAACTGCTGGGTGATGCTCGAGCCGCCCTGGACGACGGAGTTCGCCCGCACGTTTTCGAAGATCGCGCGCGAAAGGCCGAGCACGTCGATGCCGTAGTGGTCGAAGAAGCGACGGTCCTCGGTGGCAAGCACCGCCTTGATGACGTGATCGGGCATCTCGTCGACCGGCACGGAATCGCGCTGGATGATGCCGCGCTGGCCGATCTCGTTGCCATAGCGGTCGAGGAAGGTGACGGCGAAGTCGCCCTGGGCGCGCCAGTCGCCAGCCGTGTCCTGGAAAGCCGGAATGGCCAGCGCCAGCATCACCACGATGCCGACGGCGCCGAGCGTGAAACCTTCGCTCAACAGTTCGATGATGCCACGGCGCCAGCCGTTGACGCGGAAGCGCCGCGAGAAGATCGTCGCTGATTCCCAGAACTGGCGCGCCTTGAAGCCGATCTCATAGAGCGAGGAATCGATCCACGCATCGAGCGCCAGCAGCCGGGCGGCGATCGGACCTCTTCTTTTGCGCGGTTCGGGACTGGCCATTCGGAATCCGGCTAGCAATTGCACGACCTGAGAACCGCAAACCGGCAATTTCAGGGCGATGCATTCCGGGAGACTATTCCTCCATTTTTCCAGCACTCACAAGGGCGGCGAAGACACAGTATCGGGTTTGTTGCTGATGGGCCGGCCCAAGAATACAGCCCGGCGCCAACAGCATCTGCCCGCGCCTCCAGCGGAGGCGTGAGCTTTTTCACTGCAGCACGGCGCGCCTCATGCGGCTCGCAAGCTTTCTTTTGGACGCAAATTCTGGTTCATGCGGAACAGGTTCAGCGGGTCGTAGCGCTGCTTGATTTCCAGAAGCCGTCGATGATTGCCACCATAGGCCGCTTCGACCCGGTCGACCTCGTCCTCCGGCATGAAGTTCACGTAGGCGGTGCCGGCGGCATAAGGTTTGGCCGCCTCGTAGATTGAACGAGCCCAGTCGGTGCAAGCCTTGTCCATCGTCGGTTCGCGCCAGCGGGCGTGAACGTTCATGACGAAATGCGAACTGCGCTGTGGGAACGCTGTTGCGTCCGCCTTGACGCGACCTGCCGCGCCGCCGACATGGCCGATAAATATCTCGCACTCGGGTCCCGGCAGCTTGGCTATTGCCCACCTGACGACCGCAGCCGCCTCCTCGGAAAACTCGGTGAAGTCATGGCTCTTCCAGTAGTTGCGGGCGCCGGGCGTGAGCAGTGGGTCGAATGCCTGCTGCCAGCCGGTGAACGGGCTGGGGCCCACGACATCGGCAATCGGCGTGCCGATGGCTCGAAGTTTTTGCGTCGCCTTTTCGCCTGTCTCGATGTCGCCGCAATAGCACATGGCCAGAACCAGAACCTCCTTGCCATGCCATTCCGCGGGCAGGAAGGGCAGCGGCGGCGCCTGCCGCATGACTACCCAGCAGGTCAACTCGTCAGGAGCGGTTTCGAGCGCCTTGCGATACTCCCGCAGCACCTTTTCGGCATCGGCGAAGGGATGGACGACAAGCCCTGCCAGCACTTGCGGTCCAAACTCATGGAGATGGAACTCGAATGCCGTGACGACGCCGAAATTGCCGCCGCCGCCGCGCAGCGCCCAGAATAAATCGGGATTTTCAGTCTTGCTGGCCCGGAGCAATTTGCCGTCGGCGGTGACCACATCGACGGAGGCAAGATTGTCGATGGTCAGGCCGAATTTGCGAGTGATCCAGCCGAAGCCGCCACCCAGCGTCAGGCCGGATATGCCGGTGGTCGAGTTGATGCCGGTCGGTACCACCAGCCCGAAGGCCTGCGTTTCCTTGTCGACATCGGCAAGCGTCGCGCCAGGCCCGACCCATGCCCGCCGCGCCGCGACATCGACCCGCACCGACTTCATCAACGACAGATCAATCATCAGGCCACCAACGCAGACCGCACTTCCGGCAATGTTGTGGCCGCCGCCGCGCACGGAGACGAGAAGCCTGTTCTCCCTGGCGAAATTCACGGCACTGATGACATCGGAAGCGCCGACGCAGCACACGATCAGCCCGGGCAGCCGGTCGACCGTGGCATTCCAGACGGTCCGTGCTTCGTCGTACGCGGCATCGCCTTCGCTCAGCATTTTGCCGCGCAATTGTGCCGAAAACGCTTCCAGGGCTGCGGCGTCGATTGTCGTTTTTCCGCGTTCAAGCGTGGTGAGGCTCATGGTGTTCATGGTTTCCTCCCGATTTGCAGATGAGCTGTCCTCTCCCAAAAGACGTTTTTACTGTGCGCTTATATTAGCTATCGCGCAAGTTTCGCGTCGGCCAGCGTTGCGACTCGCCAGCGGGGCACATGGTGCCGCCAGCCGGCGATCTCAGCCGTTTTGCGCGCGCGACCTTGCACCCTCGGCCGCCAGGATGCCGATCATGCTGATGCGAATGTGAGCGAAGCAGCGTAGCGCTATCCCACTCCTCAGGCCGGTTCGCGCTTCAGCGCCTGCGCCATGCAGTGGATGCCGCCGCCGGTCTTCGAGATCTCCCTCATGTCGACGGCCGCGACCTCGAAGCCGCGCGCCTTGAGCTGACCGATCAGCGCCTGGCTGGAGGTGGGCGCGATCACCCGGTCCCTGCCCAGCGACATGAAGTTGCAGCCCAGCGCCATCGTATCCTGGAACGGCACGTCGATGATCTCGTGGCCCTTGCCCTTCAACCAGTCGACAATGCCGGGTTCGGTGCAGGCGAGGCAGACAGCGGTCAGTTTCTCGGCGATCGGCACCACCATCAGGTCGATATGAACATAATACTCGTCGATGAAGGCGATGCGGGTTTCCCAACCCTCCTTGTCGAACCAGGCCTGTACCTGGCGCGCACCTTCCTCCTGCGTACGCGCGCCGCCGCAGCCGATCAGCACGACGCCGTCCTCGATGACGTTGAAGTCACCGCCCTCGAACGTGCCTGCGGTGACCATGTCGTAGATCGGGATGCCGAGCTTTTCGTAGGTGCGGATCGCGGCATAGTTCTCGCCGCGCCGCCACCAGTTGGCCATGGCGGTAATGAAGGCGCCGTAGGGCGTCATGACGCTGGAATCGCGGGAATAGACCTGCATCGGCAGCTCAGGCGTCGGCTCGTGCCAGTGGATGTTGACGCCGAAATGCTCGTAGGCGGCGACCAGGTCCTTGTGCTGGGCCTGGGCGATCTGGACGTTGCAGGGCGCCTCGCGCAGATGCTTTCGCGACAGCGAACTGGTTGACAGATGGCGCAGGAAATTGGGTGAGCCAAGCAGGACGTCGGTCAGCACGTCGGTCTCGTTGGCAAAACCCCAGGCGGTCAGCGGCTTGGTGCCGCCGGCGGGGTTGCGGCGCTGCAGCGAAAACGGCTCGGCGACAATGCGGTCATGAACGGTCATGGGATGCTCCTCGTGAGGTGGTTTGGGGTGTCTGATTGCTCGGTATCCACCAGTCGCGTCCACGCGGGGTGGTGACATATTCTGGCCATCGAAACCCGATCGGCGGCTCGTAGTCGCAAAGCGGCGCGATCCAGTTCGAACCGCCGATTCCGCCGCCGGTGCGGGCGACGAATTCATTCATCGCCGCATCGCGGGCGGTCTGGTCTTCCAGCAGGCGGAGCGCCGCCAGCGCGACCGTCTTGGACGCGCAGATGACCATCGGGTCGATCGTCGCCGAAATGCCGCCCAGCGCATTCATCACCCATGCCGGATAGGGGTAGCC
>NZ_RZTT01000789.1 GCF_003996995.1 Mesorhizobium sp. M7A.T.Ca.US.000.02.2.1 | reverse complement strand
GCCGCTGGAAGGTGATCCCCCGCTTCCCCTCCTATCATGGCGGCACGCTGGGTTCGCTCTCGATCACCGGCGACGATGCGCTGGCCGAAACGTTCGAGCCGATGATGCGGGCGATGCCAACCGTGCCGGCGCCGAATGCCTGGCGCGACCGCGACAATCTCTCGATGGAACAGCGCGGCATCCGCTATGCCGACATGCTGGAGGAGAAGATTCTTGCGGAAGGTCCAGACAGCGTGGTCGCTTTCATCATGGAGCCGATCGGCGGTGCGGCGACCGCGGCACTGGTCGCGCCGGACAGCTATTATCCGCGCATCCGCGAGATCTGCGACCGCTACGGAATCCTGCTCATCCACGATGAAGTGATGAGCGGCGCCGGCCGCACCGGCAAATTCCTGGGCGGCGACCATTGGAACTGCAAGCCCGACATCGTCGCGCTGTCGAAGGGGCTGGGTTCGGGCTATGCGCCGCTTGGCGCGCTCGCCGCCCCGATGCGGCTGGTGCAGCCGCTGCTTGACTCCGGCGGCTTCCAGCACGGCCACACCTATGCCGGCAATCCGCTGGCCTGCGCCGCCGGGCTTGCCGTGCTCGGTGAAATGGACCGGCTCGACCTGATCGCCAATGCGGCTGCCATGGGCGACGTGCTGATGGACGGGTTGAAGGGGCTGGCGAAGCGGTTTCCGTTCATCGCCGACGTGCGTGGCAAGGGCCTGCTCACCGGCGCCCAGATGGTTGCCGATCCCGAGACGCTGAGGCCGATCGACCAGACCAAGAAAGCCACGCAACGGCTGCTCGACCTCGCCTATGAGCGCGGGCTGATCATCTATGGCCGCAGGGTCAAGGGTGGCGTCGACGGCGACAATTTCATGGTCGCGCCGCCGATGATCGTCACCAGCGAACAGGTCGGCGAGATCGTTTCCATCATCGGCGACTCGCTGGAGGTTCTGGCCTCCGAGCTCGACCTGCCGGTCGAAGGGTAAAAGCATGGTCTCGCGAAAAGTCATCATCACCTGCGCTGTCACCGGCTCGGTGCACACGCCGTCGATGTCGCCCTATCTGCCGGTGACGCCGGACCAGATCGCGGCGGAGGCGATCGCGGCGGCCGAAGCCGG
>NZ_RZTT01000788.1 GCF_003996995.1 Mesorhizobium sp. M7A.T.Ca.US.000.02.2.1 | reverse complement strand
CCGACCTTTTCTCAGCCGGGGCCCGCCGCCCTGCCGCTGGCAATGAAATGCGGATTGGCAAAATCCTCGTCGTCGCTTTGCCTGCGCTTGCCATAGACCAGAGGTTGGCCGTCGAGCGTGCGCGTCATGCCGCCGGCGGCGCGCAGGATAGCGTCGCCCGCCGCTGTGTCCCATTCCATGGTGCGGCCGAAGCGCGGATAGACATCAGCCTCGGCACTGGCGAGAAGGCAGAACTTCAAGGACGAACCGACCGAAACGATTTCGGCGGCACCGAGGTCGCGAATATAGGCCTCGGTTTCCGGTGTGTTGTGAGACCGACTGGCGACGACGGCCAGCGGCGTCGCGGCCGTTCTCGCCGCGATCGGCCGGCGGCCGACGATCTGGTAATCGCCATCGATTTCGAGTGATTCCGCCCTGCCCGGCAGGCCGGAAAAGAAGCGGCCCGTGCAGGGCGCAAAGACGACGCCGACTTCCGGCACGCCATCGCGAACCAGCGCTATGTTGACCGTGAAATCGGTGCGGCGGTTGACGAACTCCTTGGTCCCATCGAGCGGATCGATCAGAAAAAAAGCCCCGTCCAGATCGGGCGGCACGATGCCGGCGGAAGCTTCTTCCTCGGCCACGCAGGGGATATCGGGAAATGCGGCACGCAGTCCGGCGAGAATGATTTTTTCGCTCTCGCGGTCCGCCTCGGTCACCGGCGAGGCGTCGGACTTACGGTCAACCGCACAGCCGGCGTGGAACACGCGCATCACCTCGCGCCCGGCCGACAAGGCCAGGCGCTCGAAGATTTCAAGCATCAGCCTGTCGTCAGATGCCGCCGCCGCTATCGTATTGGTCTTCGGCAATGTCGCGCTCGTTCAGCCAGTGTTCCAGGGCGTCGACCATCTCTTCGGCCGACTTGCCGAGTGTCCGCAGATGGACCTCCGGGGTTTCCGGCGCTTCATAAGGGGAATCGACGCCGGTGAAATTCTTGATCTCGCCATTCAGCGCGCGCGCATAGAGGCCCTTCGGATCACGCCTGGCGCATTCCTCGAAGGGCGTATCGACGAACACTTCGACGAATTCTCCGTCGGCCATCAATTCACGCGCCATGCGCCGCTCGGCGCTGAAG
>NZ_RZTT01000787.1 GCF_003996995.1 Mesorhizobium sp. M7A.T.Ca.US.000.02.2.1 | reverse complement strand
CCGCAGATCCGCCATCAGGTTGAACAGGCTGGCATAGCGCACCGTCACCGTCTCGACGTCGGCGACCGGCAGAGCGAGACCGGCGCGCTGCAGCAGCGCACCGGCATCGCGCACGTCGGTAAACGGGGCGACACGCGGACTGGCGCCGCCGTAAAGCTCGGTCTCGGCCGAAAGCAGGCTTTCGCGCAACTCGAAAAGCGTACCGGCGCCGGCAAAGGCGCCGAGGAAAAGCCCATCCGGCCGCAACGCACGGCGGATCTGGATCAGCATGCCGGGGATGTCGTTCATGGCCTGCAGCGACAGAAGCGACACCGCCAGATCGAGGCTTTCCGCTTCGAACGGCACGGTTTCGAGCGGTGCGATCAAGCCGGCGCCGCCACCGCTCAGGAAGGCCGTGTCCGCCTCGACGCGGACGATGTCGGCGACCTTGCCGCTTTCGGCGAGCGTTTCGGCTGCTGCCGGCGTCTGGCAAAACAGCACAGCCGCCTTGCCGAACCTGCGCTCGACGGCGCCCAGCCGGTCGGCAAGGTCCTCGGCCGTGCGGCGCATGAGGAAGTCCGCGCCGTCGACCGGATGGGCAAGCGCGCGCCGCTTGTGCGCCAGCCACAGAGAGGTATCCATTATCGGCTGCAACGGGCAGATCCTTTGTTTGTCCACGCTCCGGGATCGTTGATATAGTGGCGCGCAGGAGCAACCACGTGGCCGATCCGATGCCCAAGATCAAGTCCATCGCGATCACGAACCTGGCCCGGTCTGTTGTCGGCTGGCCGGCGCGTATGCTGTTTCCGCCGGTCTGCGCCGGTTGCCGCCGGCATGTCTCGCAGCCGGGCGTGCTGTGCGGCGCCTGCTGGCCGAAGCTCAGGCTGCTGGAGCGGCCATGGTGCCCGGTCATGGGCACGCCGTTCACCCACCATATGGGCGAAGGCTTTCTGTCGGCCGAGGCGATTGCCGATCCGCCGCCTTTCGAGCGGGCGCGGGCGGCGGTGGCCTATTCCGGCGTTGCCCGCCAGATGGTGCAAGGGTTGAAATACCAGGATCGCACGGATCTGGCACCTTGGATGGCGCGCTGGATGGTTCGCGCCGGTGCCGATCTCATCGCCGAGGCGGATGTGGTGGTGCCGGTGC
>NZ_RZTT01000786.1 GCF_003996995.1 Mesorhizobium sp. M7A.T.Ca.US.000.02.2.1 | reverse complement strand
GGGTGAGGGCAGTAGCGCAGTAGGGCAGTAGGGCAGTAGCGCAGTAGGGCAGTAGGGCAGTAGGGCAGTAGGGCAGTAGGGCCTAATCCTCTGCGCTGGGCTTGCGAAGCAGGTAAGTGTCCATGATCCAGCCCTTTTTCCGGCGCGCTTCTTCACGGGTTCTCTCGATCTCGGTGCCGACATCACTGAGACGGCCAGAGATGAGAATCTCGTCTTCCGTGCCGAGATAGGCGCCCCAATGGATGACGACATCCTTGTCGGCCAGCGTGTTGAAGGCGCATTTGCCGTCCAGCAGGACGACCGCGCTGCCGGCATCGTCCGGCATGCCTTCCTCGGTCAGGCGGCGGCCGGTGGTGATGAGGACGGAATCGCCGATGCGGTTCAGCGCCATCTTGTGGCTGGCGGCAAGTGCCTGGACGGCGGTGATGCCGGGGATCACCTCAAGCTCGAACGCCACATTTCCTCGCAGGCGCACGCGCTCGAGGATGCGCAACGCGCTGTCATAGAGCGAAGGATCGCCCCAGATCAGGAAGGCGCCGCAGCCGTCGCCGGTAATCTCGTCGCGGATCAGGCCTTCGTAAATGGCGGCGATGGCTTCGTGCCAGTCATCGACGGTCGCGCGGTAGGAGGGCTCCGGCCCATCTTCTACCGGCATGTCGCGCACCGGCACGTCGAATTCGACGCGGCGCGACTTCGGATTGGTGACGAAGCGGTCGCATATCCGGCGGCGCAGTTCGGCCAGTTCATTTTTTTTTGCACCCTTGTCGGGAATGAACAGCACATCCGCCTGGTTCAGGCCTGATATGGCCTGGACGGTCATGTGGTCGGGATTGCCGGCGCCGATGCCGATGACGAGAAGCTTGCGCATGGGCGAACTCCTGCCCGATCGGAACCTGTTAGTCCAGACCGCGCTGGCGCGTGTCCAGACCGTAGTCCAGCTCCCTATGGTGCGCTAGCGGATGCGGAAGGGCTTTGAACGCCACTTTGAAACCGCTAGGGTCCTGCAAGCATTCCAGCCGAGGGGCTTCCATGTTGCGATATATCCTGACCGCCGTGCTGGCCCTGTCGCCCGCGCCCGCCTTCGCCAATGATTCGGTTGCCGAACTCGGCACCGGTGGCCTGATCCTGTCG
>NZ_RZTT01000785.1 GCF_003996995.1 Mesorhizobium sp. M7A.T.Ca.US.000.02.2.1 | reverse complement strand
TCGTTGGTCTGCTCGACCCGGCCGACCGCATCGTCGAGGAATTTGCGCGCCGTCACGATGGCGCCCTGGCCGATCGCCTTGTCGGCGGAGGCGACAAGCCGTTTGATCTCCGGATCGTCGGTGCGCAGCGCTGCACGCTCGGACATCATCTTCCTCAGGCGCTCGGCCTGGGCATCGAGCACCTTTTGCAGGTCGGTCGGGTCTTCGGGGATCTTTTCCGTGCCGAGCGCCTTCAGCACGCCATAAAGCGCGTCGAGCGGCACGCCTTCCTGCAGCGAGGCCAGTTCCACCTGCGCCCGTTTCGGGTCGGGCAGGCCGGAAATCGTCAGCAGGAGTTGGCGCCTCTCGCCTGTGATCAGCCCGTCGTCGCCGGTCGGCTCCGCCGGCGCGACGCCGAAATAGAGCAGCCGGCGCAGGCTTTCATTGACCCAGGGGCGCTGTTTTGCCTTTGTGTCGAGATAGACCTCCTCGGTCACCATGCGCATGACCGAGCCGAATTCGGTGCCCTTCATCGCCGCGAGGTGGCGCAGCAGGGCGGACGCGTAAGGGCTGTTTTCGCCGGCGGCGCCATCAAGTGCAGGATGACCCGGTTCTGCGGCAAAGCCGACCACTGTACCCAGGCTCGCGTCGGCCGCCGGTGCATTGCCGAGCGCCTTGGCGCCGCGCACCGGCTCCAACCCGCCGGCGCCTATGGGCGAGGCGGAAGCGGTCGGTGAGCGCCGTACCATCACTTCCTCATTTCTTTTATTTTTGCTGCATTCATCTATCATCATCATCCTCACCGACACTGTCTTTTTCAATGCCTCCATGACGGCCGATATCGGCACAAGGCTGGTGTCGGCATCCTTCAGCGACGGGACGTCGGCATCGACCGGAACCAGATAGTTTTCGCCGCCGGCCTCGATGCCATGACCGGAGTAGTAGATGAAGGCGACATCGGCGCCGTCGGCATCTTCGGTGAACCGCTCCAGGTCGCGCTTCAGCTTGGTGGCGTCGCGGTCGGTGACGCTGCGGGCGTCGAAGCCAAGGTCGGTCAGCATCTTGGCCATGTCGCGGGCGTCGTTGGCGGGGTTGGGCAGGGCGGCGATGTGCAGGTAATTCGACTGGCCGATGATCAGCGCCACGCCCTTAAGGC
>NZ_RZTT01000784.1 GCF_003996995.1 Mesorhizobium sp. M7A.T.Ca.US.000.02.2.1 | reverse complement strand
TGCTGACACCGTTGAAGCAGATGAGCCCATTCGACGTGAACATGGCCCTCGACGCCGGTTTCGACGCCGTCGTCCCCTATGTCGATGTAGGCCTCGCCGAAGTGACAGGCCTGGTCCAGGACGCGATCTTTTCGCGCCCGCCGGATGCGGGTGTCGACACCGGCATCTTCATCGCCGGGAAGGACGCCTCGTTGGCGCTCGACATGTTCGACGCCGCGAAGAAGGCGATGGTGCCGCCTTTCCAGGTTTCGGTGTTTGCCGATCCGGCCGGCTCGTTCACCACGGCCGCGGCGATGGTGGCCAAGGTCGAAAAGGCGCTGGAGAAGAAATTCCAGCGTGCGCTCAGGGATACGAGGGTGGCTGTTTTCGGTGCCACCGGCGTCGTCGGCTTCTGCACCGCCGTCATCGCGGCAGGGGAAGGTGCCCGGGTCACACTTGTCGGCCATGACGGCATCGAGAGGGTCAAGCAGATCGCTGCCGAGATCGAAAGCAGATTCAACATCATCGTCGATGCCGCTGACGGATCGAGCGACGCACGCAAGACAAAGCTGGTCGAGGCGAACGAAATTATCCTGGCTTGCGCCAAAGCTGGCGTCCAGGTGGTCTCCAAAGCCCAGTTGAAAGGCAATGACCTGCTTATTGCGGCCGACGTCAATGCGGTTCCCCCGGCCGGTATCGAAGGATTGGCCGTCAATGCCAATGGTGATCCACTCGAAGCGGCAAAAGCTGTCGGCATTGGTCCGCTTGCCATTGGCAATGTCAAATATAAGGTCGAATTCGGTCTCTTCAAAAGAATGATCGAATCCGAAAAGACGATCACGCTCGATTTTCAGGAAGCGTTTTCCCTTGCACGCGAGATTGCCAAGTAACGCCGGATCTCTCTTGATCGCGGCAATTTCAGGCCGGGCGCTGGCCGCCGCCGCGCGCCGCGCCGGCTATCGTCCGCTGGTTGCCGATTTCTTTTGCGATACGGACACCGTCGCGCTCGCAGAACGTGCGACGATGCTGCCGGGCGACCTGCAGAGGGGCATCGACGGCGAGCGCATCGTCGACACGCTTCGGCGATTGGCTGGCGACGACCAGCCGGTCGCCATTATCCTGGGCTCAGGGTTTGAGCGGATGCCCGAGGCCGTGGACGAGAT
>NZ_RZTT01000783.1 GCF_003996995.1 Mesorhizobium sp. M7A.T.Ca.US.000.02.2.1 | reverse complement strand
CCTGGTTTTCGCCAGATCATGTTGCGAGCTCGTCGGCCGCAACATGCGTCTGGCAGTTCTTGGGGCAGACGCGGCCGCAGGCTCCGCAGCCTATGCAGCGGCCGGCATCATCGACAACCATGATCATGCGATTGAGCTTGCCGTCGAAATCGTCGTCCTCGTCATCGCAGGGGCGAGGATTTCACCCGCATCATCAACGCCGTGAAGATGCATGACATCGCGCGAGCAGACCTTGAAACAACGGCAGCAGCCGATGCAGGTTTGCTATCGATGGAGGTCAGGTACGACGGCATCCAAATGGAGCCGTCACGGGTGGTGAATGTGCGCATCATCCTAAATTCTTCATTGAAGCGAGTTCTCTCTTGGCAACATCCAACTCGGCATAAACGGCTTGGGTTTTCTCGGCGACTTCCTGTATGTCGGCCCACTTGCCCGGCAGACCCTCGACGAGGTCCTGCAATGCCATCTTGGCAATAGCTGCACGCAACTGGAGCTTTCAGACTTTTTTCCTCATCCTATCTAGGTCTGACATAGATCCTTCCTGGAACAATGGTTTCTTGATGCGCTCCATCTCGGGCTAGGCTTCAATGGCTGCAGTCGCATCGTCGACCAGTTTCGTACCGGCCTCAGCAAGTTTGCGGAAAGTCTCGAAGCCGAACCGGTGGACGTCTCGACAGAACGCCCAACCGCCGGAAGCCCCCACGGGTTTCATTTCTATTGTCGGCGACGTCGACACGCCGGAGCGCTCCTCGATCGCAAGCGCTACGGCGGTGTAAAACATGTCGAGCCTCCACAGCGCGTCAGGATCGGGATCGCCGCCAAAGGGTACCGCACGTTGCTGTTGCTTGGTGATGATGAACTCGGCCAGCAGCTCGGCATCCGAATGGCCTTCCCATAAGCCGAAGGAATCCTGAGTACGAATGAGCCGCAGGAGGCATTTTACGAACGGGGAAGCAAGGGCCTCGTCGTCCTTGTGGACAGCAGGGCCAACCGGTTCATGAGGAATTTCGCTTTTCCCCAATTTCAGTACTCCTCTTGAAGGACGATCTCTTTTTCTGCGATGTGTGGTTCGGGCGCTTGCGTGGGCGGGGAATGGCTTGGGCGAGCCGATCCCACGCAACAGTGTCCCGTGGCCGACCTCGA